>NZ_CALWND010000008.1:0-174539 GCF_944382735.1 Candidatus Allofournierella merdavium | reverse complement strand
TTAGGAGGCTCGTGCTCTATCCAACTGAGCTACTGGGACATATATCAAAAATATTCAATTTTCCTCCGCCCACGGACTCGAACGAACTGCCGCTTAGGAGGCGAACGCTCTATCCATCTGAGCTACAGAGACAAAAGGATGCTTTCCTATTATACCTGCTTTTGGGTGGCAAATCAAGTTGAAATGCACGGCCGGGTAGTGTATAGTGAAAGCAGCGCCGCCCGCCCTTCTCGCGGGGCGCGGGCGGCGGGCAAAAACCGCGGCGCGACGCGGCATGAAGGAGAAAACGCATGGTACAGCGTGAATTGTATTTTGCCCTGCTGGGCACCGGGGCCACCTGCCTTGCCACCGTGCTGGGGGCCGCCACCGTGTTTCTGTTCAAAAAAGATATGGGCGCAGGGCTGCAGCGGGCCTTTTTGGGCTTTGCCGCCGGGGTGATGATCGCCGCGTCGGTGTGGTCGCTGCTGATCCCCGCCATGGAGATGGCCCAGCAGCAGGGCCAGAGCGCCCTGCTGGCCGCCGGGGGCGGCTTTGTGCTGGGCGGCGTCTTTTTGATGCTGCTGGATCGTTTGCTGCCTCACCTGCATATCGGCAGCGATGAGCCGGAGGGCCTGCCCGCCCGGCTCAAGCGCACCACCATGGTGGTGCTGGCGGTGACGCTGCACAACATCCCCGAGGGCATGGCCGTGGGCCTGGCCTTCGCGGTGGCCGCCCGGGACGGCGGCGCGGCGGCCCTGCCCGGTGCGGTGGCGCTGGCCATCGGCATGGGGCTGCAAAACTTCCCCGAGGGGGCGGCCATCAGCCTGCCGCTACGGGGACAGGGGGTGAGCCGGGGCAAGGCCTTTGTGTGCGGGGCACTCTCCGGCGTGGTGGAGCCGGTGTTCGGCCTCGCCACGGTGCTGGCGGCGGGCAGCGTGGAGGGCATGATGCCCTGGGTGCTGGCCTTCGCCGCCGGGGCCATGATCTATGTGGTGGTGGAGGAACTCATCCCCGAGGCCCATCTGGGCGAGCACTCCCATGTGGGCACCTCCAGCGTGATGCTGGGGTTTCTGGTGATGATGCTGCTGGACGTGGCTTTGGGCTGAAACGAAAAAAGGCGCGCCGCCTGCCTCCGGCAGGCGGCGCTCTGCGCGTTAAAACTCTTTTCTTTCGTAGATGCGGCAGCTGATGAGCCAGCAGACAACGCACATCGCCGCCGCCGCGGCGGAGACGATGGCGAAGCCGGGGACAGGGGAAGTCTCCATCCAGCCGAACAGGGCCATCAAAACAGCACCGGCGCCACCGCCCAGGCTGGCGGCGGCGAGGATGCCGCCGCCGGCAAGGCCCATCAGCAACAGCATGGCGCTGCGGGCTTTGTCCGGCCCGAAGGCATAGGTGAGGGGGATGGTCATCGCAAAGTAGATGACCAGGATCAGGGTCACCAGAAGGCTGGCCAGGATGCTCTCGGTAATGGGCTCGCCGGTCAGCAGGTGCGCCACCGGAGCCATGATCAGGCTGTAAACAAAGCCAGCGGCGATGCACAGGCCCAGCAGCAGGAACTTGGCGCTCACCACGGTCTTGCGGCTCACCGGCAGGGTGGCGGCGTAGAAATCCCAGTGACAGGCGTTGTCCACGCTGAACAGGCTCACCACATAAAAGCCGTACATCCAGCTCATCAGGGTGAAGAAGCTGTTCATCTTCAGCGCCACACCGAGCACGGTGTAGAGCGCCAGCACCAGAAAGAAATTTTTCATGTAGACCTTTCGCAGAATAAACAGGTCCTTTTTCAAAAGGCCGATCATTGGGCGCTCCTTTCCGAATAAAACTGCATGATGTCGTCCAGGGTGGGTTTGTCCAGCACCGCGCCGGGCACCAGCGCCGCCGCCAGGCGGCGGTCCCGCACGAGGGCCGCCCGGCCGAAGGCGTTGGCGCGCGCTGCCACCACCAGATCATCGGGCAGCGCCGCCAGCGCGTCCGCTCCCGCCCGCAGGATGCCGTACTCCTCCAGCAGCAGGTCGGTCTCCTTTTCAAAGAGGATGCGCCCCTTCTGGATGTAGACGATGTAGTCCGCCGCTTTTTCCAGATCGGCGGTGATGTGGCTGCTCAGCAGCACGCTGTTCTCCGCGTCCTGGATGAAATCCCGCAAGAGATCCAGGATCTCCGCCCGCATCACCGGGTCCAGGCCGCTGGTGGCCTCGTCCAGCAGCAGCAATTTCGGATGGTGGGCCAGCGCCGCCGCCAGCCGCAGTTTCATCCGCATGCCGCGGCTCAGGTCCTTGATCTTTTTGGCGGGAGGCAGGTCGAACCGGTCCAGCAGCTGCCGGTAATAACCCCTGTCAAACCCGGGCTGCAGCGACGCGAGGCAGGCGCCCACCTCCGCGGGGCTGAGCACCTCGTAGAAAAAGGCCTCCTCAAACACCGCGCCCACCTGCGCCAGAGTCTTTGTGTCGCCGGCGGGCTTGCCCAGCACGGTGACGGAGCCGCCGTCCGGGCGCAGGGTGCCCAGAATGGCCCGCATGGTGGTGGTCTTGCCCGCGCCGTTCTCGCCGATGAAGCCCACGATGCTCCCGGCGGGCACGGTAAAGCTGACGTCTTGCAGCTGGAAGTCGGGGTAACGCTTGCACAGGCCGCGCACCTCAATGGCATTTTCCATGGTTCATTCTCCCTCTGACAGCAGTTTGAGTGTTTCCAGCACCTCCGAACGGCTCACACCGCCCGCCGCCGCCACGTCCAGCGCCTGCCCCAGCAACTCCTCCACCTTTTTGAGGGTGGCCTCCCGGTGCAGCTGGGGATCGGCCGCCGCCACAAAACTGCCCTTGCCCGGCAGGGTGTGGATGAAGCCCGCGGCCTCCAGCTCCTCGTAGGCCCGCTTGGTGGTGATGACGCTGATGCCCAGCTCCTTCGCCAGAAAACGGATGCTGGGCAGGGGCTCGCCCTGGGCCAGCCTGCCGGCGAGGATGGCGGCCTTGATCTGGTCGGTGATCTGTTCGTAAATGGGTTTGGCGCCGGAATTGCTGATGTAGATCTCCATCAGTGTTCTCCGTTTCCTTGAATTTATCGGGCTGTACATATCCGACATATACAGTATATACACAGTATACACAGTTGTCAAGAGGAAAATTTTTGCGGGCGGATACGCCCCGGATACAACCGCGGTATACTTTAGACAAAAAGGGGGAGAGAACATGGCGGACATTTTGATCGTGGACGATGAGCGGGCCATCGCCGACCTGATCGAACTGACGCTGACCCAGGTGGGCCACCGGTGCGAGACGGCGGCCAGCGGTGACGCGGCGGCGGATCGGATCGAGAAAAAGCGGTACGACCTGGTGCTGCTGGACGTGATGCTGCCCGGGCTCAGCGGGTTTGAATTGATGGAATACCTGCAGCCCGCCGGCACGCCGGTGATCTTTCTCACGGCCAAGGGAGAGCTGGCGGACCGGGTGCGGGGGCTGCGCCTGGGGGCGGACGACTACATCGTGAAGCCCTTTGAGCCGATGGAGCTGATCGCCCGGGCGGAGGCGGTGCTGCGCCGCACCGGGCGGCTGGGCACGCTGCGGGTGTTCGGGCTGGAGGTGGACCCGGCGGGGCGCACGGTGAAACGGGAGGGCGAGCCGGTGGCGCTGACGCCCCGGGAGTTCGACCTGTTTTTGCTGCTGGTGCGCAACCGGGGCCTGGCGCTCTACCGGGACGTGATGTACGAGCGGGTGTGGGGGGATATCGCCGAGGACGACACCCGCACGCTGGACCTGCACATCCAGCGGCTGCGCAAAAAGCTGGGCCTGCAAAGGGAGATCCGCACGGTGTACAAGATCGGGTATATGCTGGAGGCGGAGTGAATGAAGTTTTCTCACAAGCTGGCGCTGGCGATGCTGGCGCTGCTGGCGGTGGTGCTGAACGCGGGGGCGGCCTGGCTGGTGCGCAGCAGCTTTGACAGCCAGCTGGCGGCGGCCCAGCGGCAGAACGAGGCCCACCACCAGCGGGACGCCTACGGTGTGAAGCTGGCGCTGATGGAGACGGGGGACGAGCCCTTTGACGCGGTCCGCCTGAAGGAGTACGGCCGGCGGCTGCAAAGCTACGGCGGCACCGGCGGCGAGTGGATGGCCCTCTACAACGGCAGCGGGTTTGCCGTCTGGTCCAGCCTGCCCGAGGCGGTGACAGCCGACGACCAGCGGGCGGCGCTGGCGGCGGGAGACGCCGCCGTGACCTATCTGGACACCGGGGAAGGGGTGTTTCAGCTGTACGCCACCAAGGTGGAGCAGGCGGCGGGGAGCGCCTGGGTGCTGAACGCCTATGACGTGACCGGCCTCTTTGAAGCGCGGGAGGCGCTGTTGCGGGGCTTTGCCCGGGTGGAGGGAGCGGCCTTCGCGGCGCTGGTGGTGCTGGTGCTGTGGATGAGCCGGATGCTCACCCGGCCGGTGGCCCGGCTGGAGGAGGCTGCCCGGCGCATCGCCGCCGGGGCTTACGATGAGCGCACCGCGCTGAAGGGGGAGGACGAACTGGCGGACCTGAGCCGCAGTTTCGACCAAATGGCCCGGGCGGTGCAGCAGAAGGTGGAGCAGCTGGACCTGTCGGTGCGCCAGCGGGACGACTTTGTGGCGGCCTTCACCCACGAACTCAAGACTCCCATCACCAGCATGATGGGGTATGCCTCGCTGCTGCGCACCGGTGAACTGCCGCCCGAGGCCCGCAAAAAGGCGGCGGACTACATCTATCACGAGACAAAGCGGCTGGAGGCGTTGAGCCAAAAGCTGATGGTGTTCATGGAGTTGGAGCACACCGGTGAACTGGCGCTGGAACCGCTGGAACTGAAAGTCCTGGAGGCCCGGCTGCGGCGCATCCGCCCGCCCGAGGCCAAAACGGAACTGGTATTCGAGGGCTTTGAGGGCCTTGCGGTGCTGGCCCAGCCGGATTTGTTGCTGGCGCTGGTGCAGAATCTTGTGAGCAACGCGGAAAAGGCCGACCCGGCGGACGGCAAGGTGACCCTGACCGCCCGGGCCCAAGAGGGCAGGGTGACGCTGACGGTGCGGGACAAAGGCCGGGGCATCCCGCAAGAGGAGCTGGCCCGGGTGACGGAGCCCTTTTATATGGTGGATCGCTCCCGCGCCCGGGCGCAGAACGGCAGCGGGTTCGGCCTTGCCCTCTGCGAGCGCATCGCCCGGCTCCATGGCGGCAAGCTTGCCATTGAGAGCGAAGCGGGAAAAGGCACCGCTGTGCGGTTTGAACTGAAGGAGGCGAGGGCGTGAAACAGGTAAAATGCCGGCTGAAAAACACCGCCCTCTGGCTGCTGGTGCTGGCGGTGGCGGCGGGCAGCATGGCTCTGCCGGCGGCGGTGTGCGGGGCCTATGACCGGGAGTTGTTCGCCGCGCCCCGGCCCCGCCCGGCCACCGACCTGGCGTTGAGCGCCGCGGCGCGGGAGAACGACTTTGTGAGCCAGCTTTACGAGCGGGAGACGCTGCTGGGCGGCTGGAGCGAGGGCTGGGAACCCCTTGAGGAAGAAGCGGCCAAAGCGGCGGCGGAGAACGCCCGGCAAACGCTGCTGGAACTGTCCGGCATGGAACATCTGAGCGGCGAGACCCGGCGGGTGCTGGGCGAGGCGCTGGCGATGAGCGACCTGGGCCAGGCCTGGCGGGACGAGATGGGTTTTGTGCGGGTGCGGCTGGGGGATGTGTACCTCATCACCGAACCGGTGACCGGCCTGCCCGTTCGGCTGGCGGTGTACGGGCCGGCGGACGCGCCCGCCGACCCGCTGGCGCTGCTGGAGGAGTGGCGCGCCCTGCTGGGGGTGGACGCGCTGCCCGACTGGGAAGAGGCGGAAACGGTACAGGCCGGGGCGACGGAACTGCGCTCCCAGCAGGGGCGGCTGCGGCTGCAGATTTGCGCCGCCCACGAGACATTTTTGCTGGAAGCGGCCTCTTTTTCCTGAAAAATGCCCCCGGGGAAACGATCCGGCTGCAAGTTGGATAAAAGTGGGGGCTACAATGAGGGCAGTATCAAGGCAGAGGCGGCAACCGCCCTGCCGGAAAAAGGAGGCTGTTCAACAATGGAACGGTTTTTGAAGCGAACCACCCGCGCTGCCCTGGGCGTGGCGCTGGTGGCGTTTTTGCTGGCAGGCTGCGCGGGGCAGGAGACGGGGCAGAGCGCATCCGCCCCGCCGGCGAGCGAAAGCGCGACCCAGACAAACGGGAGCACCGTGGAAAAGCTGCTGGACGGGGAACATACCCTCACCAGCACGGTGGCGCGGGCCTACATGGGCACGCCGGCGGCGGAGACCGACAGCGGATTTTATGAATGTGTGGGCCAGGGCGAGCACTTCCTGCTCTGCCGCATCGACTACGCCGCCCGCACTCGCACGCCGCTGTGCGGTGTGGAGGGCTGCGCCCACGGGGATGAGAGCTGTCCCGCCTGGCGCGCAGGCTGGCGGGAACTGGCGGTGGCCGGCGACTGGCTGCTGGAGGGCGGTATGGAACAGGACGGCACCTGGTCGCTGGACGCGCAGCCGCTGGGCGGGGGCGAGCGGAAGAACGTCCTGTCCGGCGTGCAGGAATACACCTCCCTCATCCCCATGGCCGAGGAGGAGGGCAGCCTGTGGATCGCCGTGGAGGGCAAGGCCGCCCGGGTAGACCCCGCCGCCGGCACGGTGGAGTACGGCGCGGCGCTGCCGGAGGGATTTCAACCCGTGGGGGCACTGGGCGGCTGCATCCTGCACCGCACCAGCGACGGCGACGCTCTGCTGAACGAGTATTACAAGGCCACCGGCGACCTGACGGCGGACGAGCAACAGCAGCAGGACATCCTGAACCGCGCCACCGCCACCCTCGCCGCCTGGGACCCCCGCACCGGCGAGGACACCCCGCTGGCCCAGTGGGCGGCGGAGGAGTATGACCTCGCCCTTGTGTGGGACGGCAAACTCCTCCGCCACGGCGCGGGCCGGAGCAACTTTGAAGTGACCGACCTCGCCACCGGCGGGACCACGGCCCTGGGCGAAAACTGGCCGGCGGAGCAGACCATCCAGACGGCCTATGTGCGGGACGGCCGCCTGATGGTGGAGACTGTCTGGAAGCCCGAGCCGGACAACAGCGATACCTGGAAGGAGTGCCTGTTCGCGCTGGACCTGCAAAGCGGTGAACTGACCGAGATCACCCTGCGCAATCACGGGGGCCAGGGCACCGCGCTGGCCCGCATTCTGGGGGAAAACGCGGACAATTTCTATGTGGTCTGTTCCACGGCCTGGGAGGGAAAGCCGGAAAGTCTGATGGCCATGGTCTCCAAAGCCGACTACTACGCCGGGGTGGACTCGATGGAGCCCATCCGGGACGTATTCTGAACAAAAAACGCCCCCGGGCCGCGAAACTGCGGCCCGGGGGCGCTGTGCATTTAAAAAACTTATTTCAGGAACTTGCGCACCATTTTCTCGTTCTTTTCGGTGTAGGGCATATACCGCATGGCCAGGTCCAGCCAGAGGGCCTTCTTCACGATGCTCTTCTCGTGGCTGAAGGCGTCGAAGCTGCGCTTGCCGTGGTAGTTGCCCATGCCGCTCTGGCCCACGCCGCCAAAGCCCATGTCGTGTGTGGCCAGGTGGATGATGGTGTCGTTGACGCACCCGCCGCCAAAACTGCACCGGGCGAGGACCTTGTCCTCGGTGGCCTTGTCCCGGGTGAAGAGGTAGAGCGCCAGCGGCTTCTCCCGCCCGTTCACAAAGGCGATGGCCTCGTCCATGTCGCCCACCGGGATGATGGGCAGGATGGGCCCGAAGATCTCCTCCTGCATGGGCTTGCAGTCGGCGCTGCCCTCCACCAGGGTGGGCTCGATCCAGCCGGAGACCTCGTCCGCCCGGCTGTTGCCGCCCGCCAGGATGGTTTCGCCCTCCAACAGGCCGGTGATCCGCTCGAAGTGCTTGCGGTTGATGATGCGCACATAGTCCGGGTTGTGCAAGGGGTCCGGCCCCAGCATGGCGGCGAACTGTTTTTTCAATTCCTCCACCAGCTGATCCTTCACCGTGCGGTCCACCAGAACATAGTCCGGCGCCACGCAGGTCTGGCCGGCGTTGAGCACCTTGCCGAAGGCCAGCCGCCGGGCGGTGAGGGGGATGTTGGCGGTCTTATCCACCAGCACCGGGCTTTTGCCGCCCAGTTCCAGAATGACGGGGGTCAGCCAGTGGCTGGCTTTCTCCATCACCAGCTTGCCCACCGTCACGCCGCCGGTAAAGAAGATGAAGTCGAAGCGCTGGTCCAGAAGGGCGCTGTTCTCCTTGCGGCCGCCCTCCACCACCGTGACCCAGCCGGGGTCGAAGGTGTCGGCGATGAGCTTTGCCATGGCCGCGCTGGTGGCCGGGGCGTAGGCGCTGGGCTTGAGGATGACACAGTTGCCCGCCGCCACCGCGCCGATGACCGGGTCCATGCTGAGCAGGAACGGGTAGTTCCAGGGAGCCATCACCAGCGCCACGCCGTAGGGCTCGGACAGGATGAAACTTTTGGCGGCGAACTGGGACATGGGGGTGCGGGCGTGCTTGGGCCTGGCCCAGGCGGGCAGCTTTTTGATGGTGTGGCCCACCTCATCCAGCACCATGCCGATCTCGGCCATATAACTCTCAAAGCCGCTCTTGTTCAGGTCCTGCTTCATGGCGGCCTGCAGCTGCTTTTCCTGGGCGCGGATGTTCGCCTGCAGCCGCCGCAAAGCGGCCAGGCGGGCCGCCACCGGGCGGGTCTTGCCGGTGGCGAAATATTCTCGCTGACGATTGACGATCTGTTCGATCTCCATGGTTTTTACCACACTTTCTCCAGAATGGCCAGGACCTGTTCAAAGTCGGCCTGGCGGGGATTGACGATCATGGCGCCATCGTCCAGGGCGGTGCGGGCCACCGCCTCGAAGGCGCTCTTTTCCACCCTGCCGGTGTCCCGCAGGGTGACGGGCAGGCCGCAGGCCTCGTGCAGCCGCCCGCGCAGGGCTGCCACCGCGGCGATGGCGGCGCCGGCCCGGTCGGGGGCGGGGGTGGCGGCGTACTCCTCCGGCCCGGTGAGGGCCAGCAGCAACTCGCCGTAGCGCTCGCCGCACTTTTCCAGGTTGAACTCCATCACCGCCGGCAGCAGGATGGTCATGGCGTCGCCGTGGGCCACCCGGCACACGCCCCCCAGGGCATGACCGATGGCGTGCACCAGGCCCACCATGCTGTTGGAGAAGGCCGCCCCCGCCAAAAGGCTTGCGTTGGCCATGGCAAGGCGGGCGGCCTTGTCCTGGCCGTTCTTCACCGCGGCGGGCAGGTTCTTCATCACCAGGCTTATGGCCTTTTCGGCAAAGGAGTCGCTCACCGGGTTGCGCTGCAGGCAGCTGGCCGCCTCGATGGCGTGGCACAGGGTGTCCATGCCGGTGGAAGCGGTGATGCGGGGCGGCAGGCTCGAGGTCATGCGCACGTCCAGCACCGCCGCGTCGGGCAGCAGGTGGTAGCTGATGAACTCCATCTTCACATGCTGTTCCGGGTTTGCCACCACGGCCACCAGGGTGGCCTCGCTGCCGGTGCCGGCGGTGGTGGGCACCGCGATGAAGGGCACATGGGCGCCCCGGCCCAGCACCTCGCAGCCGGCGTTTTGCAGCAAATCGCCGCTGCCCTGGGCCAGCACCATGCCCACGCCCTTGGCGGTGTCGATGACGCTGCCGCCGCCCACCGCCACCAGGCCGTCGCAGTTTTTCTCCCGGTAGAAGGCGGCGATCTCGTTCACCGTCTGGATGGAGGAGTCCGGCGGGATGCGGCAGAACTGCGCCGCGAAGGCGCCGCCGCCCTGGGCCATGGCCCCCTCCACGACGGCCACCGCCCCGGCCCTGACCAGGCCCTCGTCGCTCAGCAGCAGAGGCCGCTTGCAGCCAAGGCCCTCCAGCTCATGCGGAATGTGCTCCAGCGCGCCGTCGCCCGAGAGGATCTTGGCGGGAAGCTTGAACTCGTAGTAACTCGGCATGAAAACGACCTCCTTACCGGCCCAGCAGCACCGCGGCATAAAGGCGCAGGCTGCCAAGCTGCTTTTCAGGCAGCTGTTTCAGGATGTATTTTGCCCAGAAGGGCGGGAAGAGATACCCCTCCGCCAGGTCCACACAGCGGACAAAGCTCATGGTCGCGCTCACGTTGCCCCGCACGGTGAACCGGTGCTGGGCATAGGCCGCGGCCACCCCCATCTGCCCGGTAAAAACATAAAAGGCGTCCCGGACGCTTTTGAAGCGGATGAGGATGTCCGGCGCGGCGCCGGCTTTCAGCCGGGCGAGGCGTTTGCCCCGCCGGGCCATGTACAGCGCCGGCCCGCCGGGGATCTCCAGCCCCAGCACCCGCTCTTCGGGCCAGGGGGCGATCTCGGCGGCGACGCGGCTGTCCCGCACCGAGAGGGCGTTTAAGGCGCGGAACAAGAAAAAGAGCACCACCCGGCACACCGCGCGCCGGCCGCCGGCGGCCAGCCGATACCGGAATTTGACACCCATGGACACGACCTCCTTTGCTTCCAAGAGATAAAATCGTTCAGCGGCCGGTCAGCCGATGCGCAAGCATCCGCAGCCGGGTATAGCCGTTCTTTTTGTCCAGCGCAAGGTCCGCCGCGAGCTCCCACTTCCAGCGGGCATTGTCGAAATAGAGCACGTCCCCCTCGACGGCGGTGAGCCTTTGGGGCAGGTCGGCGGCCGCGGCCAGGGGCGGCAGCGGCTGGCGATAGCGCAGCGTGCCGTCCGCCTCCAGCGCCGCCCAGACGCCGAACACAAAACAGGCGCCCTCGCCGTAGCAGTAGCGCTCGAAGCGCGCTTTTCCGTCGCAGTAAAAGAGCATGCAGTCCCGGTATTTGTTGAGGTATTCCTTTTCATACCGCCTGCCGCAGCCCCTTCCCGCCAGCTGTTTTGCGTCCACATCGACCACCCGCTTTCCGCAAAAAGTCTCAAGTTTGCCTTCAGTATACCATGGCCCCGCGAAGGGTGTAAAGCGGGTGGCGGAAGTTAAGTTTTTCACGGGGAGAAAGGGGGAAAACGGCCGCATTTTGTGTGGACGGGCCGGGGGAACTGTGATACAATCAGAGGGTGAGAAAAACGTTTCGCCGCCGGCGCGGCGAAAAAAGGGGGCTGAAGAGACGGATGCTGGAAGCGCTGAAGAAGGCTGTCTGGGAGGCAAATATGGAACTGCCCCGGCGCGGGCTGGTGACCTACACCTGGGGCAATGTGTCCGGCATCGACCGGGAGAAGGGGCTGGTGGTCATCAAGCCCTCCGGCGTGGCCTATGAGGAGCTGACCCCCGACAAGCTGGTGGTGGTCGCCCTGGACGGGCGGCGGGTGGAAGGAGAGCTGAATCCCTCCAGCGACACCAGGACCCATCTGGAGTTATACAAGGCGTTTGCCGCCCTGGGGGGCATCGTGCACACCCACAGCCCCTTCGCGGTGGCCTGGGCCCAGGCGGGGGAGGACATCCCCTGCTACGGCACCACCCACGCCGATTACTTTTACGGCCCGGTGCCCTGCGCCCGCGGGCTGACCAAAGAGGAGCTGGACGAGGACTACGAGAGGAACACCGGCAGGGTCATCGTGGAGACCTTCCGCGGCCGGCACATCGACCCGGTCCATGTGCCGGGCGTCATCTGCCGCAGCCACGGGCCCTTTGCCTGGGGCAAATCTGCTGCCGAGGCGGTGTATCACGCGGCGGTGCTGGAGGAGGTGGCCAAAATGGCCCTCTACACCCGGCAGGTGAAGCCGGACGCCTCGCCTGCCCCCGGGTATCTTGTGGAAAAGCATTTTTTGCGCAAACATGGACCGAACGCCTATTACGGCCAAAATATTTAGGGAGGTAGAGGAAATGAAGTTCTTTATCGACACGGCCAATGTGGAGGAGATCCGCAAGGCCAACGACATGGGCGTCATCGCGGGCGTCACCACCAACCCCAGCCTCATCGCCAAGGAGGGACGGGACTACGCCGAGACGCTGGCCGAGATCGCGTCCATCGTGGACGGGCCCATCTCCGGCGAGGTGAAGGCCACTACCACCGACGCGGCGGGCATGATCGCCGAGGGCCGGGCCATCTACGCCCTGGACCCCAAACACATGGTGGTGAAGATCCCCATGACCGCCGAGGGCCTGAAGGCCATCAAGGTGCTTAGTGCCGAGGGCATCCCCACCAACTGCACCCTGATCTTCTCCGCCAACCAGGCGCTGCTGGCGGCGCGGGCGGGGGCTGCCTATGTGTCCCCCTTCCTGGGGCGCCTCGATGACATCAGCCAGCCGGGCATCGACCTGATCCAGACCATCAGCGCCATCTTCAACAATTACCCCGATCTGCACTGCGAGATCATCGCCGCCAGCGTGCGCAATCCCATCCATGTGACCGACTGCGCCCTGGCGGGGGCGGACATCGCCACCGTGCCCTACAAGGTCATCGACCAGATGACCAAACACCCGCTCACCGACGCGGGCATCGAGAAATTCAAGGCGGACTATGTAAAGGTGTTTGGTGAATGATATGACGAAACAGGAACAATTGGAACTGAAAAAGATCGCCTGCAAGGTGCGCATGGGGGTGCTCACCTCCACCCACGGGGCGAAGGCGGGCCACCCCGGCGGCAGTCTCTCCGCCGCTGACGTGCTGACCTATCTGTATTTCAAGGAGATGCGGGTGGACCCGGCGGACCCCCACTGGGAGGGCCGGGACCGGTTCGTGCTCTCCAAGGGGCACGCGGCGCCGGGGCTCTACTCGGTGCTGGCCCAGAAGGGGTTTTTCCCGGTGGAGGACCTGCCCACCCTGCGCCACATCGACAGCTACCTGCAGGGCCATCCCAACATGAACACGGTGCCGGGGGTGGATATGTCCACCGGCAGCCTGGGGCAGGGCGTCTCGGCGGCCTGCGGCATGGCGCTGGGAGCGAAGTACAAAAAACAGGATGTGCGGGTGTACACCCTGTTGGGCGACGGCGAGCTGCAGGAGGGCGAAGTGTGGGAGGCGGCCATGTTCGCCGCCCACTACAAGCTGGACGACCTCTGCCTGCTGGCCGATCTGAACGGTCTGCAGATCGACGGCGCGGTGGCCGACGTGATGAGCCCCGCTCCGGTGGACGAGAAGTTCAAGGCCTTCGGCTTCTTTGTGCAGGCGATCGACGGGCATGACTTTGAGGCCCTGGAAGCGGCGTTCGCCGCCGCGAAGGCGGAAAAAGGGCGGCCCAGCGCCATCCTGCTCAAGACCACCAAGGGCAAGGGCGTGAGCTTTATGGAGAACAACGTGGGCTGGCACGGCAAGGCCCCCAACGACGCGGAGTATGAGCAGGGCATGGCGGAACTGACCGCGGCGCTGAAAGAACTGGAGGGGGAGACGGTATGAGCGAAGTAAAGATGATCGCCACCCGCGACAGCTACGGCGCGGCGCTGGTGGAACTGGGCAAGGAGCATGACGACCTGGTGGTGCTGGACGCGGACCTGGCGGCCGCCACCAAGACCGGCGTGTTCAAAAAGGCGTTCCCGGAGCGCCATTTCGACTGCGGCATCGCCGAACAGAACATGATCGGCGTGGCGGCGGGGCTGTCCACCATGGGGCTGGTGCCCTTTGCCTCCAGCTTTGCCATGTTCGCCGCGGGGCGCGCCTTTGAGCAGGTGCGCAACTCGGTGGGCTACCCCCACCTGAACGTGAAGATCGGCGCCACCCACGGGGGCATCTCGGTGGGCGAGGACGGCGCTTCCCATCAGTGCTGCGAGGATTTCGCGCTGATGCGCTCCATCCCCGGCATGGTGGTGCTCTGCCCGGCGGACGACGTGGAGGCCAAGGCGGCGGTGCGGGCGGCCTATGCGTACAAGGGCCCCGTCTACCTGCGCTTCGGGCGGCTGGCGGTGCCGGTGTTCCACGACGAGGCGACCTATACGTTCGAGATCGGCAAGGGCGAGGTGCTGCGCCAGGGCAGCGACGTGGCCATCCTGGCCACCGGCCTGATGACCGCCGAGGCCCTGGCCGCCGCCGAGCAGCTGGCCGCCGAGGGGGTGAACGCCCGGGTGATCAACCTGTGCACCATCAAGCCCCTGGACACCGAGCTGGTGCTGAAGGCCGCGGCCGAGTGCGGCAAGCTGGTCACCTGCGAGGAGCACAGCGTCATCGGCGGCCTGGGCGAGGCGGTGTGCGCCGCCATCGCCGAGGCGGGCGTGGCCTGCAAGGTCAAGCGGGTGGGCGTGAACGACGAGTTCGGCCACTCCGGTCCCGCCAAGGCGCTGCTGGCCCAGTTCGGGCTGGACGCCGCCGGCATCGCCAAGGCCTGCCGCGAACTGTAAACAAGGGAAAAGGAGAGACGAGCGTGTCCATTGAGCGGGT
Organism: Candidatus Allofournierella merdavium; assembly: GCF_944382735.1. Lineage (NCBI taxonomy): Bacteria > Bacillati > Bacillota > Clostridia > Eubacteriales > Oscillospiraceae > Allofournierella > Candidatus Allofournierella merdavium. The sequence goes on along the minus strand of NZ_CALWND010000008.1, from coordinate 160,263 downwards.
GAAGGAATATTTCAAGTCGGTGGGCCTGGAGGACCGTGTGCGGGAATTTGACGTCTCCAGCGCCACGGTGGAACTGGCCGCCCTGGCGCTGGGCTGCGAGGGCAAACGCATCGCCAAGACCCTCTCCTTCATGGGTCCGGCGGGGCCGCTGCTGGTGGTGGCCGCGGGCGACGCCCGCGTGGACAACCACAAGTTCAAGGCGCAGTTCGGCCTCAAGGCCAAGATGCTCACGCCGGAACAGGCGGTGGAACTGGTGGGTCACGCGGTGGGGGGCGTTTGCCCCTTCGCGGTGAACGAGGGCGTGGAGGTGTGGCTGGACGAGTCGCTCAGGCGCTTTGAGACGGTGTTTCCCGCCTGCGGCAGTGCCAACAGCGCCATCGAACTGACCATTCCGGAACTGGAACGGTACGCCGCCCCCAAGGGCTGGGTGGACGTGTGCAAGGGCTGGAACGACCCGGCCTGAACCCCGTGAAACGAACAAAAAAGGCCGCCCCCGCGCGTTTGCGCGGGGGCGGCCTTTTTGAAGCAGGGGTCAGAAGGTAAAGCGCCAGCGGATCGCGTCCCGCCGAGTTTCACCCGGGCGCAGGATGACGTCCTGGCCGAAGGCGGGCTGGTTCACCGCGTCGGGGAAGGTCTGGGGCTCCAGGCAGAAGCCGCTGCGGCGGGGATGCCCCTGCATCCCGTTGCCCGAGTAGAACTGCACGCCGGGCAGCGTGGTGTCGATGGACATGGCCACACCGGTGGCGGGGCTCATCACCTGGGCCAGGGGGCGCAGCCCGTCGGGGCCGGCGGCCTCGTCCAGCGCGAAGTTGTGGTCGTAACCGCCGGCCAGGGCCAGCTGGGGGCAATCCTGCCCGATGCGCTCGCCGATGGGATGAAAATCGGTGAAGTCGAAGGGGGTGCCCTCCACCTTTGCCAGTTCGCCGGTGGGGATGAGGTCTTCGTCCACCGGGGTGTAGCGGTGGGCAAAAATGCGCAGCCGGTGGGCCAGCATGGCATCGGGGCCGGCGTCCCTGCCCGCCAGGTTCCAGTAGGCGTGGCAGGTGAAGGCGGCGGGGGTGGGCTTGTCCGCCGCGGCCTCCCACTCCAGGGAGAAGCCGTCTTCCAGCAGCGTCCAGCGCACCGTCAGGTCCAGCTTGCCGGGGTAGCCCTGGTCGCCGTCGGGGCTGGTGAGCGCCAGTTCCAGCAGGTCGTCCTCCGCCCGCGCCAAACGGAACATCCGCTTGTCAAAGCCGTCCACCCCGCCGTGCAGATGGTTCGCCCCATCGTTGCAGGCCAACTGGTATTCCTTGCCGTCCAGGGTGAAGCGCCCCCCCGCGATGCGGTTGGCCACCCGGCCCACAAAGGCACCCAGATAGTCCGGGCAGGTGAGGACGGCGGCGGGTTCGTCGTAGTGCAGCAGCACCTCCACCGGCTTGCCGCCGGGGCCTTGCAGCGCCACCCGCTGCAGGGTGGCGCCCCGGTCCAGCACCGAGAAGGAGACGCGTGCGTTCGCCAGCGTGTACCGGTGAACGGGAGTTCCGTCCGGCAGGGTGAAAAACAACTCTTTCGTCATAGACATGGGTACAGACCTCCCTTTCGCTCAGCCGTCTTCGGCCAGATGGACGCCGCCCACCGGGCGGATGGACACCACATGGCACATCCCCTCGCCCAGCAGCGCCTCCATGCCGGCCTTGAACTGGCCCACAAAATCCAGCGGGACGTAGGCCTGGATGGTGCCGGCAAAGCCGCCGCCGTGCACCCGGCAGACGCCCCGCCCTTCCAGCAGGGTGCCGGCCAGCGCCAGCGCCAGCGCCACCGGCTGCTCCTCGGCGGGCTTGGAGCGGCAGAACACATTCTGCAAAAGGGTAAAGCTGGACACGCCGCTCTCGTTCACCAGCTGCAAAAAGCGGTCAAACTCGCCGTTCTCCAGCGCGTTGGCCTGCAAGGCGGCCCGCTCGTCGTCGGCGTAGAAGTGGAAGGCCCGCAGCAGCGCCCGGTCGCCCAGCGATCTGCGCAGGGCGGGCAGGTTTTGGAAAAAGGTCTCTTTGGGCACGTCCCGCAGCACCTGGCCGCCGCAGGCGGCGGCCACCGCCTTCATCTCGGCGGGGATGGCGGCGTACTCGTCGGTGAGGTCCGCGTGGTCGGCGCCGGTGTCCACGATACACAGCGCGTACCCCTGGCCCGCCAGGTCCAGGGTGAGGGGCCGCACCAGCGGCGCGGCGGGGTCGGCAAAGTCCATGGCCACCACGCCGCCCACCGAACTGGCCATCTGGTCCAGCAGGCCCGAGGGCTTGTCAAAAAAGACGTTCTCGGCGTACTGGCCGATCTGGGCGATGGTCACCGGGCTCTCGGCGCTGCCGGCAAACAGGTGGTTCGCAATGTTGCCGATGAGAACCTCAAAGGCCGCCGAACTGGAGAGGCCGCTGCCCTTCAGCACCGCTGAGGTAGTATATGCGTCGAAACCCCGCAGCGGCCAGCCCTTCTTGGCGAAGGCGGCGCACACGCCCCGGATCAGCGAGGCGGAATGGCCCGTCTCCTCCGGCACCGGCTCCAGGCGGGCCAGGTCCACCACGTCCATCTCAAACCCTTCGCTGAGCACCCGCACCGTGTCGGTGCCGTTGGGTGCGGCCAGGGCGATCACGTCCAGGTCCACGCTGGCGGCCAGCACCCGGCCGTGCTGGTGGTCGGTGTGGTTGCCGCCCAACTCGGTGCGCCCGGGCGCGGAGTAAAAGGCGTAGTCCCGCTTTTCGTCGCCGAAGGCGGCGGTGTAGCCCTCCACCAGGCGGGCGTAACGGGCGCGGCAGTCGGCGGCGGAGCGCCCCGCGCAGCCGTAAAGGCTGGCAAAGGCGGCGTCCCACCGGCCGGCGGAAAGGTCTGCTTTGAGCTGCTGTGCGTTTCTCATTCGTTCATACCCCTTTCACGGGCGGTTTTAACTGGATTATACCATGAAAGGCACGCCGCGTACAGGGCCGGAAACGGTTCTTGTAAAGAAAAGCCGGGCCTTGTATAATAAAGAAAACAAGAATGAGATAGGAGGCACCGCCATGGAGCGACCCGGCGTCGTATGGCAGGACCGCAAGCGCATCGCCTTCGGCCTGCCCTGGACCTTTACCAAGTACATCCTCACAAAGGAAAAGCTGCTCATCCAGACCGGCATCCTGAACACAAAAGAGGAGGAGGTGCGCCTCTACCGCATCATGGATATGACCCTCCGACGCTCGCTGTTCCAGCGGCTGTTCGGCCTGGGCACCATCCATTGCTGCTCGGCGGACAAATCCACCCCCGAGTTCGACATCAAGTGGGTGCCTCGTTCCGCCGAGGTGAAGGAAACGCTGTCCGGCCTGGTGGAGGCCGAGCGGATGGCCAAGCGGGTGAGCGGCCGGGAGTTCATGACCGACGAGGACGACGGCGAGGATCTGCTGTGAACCGCGCTTTACACCCGGCGGGCTTTGTGCTACAATAAAATGTGATAAGTCCGCGCCAGGAAGGCGCGGCGACAACGATCATAAACCATGAGAGAATGCCACGAAGGCAGTTCGCCCCGCCAGCGGGCGGGCACGGGCCGGGGGACGCATCCCCTTGTCCGGGCCCGCGGCAAGGCGCAGGGCGGTGCTTTCGCGGCTTTTTTTGATAGGTGAGGTGCGGAGGATGGAACTGAACGAATTTTTGTGGGGCAAAAGCGCCGCGCTGGCTTTTTCCGGCGGGACGGACTCGGCCCTGCTGCTGGCGGCGGCGGTGAAGGCGGGCTGCCGGGTGCAGCCCTATTTTGTGGACAGCGCCTTTCAGCCGCGCTTTGAGCGGCGGGACGCCGAGCGTCTGGCCAGCCAGCTGGGGGTGGAATTGCGGGTGATCGAGGCCCGGCCGCTGGAGGAGGAGCCGGTGCGGGCCAACGGGCCGCTGCGCTGCTACTATTGTAAGAAGATGATCTTCACGGCGCTCGTCAAGGCCGCCGCGGCGGACGGCTTTGCTGAAGTGTGGGACGGCACCAACGCCAGCGACGACGCAGCCGACCGGCCCGGGATGCGGGCGCTGGCGGAACTGAAGGTGACAAGCCCCCTGCGGCTGTGCGGGCTGACCAAGGCGGACGTGCGGCGCATGAGCGGCGAGCTGGGCCTGTTCACCGCCCAAAAGCCCGCCTATGCCTGCCTTGCCACACGGGTGCCCACCGGCACGCCGCTGGACGCCGACACCCTCGGCCGGGTGGAACAGGCGGAGGGCGCGCTGATGGCCATGGGCTTTTCCGATCTGCGGGTGCGGGTGCTGGGGCGGCTGGGCCGTTTGCAGTTGCCCGCCGGCCAGCTGGAGGAGGCGGCGCGCCGCCACAAAGAGATCACCGGGACGCTGGCGCCCTGGTTTGACGGGGTGCTGCTGGACCTTGCGCCCCGGAAGGAGGAGTGAGGGATGGAACAGCAGGAGATGCTGGAGCTGCTGGAGCAGGTGAAGGCGGGGACCACCAGCCCCAAAGAGGCCCTGCTCCGGATGAAGATGCAGCCCTTCGAGGACCTGGGCTATGCCAAGGTGGATCACCACCGGGGCCTGCGCCAGGGCGCTCAGGAAGTGGTTTACGGCGCGGGCAAGACCCCGGAGCAGATCGCGGGCATCCTGCGGGCCATGGCCGGGCGGGGGTCGAAGAACATCATCGTCACCCGCATGAGCGCCGAGGCGGCGGAAACGGTGAAGGGGGAGGGCATCCCGCTGGACTACGACCCTCTCTCCCGATTCGGTCTGGCCGACCCGGCCCCCATCGACGACCCAAAGGGCCTCATCGCCGTGGTGAGCGGCGGCACCAGCGACATGGCTGTGTGTGAGGAGGCCGCCCGCACCGCCCTGGCCATGGGCAACCGGGTGGAACGGGTGTACGATGTGGGGGTGGCCGGGCTGCACCGGCTGCTGGCAAGGCTGGACGTGCTGATGCAGGCCAAGGTGGTGGTGGCCGTGGCGGGCATGGAAGGGGCGCTTGCCAGCGTGGTGGGCGGCCTTGTGGACTGCCCGGTGATCGCCGTGCCCACCAGTGTGGGCTACGGGGCCAACTTCGGCGGCCTGTCCGCCCTGCTCTCGATGCTCAACTCCTGCGCCAGCGGGGTGAGCGTGGTGAACATCGACAACGGCTTTGGCGCGGGCTACCTTGCCAGCATGATCAACCATATGGCGAAGGAGGACTGACGGCATGAAAACGCTGTATCTGGAGTGCAACATGGGCGCGGCGGGGGATATGCTCACCGCCGCGTTGCTGGACCTGCTGCCGGAGGAACGGCAGCGGGAATTTTTGCGGGTGATGAACGCCATCCCCGGCGTGCAGGTGAGTGCCGAGCCCGCCGCGCGGTGCGGTGTGCGGGGCCTGCACATGACCGTGCTGGCCCACGGCACAGAGGAGCACAGCCACGATGTGCCCTGCGCCGGGCCGGACGGGGCTCATGCGCACGCGCATGACCACGGGCATGAGGATGCCCATGCGGGCCATCATGACCACGGGCAGGACCACGCGCATGACCACGACCACGAGCATGAGCACGACCACGAGCATGACCATGAGCACGGCCATGATCACAGCCACCCCCACGGCCATCGCCATGCCAGCCTGGCGGATATCCGCGCCATCGTGGAGGGGCTGCCGGTGCCGCAGCCGGTGAAGGAGAAGACCATGGAGGTGTACGGCCTCATCGCCCAGGCGGAGGCCCACGCCCACGGGCAGCCGGTGGAACTGGTGCACTTTCACGAGGTGGGGGCGCTGGACGCGGTGGCGGACGTGACGGCGGTGTGCCTGCTGCTGGACTGGCTGGCGCCCGACCGCATCGCGGCCAGCCCGGTGAACCTGGGCGGCGGCCAGGTGCGGTGTGCCCACGGGGTGCTGCCGGTGCCCGCCCCCGCCACCGCCTGGCTGGTACAGGGCATCCCCTGCTACGGCGGCAGCGTGCAGGCGGAGCTGTGCACCCCCACCGGGGCGGCGCTGCTGCGCACCTTTGCCTCCTCCTTCGGGCCGATGCCCGCCATGACGGTGGAGAAGGTGGGTGTGGGCGCCGGCAACAAGGAGTTTGCCTGCGCCAACGTGGTGCGGGCCTTCTGGGGTGAGAGCGGGGACGGCAAAAGCGCCGATACCATCTGCGAACTTGCCTGCAACCTGGACGACATGACCGGCGAGGCCATCGGTTACGCCGCCGGCATGCTGCTGGCCGCCGGCGCGCTGGACGTGTACACCGAGGCCATCCAGATGAAGAAGAACCGCCCGGCGGTGAAGCTGTGCTGCCTGTGCCGCCCCGCCGACGCGGACCGCCTGTGCGATCTGATGCTCGCCCACACCTCCAGCTGGGGGGTGCGCCGCTGTGAGATGGCGCGCACGGTGCAGCACCGGGAGTGCCGCCGGGTGGACACCCCCTACGGCCCGGTGGAGGTGAAGTTTTCACCGGCTTCGCCCGGCAAGGCCAAGGCGGAATTTGACCAGGCGGCGGCCGCCGCGGCGGCCGCCGGCGTGCCCCTGGAAACGGTGCTGGAGGCGGCCAGACGCGCTTTTGAAAAACGGTGAGAGACGGCGTTTTTTAAAGCATTTGCAAGGAAATTTTAAAATAAATCGAAAAAATGCCGGAATATAACGCCCCAGTGGGATATATTCCGGCATTTTTCAAAAGAATTTGCGCAAACCTATTGACATAGGGGGGTATGCCTGTATAATAACAATCGTGTGTTGCATCTGAAGGCGGGAGTGTGCCCGCCAGACACATTGGCGTTGTATGTATCGCTGTAGCTGCCGTGGCAAGGAGGCTCTAACGGATTGTAAGGCCCACAGGCAGTGTAACAAACCTTTTGCGGGGCGATATAATTGGCGCTGACCCGCCGGCTTTGGCCCCGGGAAATTCCGCAAAGGGGGATGCATGAAAAATGAATGAGATCGTATCGCTGAAAAACATTGTTGTCGACTTTGACGGTGAGCCGGTGCTGACCGGCCTGTCGCTGGACATCCACGACAAGGAGTTTGTGACCTTCCTGGGGCCCTCGGGCTGCGGCAAGACCACCACGCTCCGGGTCATCGGTGGATTTGTGCAGCCGAAGTCGGGCAATGTTTTTTTTAATGGCAAGGACATCACCGCCCTGCCGCCCTACAAGCGGCAGGTGAACACGGTGTTCCAGAAGTATGCCCTGTTCCCGCACCTGAACGTGTTCGAGAACGTGGCCTTCGGCCTGCGGCTGCAGAAGCTGCCGGAAAAGGAGATCCGCACCCGGGTGCTGGAGATGCTGGAAGTGGTGGGCCTCAAGGGCTTTGAGCGCCGCCACACCGACCGGCTCTCCGGCGGCCAGCAGCAGCGGGTGGCCATTGCCCGGGGCCTGGTGAATCACCCGAAGGTGCTCTTGCTGGACGAGCCGCTGGGCGCGCTGGACCTGAAGCTGCGCAAGGAGATGCAGCTGGAACTGAAACGGCTGCAGCAGGCCATGGACATCACCTTTATCTACGTCACCCACGATCAGGAGGAAGCCCTGACCATGAGCGACACCGTGGTGGTGATGAACGACGGCGACATCCAGCAGATCGGCAGCCCCGAAGACATTTATAACGAGCCGAAGAACGCCTTCGTGGCGGACTTCATCGGCGAGAGCAACATTCTGGACGGCATCATGCTCAAGGACTTCCGGGTGGAGTTCGCCGGCAGCGAGTTCACCTGCGTGGACAAGGGCTTTGAGCGCAACCAGCCGGTGCAGGTGGTGGTGCGCCCCGAGGACATCCAGGTGGTGCCCGCCATCCAGGGCCAGCTCACCGGCATCGTGAAGGAGGTCATCTTCAAGGGGGTGCACTTCGAGATGCATGTGGAGCAGGCCGGCTACGAGTGGATCATCCACTCCACCCAGGCCAGCGCCCCCGGGGAGCTGATCGGCATGCGCATCGGGCCGGATGAAATTCACATCATGGCCCGCATGGAGGAATGAGCCATGCTGAAAAATAAGAGCCTCGCCTTTCCGTATCTCGTTTGGATGACCGTGTTCATCGCCGTGCCGCTTTTGATCGTGGTGTACTTTGCCTTCACCACCAAAAGCGGCGCTTTCACGCTGGAAAATATCACCGCCCTGGGCGACTACTCCACCGTGTTCGTGCGCAGCCTGCTGCTGGCCGCCATTGCCACGGTGGTATGCCTGGTGCTGGCCTTCCCGGTGGGCTACTGGCTCAGCCGGCTGCCCGTTTCCAGCCAGCGGATGATGCAGATGCTGGTGATCCTGCCCATGTGGATGAACTTTTTGCTGCGCACCTACGCCTGGATGAGCCTGCTCGAAAACAACGGCCTCATCAACCGCTTCCTGGGCCTGTTCGGCATCGGCCCCTTTGAGATGATCAACACCCAGGGGGCTGTGGTGTTGGGCATGGTGTACAACTACCTGCCCTACATGATCCTGCCGCTCTACACCGCCATGGTGAAGATCGATTCCAGCATCATCGAGGCGGCGCAGGACCTGGGCGCCGACATCTTCCGGGTGCTGGGCCGGGTGCTCATCCCCCTGGCCATGCCCGGCATCGCCACCGGCATCACCATGGTGTTTGTGCCCAGCGTGTCCACCTTCATCATCAGCCGCATGCTGGGCGGCGGCGACACCATGCTGGTGGGCGATCTGATCGAGCTGCAGTTTTTGGGCAACAGCTACAACTACAACCTGGGCAGCGCCATGAGCCTGGTGCTGATGGTCATCGTGCTTTTGTGCATGAGCCTGACCAACACCAGCGGCAACAAAGACGGTGTGGAGGGGGTCATGTGATGAAACAGTCTCATCTTCGCGCATTGCAGCGGGTGTATCTGGTGCTGCTGTTCTCCTTCATGTATGTGCCCATCGCCGTGATGGCGGTGTTCAGCTTCAACGAGAGCAAAAGCCGCACCATCTTTACCGGATTCACCTTTAAATGGTATAAGAGCCTGTTCCAGAACGAGATGATCCTGGACGCGCTGGCCTTGAGCCTGGTGGTGGCCTTTGTGGCCGCGGTGGTGGCCACCGTGGTGGGCACCGCCGCCGCCATCGGCATCAACGCCATGGGCAAACGCAGTCAGGCGGTGGTGAACAACGTCAGCTACATGCCGGTGGTCAACCCCGAGATCATCACCGGTGTCTCGCTGATGCTGCTCTTCGTGGTGGCCAAGGACGGCATCGCCTGGGCCAACGAGACCCTGGGCTGGAGCCTGCCGGAAAATATCTTCGGCCTGCCCACCCTGCTCATTGCCCACATCTCCTTCTGCCTGCCCTATGTGATCTTCAACGTATCGCCCAAACTCCGCCAGCTGGATGTGCGGGTGTACGAGGCGGCGCTGGACCTGGGCTGCAATCCCCGGCAGGCCTTCTTCAAGGTGGTGCTGCCGGAACTGGCCCCGGCCATCCTCTCCGCCTTCCTGATCTGCCTGACCTACTCCATCGATGACTTTTTGATCTCCTACTTCACCAGCGGCACCACCCAGACGCTGCCCATCGTGATCTACAGCATGACCCGCAAGAAGGTCAGCCCGGAGATCAACGCCCTTTCCACGGTGATGTTCCTGGTGATCCTGGCCATCATCCTTTTCTACAATTATCTGGACGGACGCCGGGAGCGGCGCAAGTCCTGATAATACACAATGCCCGAGGGGCGGCCGGGGTGGCCGCGGGGCAAATCATAAGCGGCAAAACGCCGCGAACGGAGGAAATCAATGAAAAAACTGTTCTGCACCCTGCTCGCTGTACTGCTGTGCGCGGGCGCTATGGCCATGCCCGCCGCCGCGGCGGACGAGGAGATGATCGTGGTCAACGACGACATCTCGGTGAGCGCCGACTACGACTGGACCCGGCTTGCCGACCAGGGCATCACCCTGAACGTCTACAACTGGGGCCTGTACATCTCCGACGGCAGCGATGACAGCGTGGACATCCTGTCCGCCTTCACCGACCTGACCGGCATCGAGGTGAACTACACCACCTACGACACCAACGAGAGCCTGTACGCCAAGCTGAAGAGCGGCGGCGCGGACTACGACGTGATCATCCCCAGCGACTACATGATCGGCAAGATGATCAACGAGGGTATGCTGGAGAAACTGGACTTCGACAACATTCCCAACATGGCCAAGATCGGCGCCCAGTACAAGGGCCAGGCCTACGACCCGAACGATGAGTACAGCGTGCCCTACACCTGGGGCGTGGTGGGCCTTGTGTACAACAAGACCATGGTGGAGGAGACCCCCACCAGCTGGGACGCCATGTGGGACGAGCGGTATGAAAATTCCATCCTGATGTTCAACAACAGCCGCGACGCCTTCGCCATCGCCGCCAAGCGCCTGGGCATGAGCATGAACCCCACCACCGTGGAGGAGGTGGAGACCATCGCCGAGGAACTGAAGGCCCAGAAGAGCCTGGTGCAGGCCTATGTGATGGACGAGATCTTTGACAAGATGGAGGGCGGCGAGGCCGCGCTGGCTCCCTACTACGCCGGCGACGCCCTGGTGATGATGGACGAGAACCCCGACCTGGGCTTCGTGATCCCCGAGGAGGGCACCAACTACTTTGTGGACGCCATGTGCATCCCCGCCGGCAGCAAGAACAAGGAAGCCGCGGAGATGTTCATCAACTACATGTGCGAGACCAGCGTGGGCGTGGCCAACTGCGACTACATCGGCTACTCCACCCCCATCACCGAGGTGTGGGAGCAGCTGGACGACGACCTGAAGTACAGCGAGGTGGCCTATCCCAGCGCGGAAGTGCTGGCCAACACCGAGGTGTTCACCGTGCTGCCCGACGAGATCAACGCCGCCATGGACAAGGCCTGGAGCGACATGAAGAGCTACAGCGAGGGCGGCAACGGCTGGGTGATCCCCCTGGTGCTGGTGCTGGCGGTGGCCGTGGTCGTGGTGCTGTTCTGGACCCGCAGCCGTAAGAAGCAGCGCGAGGATTACTAAACCCTTTTTTGAAACAGAAGAGGATCGCCCCCGCGGCCGTTGGCCGCGGGGGCGATTTTGCGTGCTGAGGGAGAGCGTGTGTACCGGGCCGCGGGGAACGATGGGGCGGGGAAGGCCCGCGGGCTTCGGGGCGCGCGGCACGCCGCGGCGGGGTTGGCGGGCAGCTGGGCAAGGGCCCGGCCGGTCAGCGCCCGCCCTGTTTCAGCTGCTCCAGATAGGCCGCCAGCTCGTCGATGTCCTCTTTGGTGAGGTCACGGGTCTCGGCCATGGCGGCGATGAGGTTTTTGGCGCTGCCGCCGAACATCCGCTCCAGCGCCGAGCGGCTCTCCACCGGCAGGTAGTCCTCCCGGGCCAGGGCGGCGGTGTAGAGGTACCCCTTGCCCTGCTTTTCCCGGGTGACGTACCCTTTGGCCTCCAGCCGGCCCAGCAGGGCCAGCAGGGTGGTGCTGGCCCAGCGGCGGCGGGCAAGCCTCTGTTCCAGTTCGGCCCGGGTCAGGGGACCGGAGGCGGCCCACAGCTCTTTCATGATGTCCAGTTCCGCGTCGGGCAGACGCTTGATCTCGTTTTCGCTCATTGGTCGTTCACCTCCTGTGATGTGCTGTCTGCCGGGGTGCGCTTGATCCACTGCCAGCTTTCACCGTAGTCCCGAGTGTAGAATACTACGCGGTCATAGCTGTCATCTCCCCAGGCGGTGAAGGCCGCAAAGCCGGGCTGGGCGTCGGCGAAGATATCCGGCTCGTATTCCGGCCCGCCCAGGCCCAGGGCGCTGCACACATGACGGTTTTTCCAGGGAGCGCCGGGCAGGGTGGAGGCCACCTCGTCAAGGTTCAGCAGCTGCCAGGTCTGGCCGCCGTCCACCGTGCGCAGCAGGTTGAACTGGCTGTTTGTGCCGTAATCGCCACCATGGGCGCACAAAAAGCCCACCTTTCCGTTCAGGAACAGGAAGGGCCGGGAGGCGTAGAAGGAAAGCCCTTCGCCGGTGCCGCCCACAAAATCACTGCAATCGCCGCTGTACATCTCCTTCCATGTTTGGCCTCCGTCGGTGGTGCGCAGCAGCACAAAGCCGGGAGCGTAGGTGGTGTGGGGGTCATGGGCGGGGCCATAGTTCCAGCCGCCGTAATAGGCAAGGAAACCAATGTTGGGGTTTACAAACTGGTAGGCGCCGGGCATCACCCGGGCGCTACCGTTCCCCACGCCGTCCGCTTTCAGCGAAGCCCAGTCGTTTTCCTTTGCCATCTCCTCCAGCCAGGCGGAGCAGTCCAGGGTGGTGGAGGTCCAGGTTTCGCCGCCGTCAGAGGTGTTCCACAGGGTCAGACGTTTTTGCGCCTCGCCCTCAAGACCGTACTGTACCACCCCGGCGTACTGCAGGTCGGGGGAGGCAAAGCCAAAGGGGGTGACGGGCGGGAATTCTTCCCCCTCGGGCAGCGGCAGCGGGCCCGCGTCGTTGTAATATCCCACCGGCCAGATCTCCTCGTCGGAGGCGTAGTCCGGCGCGGGGCTGGCGGCAGGTTCGGAGGCAGGGGTGGGGGCCGGCGGTTCACTGCCGCTCTCGGCGGGCGCGGCATTGCAGGCTACCAGCGCCCCCGCCAGGGCGGCTGCCAGGCAGAATACCGCCAGCGCCGCCGCGCCCCGCCGCTTGGGGCTCAGGTCCCACAGGCGGGCAAAGCGGGCCTTTACGTCCTTTTTGGTCAGGGAAAAGCAGGTGGTCAGCGCCGGGGCGCGGCCCCGGTTCACCGCGCGCAGCAGCGCGTCGCAGTAGGCTGCCCGGTGCTGCGTTCCGAGCGCGGCCAGGGCCGCCTCGTCGCAGGCGGTCTCCATGTCCCGCCCGGCCCGCTTGGCCAGCAGCCAGACGGCGGGATTGTACCAGTGGAGCGCCAGCACCAGGCTGAACAGCGCCTTGCGGGCCAGATCCCGCCGTGCCAGGTGGGCCAGTTCGTGGGCCAGCAGGCAGACCCCGTCCGGGCCGGGCTGTGTGCCCTCCGGCACCAGCAGCACCGGACGGAAGAAGCCCGCCGCCATCGCGCCGGTCACGTCGGGGCTGGCCAGCAGCCGGGGCCGCCCTGCCAGCGGCTGCCGGGAGAGGGACACGTCCAGCGCGGCCTGCCAGTCCCCGCCGGCGGGCAGCGCGCGGCGCAGCGTGCGCCGCCGCCAGATAAAGTAGCCGAGCCACTGCCGGCCCGCCACCCCCAGCGCCCCGGCCAGCCAGGCAAGGGCCAACCCGTCCAGCGGGGCCAGGGCCGCCGGCAGGGTGAAGGCGGAAACCACGGGTGTCTCCTCCCCGCCGGACACGGCGGGCGTTTGGAGCCTTCCGCCGGCGTCAGCGGAAGGGCCCGGTTGCCCGCTGCTCTGGCCGGGCTGGGCGTTTGGACTGGTGGAGAGCGCCGCCTGACCGCCCTGCGCGGCTTGGCCGGAGGAAGGGACGGCCTGGCCGCCCTCATCCCCCGCGGAAGGGGCGGTCCGCTCCGTTCCGGGCGCGGTGTCCGCCCCGATGGCGGGCGTTTCATCGCGGGAGCCGACGGAGACCAGCAGCGCCGGCGGGGGCGTCAGTGTGACAGGGGCCGGAGCGGCCGCGGGCAAAAGCATCCGCAGGGGCAGCGCCAGCAGCGCCGCCAGCGCCAGCCAGGCCCGGCAGAACCAGCGGGCGCTGTACCGCTTTTGTAAAAGGGGCGCGGCGGCGAGCAGCGCCAGCGCCGCCAGCCCCAGTACGAGCCCCTGGGCGAAATAGAGCAAAAAGAGGGTGCGCACAGGATCACCTCCAAATGTTTGACAGATGTAGAAGGAATATCTATATTCTACATGTGTCAAATGTCGCTGTCAACCCCGTTTGTGGATTTTCGAAAACTGTGGTATAATACCCACCAAACCGTTGTATTCCGCCGCCCGCTTTGCGGGCGGCTTTGGCTTGAAAAGGAGGCGCGGCCCCATGGACCGGAAGGAATTTTACACCGAACAGTTTCGGGTGACCGACTGCGACTGCGACATGAACCGGCGGCTCACCGCCGGCGCATTTTTGCGCATGGCCCAGCAGATCTCCACCGACCAGTGTGTGCGGTTGGGGATGGACGATGCCTTTTACCGGGAAAACCACGCGGTGTTCCTGCTGGCAAAACTGGCGCTGCAGGTGGAGCGGACGCCGCAAAACGGCGAGGTGCTCACCCTCACCACCATGCCGGAGCAGCCCCGGCGGGCGGTGTACAAGCGCGTGACCGAGGCGCGGGACGAAAAGGGCGAGCGGGTGGCCCTGCTGGACAGCCGCTGGGTGCTGGTGGACACCGATACCCGCCACATCCTGCGCCGGGCCCCTGCCGCGTTCGACGCCTTCCCCTTTGCGGAACAGGTGCCGTTTGCCCTGGATGTGTCCATCCGCAAGCCGGAGCAGGAGTGCCCCGCCGGTTCCGTGCAGGCCACCTACAGCCGGTGCGATTCCAACGGCCACATGAACAACACCCGCTATGCCGACGCGGCCGCCGACGCGCTGCCGCTGGAGGTGCTGCAAGGGGGCGAGGTGAAGGGCCTTGTCATCGCCTACCACAACGAATTGCCCGCCGGCCAGTGCGCGCGGCTGACCCGCGGCCAAAACGAGGATGGCAGCTGGTATGTGTCCGGCCAGCGGGAGGACGGCCGGCCCTGCTTTGAGGCGACGTTCACGGTAAAGTGAGCCCGCGGCGGGCAGCCGGCGGCCCAAACCGGCCGCCGGAGAGGGGGATGTGCCCGGGGTTTGTAATTTTTTGAAATTTTTTCAAAAAAATCCCCCGAAAGGGTTGACAAAAGATTTCAAAAAAGTTACAATAAAGTTGCAAGAAAGCAACAGCCTTTTTCATGTGTTGCGGAGCGTTCGCCGTTTTTTCCTCCTCCTGCCGGGCCTGCCGGTCCGGTTTTCAAAAACGGGTGCAACGGGCGTTCCGAAAGTCCTGTGACAAAATCCCCGCCGTCCCTCCGGCGGGGATTTTGTTATCGCCGGGGAGCGTAGTCGTACTTCTGGAGCCGCTTTTGACGTTATGCCCAGATTGCGCAAAAAGCCCGCACAAAGTTTGTGGCAGCCGCATTTTGCAATTTGTGTGCGAATGTGGTACACTTTTTTAAATCCACCCAGAAAACGGAAAATGAAAATTGTGTGACGATAAAGGAGATGCGTTATGGCCTACTATTTCGATCAGCCCAGCCGAACCTTTGGGGAATATCTGCTGGTGCCGGGGTATTCCTCTTCCGCCTGCGTGCCCGAAGCGGTGAGCCTCAAGACCCCGCTGGTGAAGTACCGCAAGGGGCAGGAGGCGTGCCCCATGACCATGAACATTCCCATGATCAGCGCCATCATGCAGTCGGTCTCCGGGCCGGATCTGGCCATCGCCCTGGCAAAACAGGGCGGCGTGTCCTTCATCTACGGCTCCCAGAGCATCGAGAGTGAGGCGGAGATGATCCGCAAGGTGAAAAGTTACAAAAAGGGCTTCGTCACCAGCGACTCCAACCTGAAGCCCTCCGCCACCCTGGCGGATGTGCTGGCCTTGAAGGAAAAGACCGGCCACTCCACCGTGGCTGTGACCGAGGACGGCACCGCCAACGGCAGGCTGCTGGGCATCGTGGCCAGCCGTGATTACCGCGTCAGCCGCATGGATCCCAGCGAGAAGGTGGCCAACTTCATGACCCCGCTGGACAAGCTGGTCATCGCGCCGGACACCACCACCCTGAAAGAGGCCAACGATATCATCTGGGACAACAAGATCAACTCCCTGCCGCTGGTGGACGAGGCCGGCTGCCTGAAGTACATGGTCTTCCGCAAGGACTACGACAGCCACAAGGAGAACGTGAACGAACTGCTGGACGCCGGCAAGAGCTATGTGGTGGGCGCGGGCATCAACACCCGCGACTACGCCGAGCGGGTGCCCGCCCTGGTGGACGCCGGTGTGGACGTGCTGTGCATCGACTCCTCCGAGGGCTTTACCGAGTGGCAGAGCCGCACCATCGCCTGGATCCGCGAGCGTTACGGCGACAAGGTCAAGGTGGGCGCGGGCAACGTGGTGGACAAGGACGGCTTCCGCTTTTTGGCCGAGGCCGGCGCCGACTTTGTGAAGATCGGCATCGGCGGCGGTTCCATCTGCATTACCCGCGAGACCAAGGGCATCGGCCGCGGCCAGGCCACCGCCGTGATCGAGGTGGCCCAGGCCCGGGACGAGTACTACAAGGAGACCGGCATCTATGTGCCCATCTGCTCCGACGGCGGCATCGTCCACGATTATCACATCACCCTGGCGCTGGCCATGGGCGCGGACTTCGTGATGCTGGGCCGGTACTTCGCCCGCTTCGACGAGAGCCCCACCAACAAGGTGCGCATCAACGGCCAGTACATGAAGGAGTATTGGGGCGAGGGTTCCAACCGCGCCCGCAACTGGCAGCGCTACGATCTGGGCGGCGCGGCCAAGCTGAGTTTTGAGGAGGGCGTGGACAGCTATGTGCCCTACGCCGGCAGGCTGGCCGACGGTGTGACCAACACCCTGTACAAGGTGCGCAGCACCATGTGCAACTGCGGCGCGTTGAGCATTGAGGAACTGCAGCAGAAGGCCCGTCTCACCGTGGTGTCCTCCACCAGCATTGTGGAGGGCGGCAGCCACGATGTTGTGCTGAAAAACAACACCAACGCCTGAACCGTTCTACAGGAAGGGCCCCGGCCGCTTGGCCGGGGCCCTTCTTTCATAGGCAAAGCGCCCGCGCGCTCTCATTTCGAGAAGCGCGCGGGCGCTTTTTTATTTGTGTTGGGGCCAGATGCGGTAAGCGGGGATCATCAGGGCCAGGCTCAGCGCCGCGCCGGCCAGCACATCCCACACCGAATGCTGCTGGATCACCAGCGTGCCCACGCACACCAGCAGGCAGAACACCAGAAGAGACGCCCGCACCATCCGCCGCCCGGCGAACAGCCGGCTGCGCAGCGCCACGATGGCGATGCCCACCGTGCTGGACACATGGATGGAGGGGCAGACGTTGGTGGGGGTGTCGATGCGGCGCAGCAGCGCCACCGCAAGGCAAAGGAGATTGTCCCGGGGAATGGGGTGGCGCAGCTCCAGGCCGGTGGGCAGCAGGTAGTACAGCGCGAGGCAGATGGTCATGCCCACATACATGATAAAGCACAGCCGCAGATAGTCTGCCTTATCCCTGCACAGATAGAAAAGCAGCATCCCGGGCACCAGCAGATACCAGCAGACATAGGGCACGATGCCCCACTCGCAGAAGGGGATGAGATCGTCCAGCCGGCAGTGTATGATGAACCGCGGTTCCGTCACCCGTTCCAGTGTGAAAAAGCTGATCAGGTATACCACAAAGTAGGCCACCGAGATCCAGATCTCCGGCCGCTGGCGCACAAAGGCGGCAAGGCCGCCTTTTGTCTTGTTCATTGGTCTTCCTCCGTTTGGGCGCCGGGGGCAAAACGCAGCCCCTTCACGCGCAGGTAATAGGTCAGCGCACGGCGCACCGCGGCCTCCGGAAGCTGGAAATATTCCGCCAACTGCCAGGGTTCGGTGTATCCCGCGGACACGGCATCCCGCAGGGTCTCAAAGGGCAGGTACCGCTGGATGGCCCAGCGGTCCGCCTTGTATTCGTGTCGGCTGACCAGGTCGTAAGGGCTGCTCACCCGATGGGTGCAGCCGGTGGCGCAGTGGCCCAGTTCATGAGCCAGCGCGGCCTTGAATTCCTGCAGACTGCCCAGGCAGTCAAAATCCACAAAGATGCCGTAGCAGCCCGCCACCTCGATGGTGGCGGCCCCGGCAAAACCAATCTCGTAGGGATAAATACGCGCGTTCAGGCTCTGCGCGTCGCGATAGAGAACGGATAGATCCATGCTTGATTCCACCCTCCGTGGAAATGAGAGTTCACCGGCCCTCCTTTTCCTGCTGCTGGCGGAAAAAACGGGCCATCTCCAACAATTTCTGCTTGTTCTCCTCGGTGAGGGTCTGGGTCTCATTATACAACGCATAAGTGAAATCGTCCATCCCCATCGAGTCCGAAGCGGGCGTCTCCACCTCCAGCAGGCGATCCACGCTCACACCGAAATAGGCCGCCACCCGGGTGAGAGTCTCCCCGGAAGGCGCGGCGCCTGTCTTCTTCCATTTGGTCACGGTGGCGTTGCTCAGGCCGATCTCGGCGGCGGCACGGCTCAGGCTGATGCCGCGCTGCGTACACAGGGCTTTGTAGACGTCATAGAACACAAAGATCACACCCTTCATTTGTGCAATCTGCCGAAATCTAAAAATAGTTAGAAAATGTCTTGACATTCTAACTTAAGTGAGATATTATGAGGACGAAGCCTAACCGAAGTTAGTAAATCGGCAGAGGAAACAACAGCTTTATAGTACCGCAAATGCTAACCAAAGTCAACACATAACAAAGGAAGGGGGGAGAAAGGCGCTGTCACCGATATCGTATCACAACACGAGCCCGATAAACAGGACTGCAAACCCAAAAGAGACGCCCTGGGCGGTCTGCCCGGTGTGCCGGCGCCCGCTGGGGCCCTTTGACCGGACGGTCTGGGAATGGCGGGCCTGGAAACGGGGCCGCTGCGCGGGCTGTGAAAACTGCGCGCAAGGCCTGCCGGGCGAGGTGCTGTTTTACGAGGTGTGGGAGACGCCGGAGTTGTGGATCTGAAAGGATTGATCCGGGCGGTGCAGGGGCTTTTCCGCCGCCGCGCCGTCCCGAAGCACCAGCCGCCGGCAGACCCCTGCCGCGGCTGCCGCTGGCGGCGGGCGGGGGAGAGCTGTGTGCTGCCCAGCTGTTTCAGGCAAAAGGAGGAGAGGGAATGGACGAGAGCAAAAGACGCACGGTGAGGCGCCGGGGCAAACAGGAGGAGCACACCGCCCGCTCCATCTGCCGGGCGCTGCTGGCCCGCAAGCTGCCCGCCGACGCGGCGGACTTCGGGGTGCTGCAGACGGTGGCGGACGGGCTGGAGCGGGAACAGGGCGGCCAGCCGGACCTGTACCAGCTGATGATGCTGGTGCAGCTGCAGAAGGCGATGGATGGCGACACCCGGGCCGCCACCTTCGTGCGGGACTGCGCGGGGGACAAGCCGGAGGCCGGGGAACCGGGGGCGGGGGGGCTCTCGGACGGGGACCGGGCGCTGCTGCGAAAACTGATGCGCCGGCTGGAGCAGGCGGATGCCGCGCAGGAAGACTGACGGCGCGGCCCAGCTGGCGGCGCTGCGGGCGGCGGAGGCGGAGTATTGCCGCGAGCACCCGGTGTATTTTGTGGAGAACTACTGCCACATCGAGGACAAGGACGCCCCCGACCTGATCGCCCCCTTCACCCTTTGGCCGGGGCAGAAAAAGGCGCTGAAGGCCTTTGCGAGCCACCGGCTGTGCGTGGTGCTGAAGGCGAGGCAGCTGGGCTTCACCTGGCTGGCGCTGGCGGAGGCCGCGCGCCTGCTGGTGCTCTGGCCGGGGCGCACGGTGGTGGGGCTCTCCCGCTCGGAGGAGGAGGCAAAGGAGCTGGTGCGCCGGCTGGGGGTGATGCTGCGGTATATGCCGGAGTTCGCCCAGCCCGCCGCCGCGGCGCCCCCCGGCTGGCGGGGGGCGGTGTTTGAGATCACCGCCCTGCGCGTGACCCTGCGCTTTCCCGATGGGCCGCCGGGGGTGTTCCAGGCGTTCCCCTCGGGGCCCAGCGTGGGGCGCAGCTTCACGGCGGACCTGATCGTCATCGACGAGTGGGCCTTTCAGCAGTTCGCACGGGAGATATGGGCCTCGGCCTTCCCGGTGGTGAACCGCCCGGAGGGCGGACGGGTGATCGGCCTGTCCACCATCAAGCGGGGCACCCTGTTCGAGGAGATCTTCACCGGGCGGGGCAACGGCTTTCACAAGCTGTTCCTGCCCTGGTCGGCGGACCCCCGGCGGAACAAGGCCTGGTATCGCCGCACCCTGGCGGTGCTGGGGCGGGACCGCACCCTGCAGGAGTACCCCGCCAGCGTGGAGGAGGCGCTGACGGTGCCGGGGGGCGCGTTCTTCCCGGAGGTGAGCGAGGCCACACACCGGGCGGGGCCGCTGCCCGAAAAGGCGCGCCGGTATGTGGCCCTGGACTACGGACTGGATATGCTCAGCGCCCACTGGATCGCGGTGGACGAGGGGGGCAGGGCGGTGGTCTACCGGGAGTTCGACGCGCCGGATCTGACCATCGGCCAGGCGGCCCGGGAGGTGCTGCAGCGCTGCAAGGACGAGGAGATCGAACTGGTGCTGGCCCCGCCGGACCTGTGGAACCGCAGCCAGGAGAGCGGCCGCAGCCGGGCCCAGCTGTTCAGCGAGGCGGGCCTTGCCCTCACCCGCAGCAGCCGGGATTTTGCCGCCGGGTGCGCGGCCATGAAGGAGTGGCTGGCCCCGGGAGCGAGCGGCGTGCCCGCCATGACCCTGGGAGAGGTGCCCCGGCTGTGGGAGTGCCTTGCCCGCATCCAGAAGGACGAGCACAACCCCAACGTCTACGCCAAGACCCCCCACGACCTGACCCATGACGTAGACAGTTTGCGCTATTTCTGCGTGTGGTGGAAGGATCCCGCGCCCGCCGCGGAGCAAACACCCCGGGCGGTGTGGGAACCGGACCTCTTTGAGGACTACGAGAACGCCGACGAGGAGGGCAAGGCCTATCTTCTGCGGCGCTACGGCGACCCGTGGAAGTGAGAAGGCGCACGGAAAGGAGGTGATGCGTATGCGCTGCCCGCAGTGCGGCATCGAAATGGCGGTGCAAAGCCGCACCGCCGGCCCCGACGGGGTGCTGCTGCGGCTGGTCTGCCGCAACCGCCGCTGCCCCGCCGCCGGCCGGGTGATGGCGGAAAAACAGACGGCCAATGAACAGCGAAAGGAGGTGAAATGAATGAAGCTGGAGATCAACAACAGGGGCGGCCAGATGGTGAAGGCGCCCAAGGTCTGCCCCGGCAAGAAGCCGGTGAAGGCCAAGGGGGATGACCTGCGCGCCGGCGCCGCCGTCCGCAAGGGCAAACAGTGAAAACAGGGCGCAAGGGAAAGGAGGAGTGCCCATGGAGAGCGAAGAGCGCGCCGCGCCGGCGGAGGACCTGGCCGTCGGGGAGACCGGGGCCGGGGAGAGCCCACGGCAGACGTACATGGAGGAAGCCGGCCCGCAGGCCGGGCAGGAGAACAGCCCGGACATGGAACCGGCGCCGGAGTCCGGCATGCCGGCGCTGGCGGAGTATGCTCTGGAGCAGCAGCTGGCGAGGGGCCGGCGGCTGCTGGAGGCGCAGATGCAGATCATTCAGTCGGTGGACCCGGCGGTGAAGAGCCTGGCGGACCTGCGGGCCCAGCCGGAGTTCAGCCGGTTCGACCGGCTGGTGAAGAGCGGCATGGCCATCAGCGACGCCTACAAGCTGGCCTGCTTTGACCGACTGAGCCGCCAGCAGGCCGCCGCGGCCCGGCAGGCGGCCATCAATGACGCCCGGGCCAAGGAACACCTGGCCCCGGTGGGCGGCGGCCAGGCGGCGGAGGACGGCCTCACCGATGAGATCATCCGCAACTACCGCCAGTACAACCCCCGGTGGACCCGCGCCCAGATCGCGGCCTTCCACCGCAGCTACAAACAAGGAGTGTGAAAGTATGTTTGCGATCTACAAACGGGCCGTGGCCGATGTGGAACCCTTTGAGTATCTGCCCGGCGCGGAGGAACTGACCCCGGGCAGCGCGGCCAAGGTGGCCTCCGGGGTGCTGGCAAAGTGCGCCGCCGCGGACAAGCCGGCCTACATCATCGCCGGCGCCAAGCGGGAGGACGGCAATTACCCGGTCATCCGGGTGCTGCCCACCACCATCTTTGAGGCCCAGGCCTCCGGCGCGGTGGCCGCGGAGAAGCTGGGGACCACCCTGCAGCTGAACGACACCGCCGACGGCGTGACCACCACCGAGGGCGGCCCCTTCACCGTGACCTGGGCCGACGGCGGCACCCTGGTGCGGGGCTACTTTGAACCGGCAGCCGCCTCTGTGTAAGGAAAGGAGAGGGAGAGTATGAGCATTATCTTCAGCCAGGGGTCGGGGGTCGCCGACTCGGTGTTCGGCAAGAGCCAGGCCCCTATCAAGGCCATGATCGAGAGCGGCGTGGAGGCCTTCCAGCAGTTCAGCGCCGTGGACAAGGTGTTCAGCATGGACACCACCAAAAACTACGCCGAGAAGTACACCAGCGAGACGAGCCTGGGCGACTTCGCCGATGTGGGCGAGAACGGCGCCTACCCTAAGATCAGCATGCGGGAGGGCTACTCCAAGGTGATCGAGCCTACCACCTGGAAGTCCAGCTTTGAGATCACGCAGGAGATGGTGGAGGACGCCAAGATCGGCAAGGTGCGCAGCCGTGCCAACATCTTCACCACCAGCTACAACCGCACCCGGGAGAAGTTCGCCGCCAGCCTCATCGCCGGTGGCCTTTCCACCTCGGTGAAGTTCGGCGGCAAGAGCTACTCCACCGCCGCCGCCGACGGCGTGGCCCTCTTTTCCACCGCCCACCCCAGCATCACCAAAAAGAGCCTGGTGCAGTCCAACCGCTTTTCCGGCGCCTTTTCCACCGAGACGCTGGACGCCGTGCAGGAGAAGATGCAGATGTTCTGCGACGACGACGGCAACCTGCTGAACGTGGCCCCGGACACCATCATCATCCCCAATGTGGGCAGCCTCAAGCGGGCGGTGCTGGCCGCCGTGGGCAGCGATCTCGACCCCAACAGCCCCAACAACGCCCTCAACTTCCAGTGCGGGCTGTGGAACGTGATCGTCTGGCCTTATCTGCCCTCGACCCTGGGCGACAAGCCCTATTTCCTGCTGATGGACAGCCAGTTCAAGGACAACTACGAGTGCCTGCCCTGGCTGGACCGGGTGCCCCTGAGCGTGAAGAGCGACATCGACCCCAACACCGACGCCAACGTCATCAAGGGTCGCGCCCGCTTCGGCGCCGGCTTCAACAACTGGCGCTGCATCGCCGTCTGCGGCGAGGGGGTGGAGGGCACTGCCCTCACGGCGTAAGGCCGCCCGTCCAACGGTGCGGCGGGGCGCGAACAGCGCCCCGCCGCTTGCACGGAGGTGAACGATGAAGGACAAAGGACAGGACAGAAAGCGCCGCGCCTTCTGGCAGGCCCGGCTGGACGACGCCCGCCGGCAGTACGCCGAAAAAAGGGCGCGGATGGATCGCCGGGAAGACTGCTACAAGGGCACAAAGCAGATCCCGGCGGCGGGGGGCGGCGCGGCCAAGGCGGCGGGCAACGTGCGCAACATCGTCTACGAGCTGGTGGAGAGCCAGGTGGACGCCAGCGTGCCCCAGCCCAAGGTGACCGCCATCCACCCGGAGGACCGCCCCCTCGCCCGCAAGATCGAGGCGATGCTGCTGGCGCAGATCCGGCAGCTGAACTTCAAGGAGATGAACGATGAGCAGGAGCGCACCGTGCCCATCCAGGGAGGCGATTTCTGGCAGGTGGAGTGGGACCCCGCCGCGGGCTTCCACTGCACCATGGGTGACCTGGCGGTGAGCCTGCGCCACCCCAAGCAGGTCATCCCCCAGCCGGGGGTGTACGAACTGGAGCAGATGGACTACCTCTTTGTGCTGGTGAGCCAGAGCCGCCGGGCGCTGGAGCGCCGTTATGGCGTGCGGCTGCCGGAGGAGAGGGAGAGCGACGTGGCGGCCCGCACGTCGGCGGACGCGGACACGGTGGAGGGCCTGGTGACCCAGAACATCGCCTACTACCGCAACAGCGCGGGCGGTGTGGGCCTGTTTAGCTGGGTGGGGGACGTGACCCTGGAGGACATGGAGGACTACCAGGCCCGCCGCCAGTGGGTGTGTGCCGGGTGCGGCGCGCCGGTGGAACCGCCGAAAAACGGCGAGGCCGCCCGCTGCCCGGTGTGCGGGGCGCGCGGCGCCCGCAGCGTGCCGGTGGAAGAGCAGACCCTGCCCCGGGACGTGACCCTGCCCGGCGGCGAGGTGCTGCCGGCGATGGGCCGGGGACCGGCGCGGCCGGTGGTGAACCCGGACGGCACTCTTCAGCGGGACGAGGCCACCGGCGAGGTGATCCTGATGCCCGGTGAGATGCGGCCCACGGTGCTGCCCGCCTACAGCCCCCGGCACTATCCGCTGGTGCTGCGGCGCAACGTGCGGCTGTTCGGTCAGCTGCTGGGAGCCAGCGACGTGGATGTGATCGAGGACCAGCAGATCGCCATCAACAAGTACGGCACCAAGATCCAGGAAAAGCTGCTCAAGGGGGGCAGCTATGTCACCCTGCCCCAGGGGGTGAACATCGAGACCACCGACCGGGAGCTGAAGATCATCCGGCTGAAAAACCCGGCGGACAAGGCCCTCATCAGCGTGCTCAACATCCAGCCGGACACCAGCCGCGACCAGCAGATGCTGGAAGTGAATTACAGCTGGGCCAAGAGCACCCTGGGCATCACCGACGCGTTCCAGGGCAAATACGACTCCTCGGCGGTGAGCGGCGTGGCAAAGCAGTTCTCGGCCAACCAGTCGGCGGGGCGGCTGCAGTCCAAGCGGGAGATGAAGAACCAGGCCTATGCCCGCCTCTACCGGCTGATGTTCCAGTTCATGCTGGCCTACTCCGACGAGCCCTATCCCATGATCCTCCACGGGCCGGACGGCGCGGTGGAGTACGCCCACTTCGATCGCTATGAGTTTTTGAAGCGGGACGCGGCGGGGGCGCTCTACTGGAACGACGAGTTCCTCTTTGACGTGGATCCGGCCTCGAATCTCGCCTCCAACCGGGAGAATCTGTGGACCATGATCGACCAGAAGTACCAGGCGGGGGCCTTCGGGCCGATGGGGGAGACGAAAAGCCTCTACCGGCTGTGGACGCTGCTGGCCGAGACCGGCTATCCCCATGCCGAGGCGATGAAGGCGAGCATCCGCGGCGAGATGGAGCAGGAGGAACAAAACGGGGCGCAACAGGCCGACGCCGCGCCCCCGCAGGAAGGAGGAGCGGTCCAATGACATGGAAGGATGTGAAGCTGGCAACGCTGCAAAAGATGTTCAGCGCCGAGGGCCTTGTCATCAACGAGGCCGACGACGGCGTGCGGGAATACCTGAACGCCATGCCCCAGGCGGCCAACGAGGGGCTGCAGCTGCTGTGCACCGCCGGCAAATACCTGCGCCGCTGCCACGAGTTCGAGGCGGGCGCCGAGGGGGAGACGCGCACGGTGGACCTGCAGGAGGCGGTGCCGGACCTCTACCGCGTCGAGCAGTTGGAACTGTATTCCTTTGACAGTGCGGGCGCGCCGGTGCCGGTGCGGGGCGCGAAGCTGGTGGCGGGCCGGTATCTGGTGCTGCCAAACGCGCCGGGCGGAAAACTGGCGCTCTATTACAACGCATGGCCCCAGCCGGTGACCAGCGCCACGCCGGACGAGGAGAAACTTCCGCTGGATCCGGAGGTGGCGGTGCTGCTGCCCCTCTACATGGCCAGCCAGCTCTACAAGGACGACGACATCACCCTGGCCACCATGTACCGCAACGAATTTGAGGTGGCGTTCAGCCTGCTGCAGCGGGCGGATTCCGGCGAGGTGGGCGGCGAGTTCACCTGTGTGACGGGGTGGTGGTGAGATGGCCCGGTTCACAGTGCCCGCCCAGCCGTCGCGCAGCGTTTTGTGCGTGGACCGGCTGCTGGGCGTGGACATGACCAACGACCCCGGCAACGTGGCCAAGGAGCAGAGCCCCTGCGGCGACAACATGATCCGGGATGTGCCCGGCAAGGTGCGCAAATGTATGGGGTATCAGCGGGTGGCCACCCTGCCGGGGGCGATCAACGGCTGCCATTTCTTCGGGCAGGACGTGCTGGTGCACGCGGGCGTGGCTCTCTACCGCACCGGGCGGGACTGGGAGGAGGCGCCCAAGCAGATATACACCGGCATGGCCAACGCCGCCAGCCGCAGCTGGCAGCTCAGCGGGAAACTTTTCATTGCCGACGGCAAGGCGCTGCTGGTGTACGACGGCAAAACGGTGCAGCCCGCCGCCAACCTGGCCAAGGTGCCGCTGTTCACCATCGCCCGCCCCCCGGCGGGGGGCGGCGTGCAGTACGAGCCGCTGAACCTGCTGCAGCCCAAATTCACCGAGCGGTTCGCCGGCACCGAGGCGGACACCGTCTATTGTCTGAGCTTTTCGGGCCTGGACAGCACGGCGGTAACGGTGCGGCTGCTGCAGAAAAACGGCAGCTGGAGCCAGATGACCGAGGGGACAGGGTTCACGGTGAACCGGGCGGCCGGCCAGGTGACCTTTACGGCGGCCCCCGGCAAGAGCCCCGTCACCGGCGAGGACAACGTGGAGATCACCGCCGCCCGCACGGTGACGGGCTACGCCGACCGGATCAACCGCTGTGACGTGGGGGCGCTGTTCGGGGTGAGCGGCGCGGCCGACCGGCTGTTCCTCTCCGGCAACCCGGAGTTTCCCAACTATGACTGGTTCAGCGGCCAGAACGACGGCACCTACTGGCCGGATACCGGCTACTCGGTGCTGGGCAGCGGCGCGGGGGCGGTGATGGGCTACTCGGTCATCAACAACTACCTGGCCGCCCACAAGGACGCCGGCGAGACCGAGCGGAACGTCATCCTGCGCCGGGGCGATCTGGTGGAGGACGAGCCCTCGTTCCCCATCGTGAACACCCTGCAGGGTCCCGGCGCGGCGGCCAAGGGCAGCTTTGCCTATCTGGCCTCGGAGCCGGTGTTCCTCACGGCGCTGGGCGTCTACGCCGTCACCCCCAGCGACATCAGCGGCGAGCGCTACAGCCAGAACCGCAGCTATTACCTCAACGGGGCCCTCACCAAAGAGACGGGCCTGGAGGCGGCCACGGCGGCGGTCCACCGCGACCTGTACTGGCTGTGCCTCAACGGAAAGGCATACATTCTGGACGGGATGCAGGATCTGGGCACCCGCAGCGGCGAGCCCTACAGCACCCGCCAGTACGCGGCCTTTTACCGCACCAACCTGCCCGCCCGCACCATCTGGACCCAGGGGGACCAGCTGTATTTCGGTGACGGCAACGGCGGGGTGTTCCGGTTTTATTCCGACCCCACCATGCCCGAAAGTTACAACGACGACGGCGCGGCCATCCAAGCCGTGTGGGAGACGCCGGACCTGGGCGGCAAGCTGTTCTACAAAAACAAAAGCTTCTGCCGCTACGCGCTGCAGCTGACCCCGGCGGTGGCCACCAGCGTGGCGGTGTGGGTGCAAAAGCGTGGCATCTGGCGGCTGGTGCGCCGGGAAGAGCGCAAGGCCCGCTACCTGAGCTACTGCCGGTGGTGCTACTCCAAATTCACCTACTCCAACGACAGCACCACCAAGACCCTGTACGGCAAGCTGCGCATCAAGCGGGTGGACAAGGCCCGTTTCCGCTTTGAGAACGGGGAGAAAAACGAGCCCTTCGGCCTGATGGCCTGGGCGCTGGAGTTCACCGAAAACGGTAATTACAAGGGATGAGGGCCGGGCTTTCCGGCCGGAAAGGAGAAATGCAATGGCATTCGATCGGATCACCGACGGCGACCTTCTGGGCAAGGGCAACATCGGCCGCCCCGACACCCCCGGCGTGGACACCTCCGAGATGCAGCGCATCCTGGACGAACTGCCCCGGGAGGTGATCGTGCCGGCCTTCAACCGGCTGACTGGCCAGCTGGAGGACCCCGGCGCGGCCGCCAGCCTGGGGGCCGCGCCTCCCGCGGGCCTGCCGGAGGGCACCCCCGCCACGGTGCAGGGCGCGCTGGAGGCGCTGAACGCCCGGGCGGAGGAGGGCTTTACCGGCGCGGGCAGCGCGCTGGCGGCCCACACCGGCCGCACGGATAACCCCCACGCGGTCACCGCCGCCCAGACGGGGGCCTACACCAGGGCCGAGACCGACGCCGCCATCGGGCAGCGGGTGGTGGAGATCGGCGCGGGCGATATGGCCAAATCGGTCTACGACCCGCAGGACGGGCGCATCGACGTGACGGTGCAGACCTACGCCCACACCAAGAGCGGCACGGTGCACAACTTTGCGGGCAGCGGGGCCAACGGCCGGGCGAAGATGACCGCGGACGTGGCGGCGGGGGACACCTTCACGGTGAACGGCGCGCCGGTGACGGCCTACATGGGCGCGGAGAGCGCCGCCGACGCCATGGCCGGCGGCAGCTGGAGCGGCCGGTGGGTGAGTTTCGTGTTCGACGGCGCGACGCTGGATTTTAAGGGAGGCGGCGGCAGGGTAACGGTGAGCGGCCTGTCTGCCGGCGCCGTCAAAACAGGGGTCACGGTGGCCGTGAAGCAGGGGGAAAAGACCGTGCAGACCGTGGCCGGCACCTTCACCTCGGACGCGAACGCCGCAGCGGGCCAGATCCTCAGCGGCCGCACCGCCTATGTGAAGGGGGCGAAGGTGACCGGCACCATCCCGTCCAAAGCGGCCGCCACCATTACCCCCAAGACCACCAACCAGACCATCGCCGCGGGGCAGTACCTTTCCGGGGCGCAGACCATCGCGGGCTCGCCCAACCTGGCAGCGGGGAACATCCGCGCCGGGGTGAACATTTTCGGGGTGGTGGGGACGCTGCTGCCGGCAAATGTGGGGTATTATACCCACCTCGTGTCAGCGGCCTGGACACCGTCCGTAAGCTACACGTTTCAATCAAACGTCAACACCGCGATCGTTGTGGCAGCCAGCAGCGCGTCCGACAGCGGCAGCCCTGCCATACCGCCCAGCCTGACCGTATCCGGAGCGACCGTGGTGGGGCTGGGCTCCACCGGTACGGATTACTTTTATACCACGACGTTTGTGATCGCTTACCTCGTGACCGGGATCAAGGCCGGGGCGGTCCTTACCGCCACGGCTACCGGCGGTTCCGGAGGCAGAGCACTTGCCGTGCAGGTGATCCGGATCAATTGACGCGGCATAATGGAGGGAACCATGCAAAAAGCAATCGACGTCTCAAAACATCAAAACACCTTCACGCCGGCGGCGGCCCAGGCGGCGGGCGTTTCCACCGTCATTCTGCGGGCGGCCTACGGCAATTTCATGGATGTGCGCTTCGGGCAGTTCACCGCCGACTGCAAAGCGGCGGGCCTGCGCACCGGCGCGTACATCTTTCTGACGCATCACTACTACAATAAAAACGGGGGCAGCGCAGACGCCGCCCGCGCCATCCTGCACAAGCACCTGGACGTGCTGATGGAGATTTTGGAAGGCCGGGGCATCACCAGCTGGGTGGCGCTGGATCAGGAGCTTGAGAAAGGCCAGGCCATGACACTCACCCCGGCGGAAAACACCGCCCTGCTGAACGAGGCGGCCGCCAGGCTGCGGGCGGCGGGCTACACCCCCTGTGTGTATTGCTCCGCCAGCTGGGCCAAAAGCCGCATCGACACCGACGCGCTGGACTGCCCGCTCTGGCTGGCCTATTACTACGCCGACCCGGGCGATCCGGATTTTGACGACTGCGCGGCCATCGAGGACGTGAACACCGCCTGGGGCGAGTACACCCGCAGCCTGGGGCACAAACTCTGCGGCTGGCAGTTCGGGCGCATCGGCTACGGCGCAAAGTACGGCGTGGGCAGCGCGAACGTGGACCGGGACTGGATCTACTTCCAGCCCAACGACAACGAGGAGGAGGAGAGACCTGTGTTTACTTCTGATACCCTGAAGATCGGCCCCGTTTCCGGCGGCGACCGGGCGGCCGTCCGCACCCTGGCGGAGAGCCTGGCGGTGGCCGCCGTGGATGACGGTGATTTCATCATTGTGGGACCCATGTCCGCCGGCGACCGGGCTGCTGTGAGCAACAAGGCGCTGGCCCTGGGCCTGGGCTGCCAGGACTACACCGCCCCGGCCCAGCAGCCGGAAGAGGGCGAAGAGCAGCGGCCGCCCGTGGAGGAGCCGGCCGGGCAGGAAAAACCCGCCGTGGACCTGACCGGAGTGCTGGAGGCGCTGGAGCGCATCGAGGCGGCCCAGGCGGCCCAGGGCCAGCAGCTGACGGCACTGTCGGCGGGCGTTGCCAAACTGGAGAACAAACTGGCGGCGGCCGGCGGCGCGCTGGCGGGATAAAAAGGGGGAAACGGACAATGGACAACAATATTTTCCTGATGGTAAAAGCCGCCATTGTGGGCGTCTTCGGCGCCTTTGGCGCGGCCTTCGGCTGGCTGGGCTGGCTGGTGCTGGCCTGGGTGGCGTGCATGGTGATCGACTACATCTCCGGCTCCTCGGCGGCCATGAAGGCGGGCCAGTGGTCCAGTGCCCAGGCCCGCAGCGGCATCTGGCACAAGGGCGGCATGATCGTGGTGGTCATCGTGGCGGCGCTGGCGGATGCGGTGCTGGGCATGGTGGCGGCCAAGGTGCCGGGCCTGCCCATCGACTATACGGTGCTGCTGCTGCCGGTGGTGCTGGTGTGGTACATCCTCACCGAGCTGGGCAGCATTCTGGAGAACGCCGCCGCCATGGGCGCCCCGGTTCCGGACTTTTTGATCCGCGTTCTGGCAAGTGCGAAGGAGACGGTGGAGGATGCCGCCGGAGAGGCGTGAGAAAGGAGGCTGTGACAGATGGCATTGGTGGAAGGAACCGGCGGTGCGGTGAACGGCACCGGATGGAAAAACCAGACAAAGAACCAGAACAAGAACAAGACCCAGACCCAGACCACCACCGCGTCGGCCAGCACCGCCGCGACGGGCACAGGCATCGACCTGTCGCTGCTGCAAAGCATCTATGCCCAGCAGCAGGCTGCGGCGGCGGAGGCGGAGCGGCAGAGGCGGGAGGCGGCACAGAGGGCCTATGACCGCAGTATGGCCGCGCTGAACGCCGCGTACAGCGGCCAGATCGAGGCGCTGAAAAACAACTACAACTCCACCCTGGGGCAGCTGCAGAGCGACTATGACCAGGGGGCGGCGGGGGTGGACCGCAACGCGGACAGCGCCCTGCAGCAGGCCTACATCAACCAGATGATGACCCTCAAAAACCTGCCTCAGCAGCTCAGCGCCCAGGGCATCAGCGGCGGCGCGGCCGAGACCACCCTGGCAGGCGTTTACAACAATTACGGCAACAGCCGCAACGAGATCAACACAGCCCGCGGGCAAAACCTGGCGGAACTGATGACCCAGCTGAACGCGGGGAAAAGCCAGGCACAGCAGGCGTACAATTCGCAGCTGTCCGACGCGCAGGCCACGCGTCTTGCCTATGAGATGCAGCTGGAGCAGAACCTGTCCAACGCCGTGGCGGACGCCGCCGCCGTGAACTACGACCGGCAGTTTGACATCAGCAGCGAATACCTCACCCAGGTGGCGAAACTGCAGAGCGAGATGGCCTCCGCCGCCCGCAAAGCGAGCCAGAGCACGATCAGCGCGTCCAACACTCAGCAGACCAAGTCGGCGCAGCAGAGCGACCTGCTGGAACAGGTGTGGCGCAGCGCCTGGAACAACGCGAAAAACGCCGGCGGCAGCCAGGCCGACGCGGTGCAGGCCGCCAACGCCGCGGCCGCCCAGTACATCGTGGAGGGTGTGGGTTCCAAGCTGTTCACCAAATCCGAGGCGAACGGCTGGCTCAAGGAGATCCTGCAAAACCTCACCTGACGCGCCTGCGCTGTACGCGCAGCAAAGAACCCCCGGGCCCTTTTGGGGCCCGGGGGTTCTTTGCTGCCGGGGAAAACGAACCGTCCTGCGCACAGAGGCTCAGGACTGCAGGCTTTGAATGTGTTCTGCCACCCTTGCGTCCTCGCATTTGATGTGGTTGAGCAGCCAGACGACCATCTGCTTGTTGATCTCCGTCATCAGCTGCGGGGTGGCTCCTTCCTCCTTCAGGCGGGCCGCCAGCCTTTCTACCACCTTGATGAAGGTCTCGTGAAAGCGCTTGTGGTTGGCGTAATCCGGATAGCCGTAGCGCACCTGCAACTCTTCCTCGTGAATAAAATGGGTGCGGGTGTACTGGGTCAAAAAGTCGATGGTACCGCTCAGCTCATCCCTCCCTTTGCCGGCGGCGGCCGGGGCGAAGGTACGTTTGAGGTAGTGCCCGGCGGCAACCAGGTCGTCACCGGCGGGGGAAATGGGGACGGCTCCGGCAACGTGGACAACTGGTGAAGAGGACGCAAAGCAGCGCTTTACACAACAAAGAGGCAGTCCCCCGGGGACTGTCTCTTTTGCTGTCTGCGCCCGGGCGGCATGAACGCGATGTCCGAAAACAAAAAGCCGCCCCGCAGCGCGGGGCGGCCGGGAGGGGCGGGCTCTGGCCCGCCCCCAGGCTGTTTCTTCATACCCAACGTGCGCCAAACGCGGGGCGGCGTCCGGCGCGGGGAAAAGCAAAAGCCGCTTGAACATTGCGTTCAAGCGGCTTTTTGGAGCTGTTAATGCGATTCGAACGCACGACCTCATCCTTACCAAGGATGTGCTCTGCCGACTGAGCTATAACAGCAAATGGCGACCCGGATGAGGCTCGAACTCACGACCTCTAGCGTGACAGGCTAGCGTTCTAACCGACTGAACTACCGGGCCACATCGCGATTGGCGACGTGTATTATTATATCCAAGGAAGCGGCGAATGTCAACACTTTTTTTCAAAAAATGAGAGGACAAAAAAACAGGGCCGAAACCCGCCGGGAGGGCTTGACTTTCTCGGCGTTTTTTTGTATAGTAAATGAGTGCTCAAATTTAGGGGTATAGCTCAGCTGGTAGAGCAGCGGTCTCCAAAACCGCGTGCCGAGGGTTCGAATCCTTCTGCCCCTGCCAAACAAAAAGGGTGCTGCGTGTGCGCAGCACCCTTTTTGTTTGGCAAAGACGGAACTTTTTCACCCGAGACACGCGTCACCCTTTTTGGCGCGGCGGGCTTTTTCGGGCGGGGGTTAAAGGGACAGGCTGTATTCCGCCACCCGCCAGCCGCTGTCGCTCAGCACCAGCCGCACCGGCGTGACATACGCCTCCACCGGGGTGTACTGCCTGCCTTCGCCCCATCCCACAAAGTTTTCATCCTCCTCGTCCAGATGAAGCGACAGCTGCCAGAACAGCAGGCTGCCGTCCGGCTGAAGGGCGGGCTCGGTGTACGCCGTGCCGCAGTGGGAGATATCGCTGCCCGCGTCGCTCATCATAAAGCGGATGGTGTCGCCCTCCCCCTGGTAGAACAGGGATGGCTCGGGACGGGCGTCCGCGGCAAGGGGGCCGCCCAGCATCCCGCCGCCCATGGCGGGGGTGAACACGCAGCCGAGGAACTGCTCCAGCTCGCTGTAACGAACGTACATCGCCCCCGCCGTGGAGGTGTAGCTCCAGGTCGCCTCGTCGTATTCGCTGGGGTCAAGGCCGTGGTGCAGCCCGTGATGGTGATACAGGAAGTATTGGGCCGCGGCCAGCGCGCAGGCGGCCTGCTCGTCCAGAGCGGCGGGCACGGTGTAGGCGGCGGACCGGTCGAAGCGGGATTCCACCCAGGGCACGTCCACCGTGACCCGCTGCACCGGGGTCTTCGGCGGCGCATAGCCCCCGGCGCGGATGGCGATGGTCCCCTCCGAGGGGTGAAAGTATGAGTCTTCCCACACAGTGAAGGAGCCCGCCGGCAGGCCGAAGGCCGCGTCCGCCTCCTCCAGGGTGCCCTCCCAATACGGGATGAAGAGTTCTACCTGGTCGGGCCAGAGCACATTTTCATCCAGCGTGGGCTCGACGTCCTCGAGGGAAAACGACGGGGCGTTCGGGGGCATGGCGGCCCTCCATTCCTCCAGGCTCACCTCTCTGGGAGCCGGGCTGGGGGAAGGCGCGGGCGTCGCCTTTGGCAGGGAAGCAGCGGGCGTGCTGCCCGGCACGCCGGCGGTGGAAGCGGGGGCGGCGCAGCCCGCCAGCAGAACGGCGCAGGCCAGCGCGGTGGTGAGGGTGCGTTTCATGGAATGACCTCCTTTGACGGCGGCCTCACAGCGGCCACACACCCTTTATACGGCGCAGACGGGGCATTTTGTTTCGTGCTTTATGGAGAAGAAACGAGGTCTGCTTTGTGCAATGGGGCACAAAGCAGACCTCGTTTTTGCGTATCGTGTCACATGCCGGCCAGCAGGCCGTCCACAAACTGACGGGCCAGGCGGGCCGAACGCCCGCCCCGCTCCAGCGCGTAGCGCTCGGCGCGGCGCTCCAGTTCATCGGTGGGCAGCTGCACCCCGCCCGCCGCGGCCAGATGCCGCACGATGTGCAGGAAGGTGGCCTTGTCGGGCTTGGAGAAGGTGATGTGGATGCCGAACCGCTCCGACAGGCTCACCAGCTCCTGCATGGTGTCGTTGCGGTGCACCTCGTCGCCCTCCCGGTCGCTGAATTTCTCCTTGATGATGTGCCGCCGGTTGCTGGTGGCGTAGATCACCACGTTTTTGCTTTTGGCGG
The DNA here is from genome assembly GCF_944382735.1 of Candidatus Allofournierella merdavium. Classification (NCBI taxonomy): domain Bacteria; kingdom Bacillati; phylum Bacillota; class Clostridia; order Eubacteriales; family Oscillospiraceae; genus Allofournierella; species Candidatus Allofournierella merdavium. Next base: position 126,115 of record NZ_CALWND010000008.1, on the reverse strand, counting down.
TCACCGAGCCCTCCAGCACCGCCTTCAGGGCGCTGTAATTGTCGTCGTCTTTCAAAAAGGAGAGGTCGTCGATGAAGAGCACGAACTTGAGGGGGTTGGCCGCCAGTTCGTCCAGCACCCGGGGAATGGCCCGCAACTGGTCCTTGCGCACCTCGATGATGCGCAGCCCCTCGGCGAACAGGGCGTTGCCGATGGCCTTCACCGCCGAGGATTTGCCGGTGCCCGCGTCGCCGGTGAGAAGAATGTTCGCCGCCGGCTTGCCCGCCAGCAGCGCCCGGGTGTTGCGCAGGATGATCGCCCGCTGGGCCTCGTAGTCCACCAGATCGTCGAGACTGGTGGCGTCCGGGTGGCTCACCGGGGTGATGCGGCCCGCCTCGTCCAGATAGAACATCCGGTTGGCGGCCCAGATGCCGTAGCCGTAGCGGTGGATGTTCTCCACCCGGTGCAGGTAGCTGCCGGGCAGGTCCACCCCGCCAAAGGCGTAGCGGGGCAGGGGGGCCGCCGGCTGGGGCAGATCCTCCAGCAGCGCTTCGGGGGCAAGGTCCGCCAGCCGCTGCAGGCTGGTCAGCTCCGCCGTCAGCGCCGCGGCCAGATGCTCCGGCACGGGCCTGCCCGCGCCCACGGTGCGCACATAGACGTTGTCGCTGTCCTCGCACAGGCGCAGGATGTGCCGGCCCAGTTCGCCCCCGTTCGCCTCGTACAGCGCCGCCACAAAGGCGGCGTAGCGCCCGGCGGCGGGAGCGTCCAGATACTCCTTCAGCGCCGCCAGCACCGGGTCGGCCAGCAGGGGGCGGAAGATGGCCAGCGCGTCCAGGCCGGCGGCCAGCGTTTTGCGTTCGGTGTTGTCCATATCAGTTCAGGATCGCCCCGTAAGCGCCGCCGGAGACCAGCGAGGCATAGCGCTTGAGGTATCCCGTGACCTCCTTTTTCTTGGGCACAAAGTGCTTCATCCGCTCCTCCAGCACCGCCTGGTCCACCAGCAGTTCGATGGAGTGGCCGGGGATGTCGATGCGGATGGTGTCGCCCTCCTCCACCACGCCGATCAGGCCGCCGGAGGCCGCCTCGGGGGTGATGTGGCCCACGCAGGCGCCACGGGTGGCGCCGCTGAAGCGGCCGTCGGTGATGAGGGCCACGCTGCTGCCCAGACCCATGCCCATGATGGCGGAGGTGGGGTTGAGCATCTCCCGCATGCCGGGGCCGCCCTTGGGCCCCTCGTAGCGGATGACCACCACGTCGCCGGGGTGGATGAGGCCGGCGTTGATGGCCTTCTGGGCCTCCTCCTCGCCGTCGAACACCCGGGCGGGGCCCTCGTGCACCAGCATCTCGGGGGCCACGGCGCTGCGCTTGACCACGCTGCCCTCGGGGGCCAGGTTGCCCCGCAGCACCGCGATGCCGCCGGTCTCGCTGTACGGGTCTTCCACCGGGCGGATGACCGAGTGGTCCAGGTTGGGGCACTCGGCGATGCACTCGCCGATGGTGCGGCCGGACACGGTCATGCAGTCGGTGTGAAGCAGGCCCTTCTTGGAGAGTTCGTTCATCACCACATACACGCCGCCCGCCTCGTCCAGCTGCTCGATGTAGGTGCGGCCGGCGGGGGCCAGGTGGCACAGGTTGGGGGTTTTCTCGCTGATGGCGTTGGCCACGTCCAGGTTCAGCTCCACGCCGCACTCGTGGGCGATGGCCGGCAGGTGCAGCATGCTGTTGGTGGAGCAGCCCAGGGCCATGTCCACCGTCAGGGCGTTCATCAGCGCCTCTTTGGTCATGATCTGGCGGGCGGTCACGCCCTTGCGCACCAGGTCCATCACCGCCATGCCGGCGTGCTTTGCCAGTTCCAGCCGGGCGGAGTAGACGGCGGGGATGGTGCCGTTGCCCTTGAGGCCCATGCCCATGGCCTCGGTGAGGCAGTTCATGGAGTTGGCGGTATACATCCCCGAGCAGGAGCCGCAGGTGGGGCAGGTCTTGTGCTCGTACTCCCGCAGCTTTTCCTCGGTGATCTTGCCGGCGTTGTACTGGCCCACCGCCTCCGAGATGGAGGAGAAGCTGGTGCGTCCGCCGTCCACATGGCCGGCCAGCATCGGCCCGCCGCTGACGAACACGGTGGGCAGGTCCAGCCGGGCGGCGGCCATCAGCAGGCCGGGCACGTTCTTGTCGCAGTTGGGCACCATCACCAGCGCGTCGAAGCCGTGAGCCAGGGTCATGGCCTCGGTGGAGTCGGCGATCAGGTCGCGGGTGACCAGCGAGTATTTCATGCCGGTGTGGCCCATGGCGATGCCGTCGCACACGGCGATGGCGGGGAAGACGATGGGGGTGCCGCCGGCCATGGCCACGCCCAGCTTCACCGCCTCCACGATCTTGTCCAGATTCATGTGGCCGGGCACGATCTCGTTGTAGCTGCTCACGATGCCCACCAGCGGGCGGCTGACCTCCTCCTCGGTGAGGCCCAGGGCGTGATAGAGGGCGCGGTGCGGCGCGTTCTGGGCGCCGCATTTCAAAGAATCGCTTTTCATTGGTTCGGTCTCCTTTCAAAGGAGCGCCGCCGCCCGGTGGGCAGCGGCGCCCGGCGCTGTGTCGGCCCGCGCGGACCGACACAGGCCGCGGGGGAGGGCGGCGCGAAGGCCGCGATCAGTTGTTGATGAGTTTGTCCTCGTCGCTCCAGCTGTACAGCTTGCGCACCTCGCGGCCCACCACCTCGCTGGGATGCTCGGCGGCCAGCTTGCGCATGGCGTTGAAGTGCACCTGGCTGCCCGCGCTGGACATATCCAGCAAAAAGTCCTTGGCGAAGGTGCCGTCCTGAATGTCCTTCAGGATCTTGCGCATGGTCTTCTTGGTCTCCTCGGTGATGATCTTCGGGCCGGTGATGTAGTCGCCGTACTCGGCGGTGTTGGAGATGGAGTAGCGCATGCCGGCAAAGCCGCTCTGGTAGATCAGGTCCACGATCAGCTTCATCTCATGGATGCACTCGAAGTAGGCGTTGCGGGGGTCGTAGCCGGCTTCCACCAGCGTCTCGTAGCCCGCCTGCATCAGGGCGCACACGCCGCCGCACAGCACCGCCTGCTCACCGAACAGGTCGGTCTCGGTCTCGGTGCGGAAGGTGGTCTCCAAAACGCCGGCGCGGGCGCCGCCGATGCCCAGGGCGTAGGCCAGGGCGATGTCCAGCGCGTCGCCGGTGGCGTCCTGCTCCACCGCCACCAGGCACGGCACGCCCTTGCCCGCCAGGTACTCGCTGCGCACGGTGTGGCCGGGCCCCTTGGGGGCGATCATGATGACATTCACGTTCTTCGGGGGCTTGATGCAGCCGAAGTGGATGTTGAAGCCGTGGGCAAAGGCAAGGGTCTTGCCCTCGGTCATGTAGGGTTCGATGCTCTCTTTATAAAGGGCGGCCTGCTTCTCGTCGTTGATGAGGATCATGATGATGTCGGCGATCTTGGCGGCCTCGGCGCTGGTCATCACCTTCATGCCCTGGGCCTCAGCCTTGGCCCAGCTCTTGGAACCCTCGTACAGGCCCACCACCACGTTCACGCCGCTCTCCTTCAGGTTCAGCGCGTGGGCGTGGCCCTGGGAGCCGTAACCGATGACGGCCACGGTCTTGCCCGCCAGTTTTTGAAGGTCGCAGTCCTGCTGATAAAAGATCCTTGCCATGATGTAGTTACCCCTTTTCTTTTATAAATAGTATAAACACATCAGAAATTGATGGCTTGCCGAATGGTAGTGCTGCCCTTGTGCAGCGAGACGCAGCCGGTGCGGCAGATCTCCAGGATGGCGTAGTCCCGCATGAAGTTCAAAAAGTCGTCGATGCGGCGGGTGGTGTCCGCCAGGCGGAAGATCATCGAGTCCTTGGAGTAATCCACCGTGTCGGCCCCGAAGGCGGAGGCGGCGGCCCGGATCTCCTCCCGGGTGCCCGGCTCGTTGACCATCTTGATCAGCAGCAGTTCGCAGCTGATGGAGTCGTCGTCGGAAAACTCCTCGATGGACACCACGTCCGGCAACTTGTACAGCTGGTTGACCAGCTGCTGCTTTTTCACCTCCTCGCCGTCAAAGACGACGGTGATGCGGGAGTACTCGTTGGATTCGGTCTCGCTCACGGTCAGCGCGCTGATGTTGAACTGACGGCGGCGGAACATGCTGGTCACCCGGTTCAGAACGCCGAACTGGTTGCGCACCAGCACCGCGATGGTGTATCGGTTCATCTGTCGTCACCCACCTTTACAATGATGTCGTCCACGCTGCCGCCGGGGGGCAGCATGGGAAGCACAAATTCGTCCTTTTCGATGGCGCAGTCGATCAGGTAGGGGCCGTCGGCGGCGAAGGCCCGGCCCAGCGCGGCGTTCAACTCCTCCAGCGTGCCGGCGGCCTCACCCTCGGCTCCGAAGGCCTTGGCCAGCGCCACAAAGTCGGTCTTGCGGTTCAGGATGGTGTTGGAGTAGCGCTTGCCGTAGAACAGAGTCTGCCACTGGCGCACCATGCCCAGCACCCCGTTGTTCATCAGCAGGATGACCATGGGCACCCGGTAGGTCACGGCGGTGGCCAGTTCGTTGAGGCACATCCCGAAGGAGCCGTCGCCGGTCACCAGCACACTGCGCTCCCGGGTGCCGAAGGCCGCGCCGATGGCCGCGCCCATGCCGTAGCCCATGGTGCCGAGCCCGCCGCTGGAGACAAAGCGCCGCGGCCGTTTGAAAGCCAGGTTCTGGGCCGCCCACATCTGGTGCTGGCCCACGTCGGTGGCCACCGGGGTGTTCTCGCCCAGGAATTTGTTCAGCGCCAGGATGGCGTTGCGGGGGGTGAGGCCCTCCCGCCGGTCAAGGCTGGCGGCTTCTTCCGCCCGCAGCCGGGCGATCTTGTCCTGCCATTCGGGGTTCTTGACCTCGTGCACCAGGGGCAGCAGCCGCTGCAGCGTCTGCTTTACGTCCCCCCGCAGGCCCACCGCGGCGGGCACGTTTTTGGAAAGTTCCGAGCCGTCCACGTCGATCTGCACGATCCGCGCGCCGGGGGCGAACCGGGAGCGGTCGCCGGTGACCCGGTCGTTGAAGCGCACGCCCAGAGAGATGATCAGGTCGGCGTTGTGCAGGGCCAGGCTGCTGGCGTAGTGGCCGTGCATGCCCTGCATCCCGAGAAAGCGGGGATGGTCGGTGGGGATGCCGGAGACGCCGATGAGGGAGCAGCCGATGGGCGCGTCCAGCTTGTCGGCCAGCGCCAGCATCTCCTCCTGGGCCCCGGCGGCCACAAGGCCGCCGCCAAAGTAGACAAAGGGCTGGCGGGCGGCGTTGATCAGGGCGGCCGCCTGCTCTACCCGCAGTTCCTTGGCGGCCATGGGCTCATCCGCCTTCACCGGCGGCTGCGCCTCGTACTCGCACAGGGCGGTCTGCACGTCCTTGGGCACGTCGATGAGCACCGGCCCCGGTCGGCCGGACTGGGCCAGGCGGAAGGCCTCGCGCACGGTGTCCGCCAGTTCGTCCACCGAGCCCACAAAGTAGTTGTGCTTGGTGATGGGCAGCGTCACGCCGGTGATGTCGATCTCCTGGAAGCTGTCGGTGCCGATCTGGGTGGTGGACACGTTGCCGCACAGCGCCACCATGGGCACGGAGTCCAGGTAGGCGGTGGCGATGCCGGTGACCAGGTTGGTGGCGCCCGGGCCGGAGGTGGAGATCACCACCCCCACCTTGCCGGTGGTGCGGGCGTAGCCGTCCGCCGCGTGGGCGGCGCCCTGTTCGTGGGCGGTGAGTACATGGGTGATCTCGCTCTGGTATTTATACAGGCTGTCGTAGACGTTCAGGATCTGGCCGCCCGGGTAGCCGAAGACGGTGTCCACCCCCTGTTCGATGAGGGCCCTCACAAGAATGTCTGCGCCGGAAAGGATCATGGTGTTTCCTCCTTTGTTGTGGTCTTATCCGCCGGAAGGCGGGGGATGTCAAACGATCTTGAAGTGTTCGGCCTTGAGAGAGTCGGTGATGAGCTTCACATGGTCGAAGTCGCGGGTCTCCATGTCGATGCGCAGGAACACCCCGTGCACGCTCTCGGTGGCGCCTTTTTCGTAATGCACGCCGGTGACGTTGCCGCCGCAGTCGGCGATGATGCGGGAGATGTCCTTCAGCTGGCCGGGCTTGTCGATCAGCTCGATCAGCAGGCTGGAGGACCGGCCGCTGTTGAGCAGGCCCCGGTCGATGACCCGGGAGAGGCTGGTCACGTCGATGTTGCCGCCGGATACAACGCTCACCACCCGCTTGCCCGCCAGCGGGAACTTGCCGAACATGGCCGCGGCCACCGAAACGGCGCCCGCGCCCTCGGCGATCATCTTCTGCTTTTCCATCAGCGCCAGGATGGCCGAGGCCACCTCGTCGTCGCTGACCAGGGCGATGTCGTCCACATAGTCGTGCACCAGCTGGAAGGTGTTTTCGCCCGGCTGCTTCACCGCGATGCCGTCGGCGATGGTCTGCACGCTGTCCAGGCACTCGATGGCGCCGTCCCGGATGGAGTTGAACATGCTGGGCGCGCCCGCCGCCTGCACGCCGTACACCTTCACCGACGGGCGGATCTGCTTGGCGGTGTAGGCGATGCCGGAAATGAGGCCGCCGCCGCCCACCGGCACGATGATGGCGTCGATGTTGTCCAGATCGGCCAGGATCTCCAGGGCAACGGTGCCCTGGCCGGCGATGACGTTCTCGTCGTCAAAGGGATGTACGAAGGTGTAGCCCATTTCCTCCTTCAGCTCCAGCGCCTTCTGGTAGGCGTCGTCGTAGCAGCCTTCCACCAGGCAGACCTCCGCGCCGAAAGCTTTGGTGGCCTCCACCTTGGAGATGGGGGCGCTGTCCGGCAGGCAGATCAGCGACTTGATGCCGTTTTTGGAAGCCGCCAGCGCAACGCCCTGGGCGTGGTTGCCCGCCGAGCAGGCGATGACGCCCCGCGCCTTTTCCTCTTCGGTGAGCATGGCGATCTTGTAGCCCGCGCCCCGCACCTTGAAGGAGCCGGTGATCTGCAGGTTTTCCGGCTTTAGGTACAGTTCGCATTCCGGCGCGATGCCGTAGGCCCTGACCACCGCCGTTTCCCGCACGATGCTTTTCAGCACCCGCTGGGCGTCGAATACTTTGTCGAGAGATAACATGTTTTTTCCCCTTTCCACACTGCCCTGAAACGAAAAACACCCATCTCAAAGCGAATTTTGCTTTGAGACGGGTGTAAGTTCTACACTCGCGGTACCACTCAAATTGCGGATACAAAGATCCGCCACCTCTTCGAAGTCCACAAACTTCTATGCACTGACGCAGCACTCTCGGGGGGCGCCTACTCGGCTCTTCGCCTTTGGGGCCTCCGGCTCGGAAGGGATGGGAGCGCCGCAGTCCTTTACCGGGATCACACCACCCCCGGCTCTCTGGGAAATTCGTTGCGGGTCCGTCTTCGTCACAGCCTTTGCTTTTGTTCGAAGTCAAACAACCTCTATGCGTTAACGCAGCATTCGCGGGACACCCTACTGACCCCATGGGGGAGGTTCAGGCTCCGGCTCGGAAGGGAGAGGCATTGGGGGGTACCGCGCCGGTTCACACCGACCACCGGCTCTCTGCAGCGGGCCAACCCCGGCCATTCTTCGTCACAGCCTTCATATTCAATTTCGTCAAATATACCACTCCGAAAAGAGGATGTCAATATTTTTCTGGACATAGTTAAATAAAAAATTTATCACTTTAGCAGATTGCACTGCAAAACTAAAAAACGGGCCGGTGTGTTTGTGGAAAGTGCACTTTTGCCGGCGGTGGGGGCGGCGCAGGCGCTGCGGGCGATCCGCGGGGGGAGGGGTGCGCTTTTGAAAAAGCGGCAGGGGGCACGGGGGTCATGCCCCGGACATATACTGTAACAAAACATTCTGGTTATGGGGTGAGAGCAGTATGGAAAAGGACAAAACCGGACGCAGATCCTGTGCGTTCAAGACATATTGGGAACGTCCGCATGACTGCTGCGGATGCGGCTGTACACAGGGAAAACCGGGGCCTCAAGGCCCGCAGGGAGAACAAGGTCCCCAAGGCCCGCAGGGGGAAACGGGGCCTCAGGGCCCGCAGGGCGAACAAGGTCCCCAGGGCCCGCAGGGCGAGCAGGGGCCTCAAGGCCCGCAGGGCGAACAGGGGCCTCAAGGCCCGCAGGGCGAACAGGGGCCTCAAGGCCCGCAGGGAGAACAAGGTCCCCAGGGCCCGCAGGGTGAACCGGGGCCTCAGGGCCCACAGGGCGAGCAAGGCCCCCAGGGCCCACAAGGAGAACAAGGCCTCCAGGGCCCGCAGGGCGAACAAGGTCCCCAGGGCCCGCAGGGAGAACAAGGCCCTCAGGGTCCGCAGGGCGAACAAGGTCCCCAGGGCCCGCGGGGCGAACCGGGGCCTCAGGGCCCGCAGGGCGAGCAAGGCCCTCAGGGCCCGCAGGGCGAACAGGGACCCCAGGGCCCGCAGGGCGAGTCTGCGGAGGACTGTTTTGCATCGTTCTTCATGTTCGAACGGCGGTTTGAAAACGGGCAGCCCATCCCGCTGCTGCCCGGCACGGAAGACCCCACGGGGAACATCGTGCTCGGGGACGAGAGCCGGATCGAGCTTGCCCCGGGGTACTATTGCGTCACCTACAGTGTGTCGGCGATCCTGGAAGAAGCTGGATACATGCAGGTCACCCCGTCTTACAATGGCACCTCCAATCTGCTGTACGGCGTTTATTTTAAAACAGGCGCTGCGCTTTCCAGCGCCTGCGGCTCCAACTCCATCATCATCCAGGTGCCGGCGCAGACAAGTTTTACCCTGACCTACAACAGCAACGTGATGAGTCGGTCCGGAGCGGCCACGGTGTCCGTTTTAAAACTGGAACGGGAGAGGTGATCCGGCCGGGGCGCCGGTAACAGGAGGTGCGGCGAGAAAGACCGGCGGCACCCGGGCGGCGGAGGCGCCCCCGGCTTTCGGGCGCCGCATCTCTTTGCCCGTCACAACAGAAAGGACGGCGGCGTCGGGACCGCACAGAGGGAAAAATCCCGGGAAATCCGTCCCGGACGCTTGACAGAAGGGATGACGGGCATATACAATAAATTTATCGACAAGGAGTTGAGAAACGGGGTTATACTATGGCGAAGAAATGCGCGCGCTGCGGCCACCTGAACGATGAAGAGCGCTTTTTCTGCGAGCAATGCGGTGAGGCGCTGGACGAGAACGTCCGGGTGATCATGGGCTACGAGAAGATGAAGAAGTCGGCTTCGCAGCCGGCACAGGCCAAACGGAAGCAGGATGACGACGACGATTATGTCCCGGTCCGGCGGCAAAAGAAAAAGAACTCCTACGCCGCGCTGTGGGTGGTGCTGGGCTGCCTTGTGGTGGTCGGCGTGGTCGCCGCGCTTCTTTTGCTGCCCCGCTGAAAACGCCGCATCATAAGCATCATAACATAATAAAGAAAAAAGGACGTGCCGCAAAGCACGTCCTTTTTTGGTGCGGGTAACAGGGGTCGAACCTGCACACCGAAGTACCAGATCCTAAGTCTGGCGCGTCTGCCAATTCCGCCATACCCGCGCGATGGTTCGCGGCCTGTTTTTCGGCCCCCAAACGTATTTTTCAGTGTACCAGCCCCCGGCGGGTTTGTCAATCGGCAAAGCCCGGGAGCGTCCGCCCTTCTTTGCCGGGGCCGCAATAATCCGCCGGAAGCTGCGCATACTAATCACCAGGGCCCGGCGGCGTCTGCCGCCGGGCCGATCAACCGGGGCGAAGGCTGCCCCGGCGGGGAGGTCGATTCGTATGCTCACATTCCTCAGGCGCTGCCTGACGCTGGCGGCAGGCGCAGCCGCGCTGGCCCTGGGCTGCCTTACCTATCTTTACACCCAGCTGCCCGATACATTTATGGTGCCCCAGGGGCAGACGCTGTCGCTGGCACAGATGCCCTGGATCGTGCCGCTGGAGCCCAAGGGCGCCGCCGCCGCCCAGGCGGTGCCCGCCGGCGGCAGCTACAACGTGACCCTGTCGGTGCTGGGGGGCATCCCGGTGAAGACGGTGCGGGCGGTGGTGGTGGACCGCCGGGCAGTCACCGTCTGCGGCACGCCCTTCGGCATCAAGATGTTCTCCGACGGCGCCATGGTGGTGGCCTTTACCGACATCCGCACCACCGGCGGCATGGCGAACCCGGCCAAGGCGGCGGGCCTGAAGATGGGGGATGTGATCGTGAGCATCGACGGGCAAAAAACCGTGGACAACGACGATGTCAGCGCCGCCATCCAGGCGTCGGAAGGCCGGTCGGTACAGCTGGTCTACACCCGGGACGGCGCGCAGCACACCGCCGCGCTGCAGCCCGTGCAGGACGCGGACACCGGTTCCTGGCGGGCGGGGATGTGGGTGCGGGATTCCTCCGCCGGCATCGGCACCCTCACCTTTGTGGACAATTCCACCGGCATCTACGGCGGCCTGGGCCACTCCATCAGCGACGCCGACACCGGCCAGTCCATCACGCTGCTCAGCGGCGAGGTGGCGCCGGTCACCATTACCGGCTACGCGGCGGGCGCGGCGGGCGCGCCCGGCGAACTGAAGGGCCGCTTCACCGGCGAGCCGGCCATGGGCGACATCCTCATCAACGGGGCCACCGGTGTTTACGGTACCATCCGCCGGGTGCTGGACGGTCAGGACATGGTGGTGGCCCAGGCGCAGGAGGTGTACGAAGGCCCCGCCCGCATCCTCACCACCATCGACGGCCAGGAGCCCGCCTGGTACGACGCCGTCATCGAGCGGGTCTCCCTCACCGAGGAGGACCCCAACCGGAACATGGTGCTGCGCATCACCGACCCCACACTGCTGGCGGCCACCGGCGGCATCGTGCAGGGCATGAGCGGCAGCCCCATCGTGCAGAACGACCGGCTGGTGGGCGCGGTGACTCATGTGCTGGTGAACGATCCCACCCGCGGTTTTGGCATTTTTGCCGAGAATATGCTGGCCAGCGCCGACGCGGCCGCCGCGCGCAAAGCCGCATAAAAAGACGCTTTGCAGCGCATTTGGCCCGCAAAGGGGCGCGTTTGGTGGCGCAGGGACGAAAAAAGTCTTGCATAAATTGGTAATATATGGTAAAATTGGTTTCGTTAAGGGAAATACACAATTTGGAGGAAGAGAAAATGGAACCGATCAAATTCCTGATGACGGATACCGGCGCGGGCTGTACCGCGGCCTGCAAGGCGGCCCTGGAGGCCAAGGGCGTGGAGGTGCATGTGTGCGAGAAGAACGGCGCGGCGGCATTGGAAGCGCTGCGCAGCCAGCGGCCCCAGGCGGTGCTGCTGGACGCCTTCATGCCCGGGCTGGACGCCATCTCGGTGAAACAGCGCTATGAACAGGAGGGCGGCCACGCCCAGTTTTACGTCACCGGCGCGTTTCAGAACGAGCAGCTGGAGCAGGAACTGCTGGACAGCGGCTTCGCCTTTTACTTCCTCAAACCCTTTGACGAGACCAGCCTGGTGAGCCGGGTCACCCGCGCCGGCACCGCCGCCGCAGCGAGCCGCGCCGGCGGCAGTGACGAGATGGTGGTCACCGAGATCCTGCACCAGATCGGGGTGCCCGCCCACATCAAGGGCTACCAGTTTTTGCGGGACGCCATCCTGCTCACCGCCGCCGACCCGGACTACATCAACGCCGTCACCAAGCGCCTTTATCCCCAGATCGCCAAGCAGAACGGCACCACCGCCAGCCGGGTGGAGCGGGCCATCCGCCACGCCATCGAGGTGGCCTGGGACCGGGGTGACGTGGAGGTGCTGAACAGCTACTTCGGCTACACCATCCACAACCTGCGGGGCAAGCCTACCAACTCGGAGTTCATCGCCATGATCGCCGACAAGATGCGTCTGGACAAAAAACAGCGCCGGGCGTGAGACATCCGAACAAGGAACGCCCTGTCCACCGGCAACCGCCGGTGGATTTTTTTGTGTATATCCATTATAATAATATACAAAAGACAACGGATCAAAGCGGAGGGCTGCACAATGAAACAGACGGTCACGGCGGTGCTGGTGGCGGCGGGTTCGTCCCGCCGGATGGGGTTTGACAAGCTGGCGGCTCCGCTGGGCGGGGGCACGGTGCTCTCCGCCAGCGTGGCGGCCTTTGACCGCCACCCCCTTGTGACCGAGCTGGTGATCGTCACCGGGGCGGACGAGACCGCCGCCCGGGCGGCGGCGGCCCGCTGCCGAAAACCGGTGACGCTGGTGCGGGGCGGAGCCACCCGGGCCCTCAGCGCCCTGGCCGGCGTGCGGGCGGCGCAGGGGCAGCTGGTGGCCATCCATGACGCGGCCCGCCCCTTTGTGAGCGAAGGGGTGATCACCCGGGCGCTGGAGGCGGCGGCGGTGACGGGCGCGGCGGCCCCGGCGGTGCCGGTGAAGGACACCGTCAAGGCGGCGGACGCCGCCGGCTTTGTGGAGAGCACCCCGCCCCGGGAAAAACTCTTCGCCATGCAGACCCCCCAGTGCTTTGACCGGGCGGCCTATCTGGCGCTGGCCGGCGACGAGGCGGTCACCGACGACTGCCAGCTGTTCGAGCGGGCGGGCCGGCCGGTGCGGCTGGTGGCGGGCGAGTACGAAAACTACAAGATCACCACCCCCGATGACCTGAAAGGAGAGAAGGCCATGCGCATCGGCCACGGCTACGACGTACATAAACTGGTGGAGGGGCGGGACCTCATCCTGGGCGGGGTGAAGATCCCCTATGAAAAGGGCCTTCTGGGCCACTCGGACGCGGACGTGCTCACCCACGCGGTGATGGACGCCCTGCTGGGCGCGGCGGCCCTGGGGGACATCGGCAAACACTTCCCGGACACCGATCCCGCCTACAAGGGGGCGGACAGCCTGGCCCTGGCCCGCCGCGTGGCGGCGCTGCTGGCCCAAAAAGGCTGGAAGCCGGTGAACGTGGACGCCACCATCCTCTGCCAGGCGCCCAAGCTGGCGCCCCACATCCCCGCCATGGCCCAAAACCTCGCCGCCGCGCTGGGCATGGAGGCGGGGGCGGTGAGCGTGAAGGCCACCACCGAGGAGCACCTGGGGTTTACCGGCGAGGGCCTGGGCATCGCGGCGCACGCGGTGGCCCTGCTGGAAGGCGGGAATGTGTAAATTATGTAAAGATGCCCCAAAAATGTGTTTTCAAGAAAAGAGCGGTATGTTATACTGAAGGATGAGATTTTCGGCGCGCTGCCGCGCTGAAACGCCTGAAAGGGAGGGCTTGGCTTGCCAGACTGGTTTCAAAGCGGGACGCTGTCCATGGTGTTCCACAATTTCCGCGCCATCACCCAGGACCCGCGCAACATCCTGGACATCCTGATCGTCGCCTTCGTGGTCTACGAGGTGATCGCCCTGGTGCGCAAGACCCGGGCGGCCCAGGTGGCCAAGGGCGCTGTGGTGGTGCTGGTGGGCTATGCCTTTGCCTATGCGCTGGAGCTGCGCACCGTGACCTATCTGATGAACGCGGTGCTGCAGATCGGCTTTCTGGCCCTGATCGTGCTGTTCCAGCCGGAACTGCGCCGGGCGCTGGAGCAGGTGGGCCGCACGGATAAATGGGCGGCGGGGCTGTTCCACAGCCGCCGCACCGATCCCAGCCTGCGGGGCAAGTGGCAGAACGCCTGCCTTGCCATCTGCGACGCGGCGGAGCAGCTGAGCGACACCAACACCGGCGCGCTGATCGTGCTGGAGCGGGGTTCCAACCTCTCGGAGATCATCCGCACCGGCACCGCCATCAACGCCGACGTGAACCCGGAGATCTTGGGCACCATCTTCTACGAGGGCACCCCGCTGCACGACGGCGCGGTGGTGGTGCGGGACGGTACCCTCAAGGCGGCGGGGTGCGTCTTGCCTTTGTCGGACAACCTGGAGATCGGCAAGGACATGGGCACCCGCCACCGGGCGGCCCTGGGCATGAGCGAAAATTCCGACGCCGTGGTGGTGGTGGTCAGCGAGGAGACCGGCATCATCTCCATGGCCAAAAACGGGGTGCTCATCCGCCGGCTGGACCGGCAGAACCTGTTCAACCTTCTGCAGGAGGAACTGGTGCCTCCCGAGGAGAAGGAACCGAAAAAAGCCCTGTTCTGGAGAGGGAAACATGAAAAAAAGAAAGATTGACCGTTCCATTCTGAATAACCGGGGCCTGAACATCCTGCTCTCGCTGGTCATCGCGCTGATGATCTGGACCATCGTCACCGTCTTCATCGACCCCAACCAGGACACCAAACTCAAGGGCGTGCCGGTGAACTTTGACCAGGACAGCCAGATGTACACGGCGCTGGGGCTGGACATCATCAACGACCCCATGGCCCAGGTCACGGTGGACCTTGCCGGCAACGGCACCGACGTCTACGGCCTCACGGCGGACAACGTGCTGGTCTATCCCGACTACTCGGTGGTCAAGGGCGCGGGCACCTGGGAGCTGAACCTGCTGGTGCGGGTGCTGGGCAACAGCGCCTCCCGGGTGAGCGCCTCCACCACCGACACCGTCACTGTGGTGTTCGACACCATCGAGAGCAAGGAGTTCAACGTGCAGGTGGAGATGGACCAGCAGATCACCATCGCCGACGGCTATGTGCTCCACAGCACCACCGCCGCCCCCGCCATCGTCACGGTGCGCGGGCCGGAGAGCGAGGTGGAGAAGATCGGCAGCATCGTGGCCAAGGTGCCCGGCAGCACCGATCTGGAGAACCTCTCCACCAGCAAGATCGCCACCGTCACCCTGGAGGTGCGGGACGCCAACAACCAGCCCATGCAGCTGGAGTTCTCCAGCCTGGACAACTCCATCGTGGACGTGAACCTCACGGTCTACCAGAACGCCGAACTGCCGCTGAGCGTCAACTTCATCAACTATCCCCCCAACTTCGATCTCACGTCGCTGAACTACACCCTCAGCCAGCAGACCATGGTGGTCTCCGGCCGGCCGTCGGTGATCCAGAACCTCACCGAGATCACCGTCAGCGACTTTGATCTGTCCAGTTTCCAGCTGGACAAGGTCTATCAGCTGCAGGTGAACCTGCCCAAGGGGGTGGAGAGCCGCGACAACATCACCACGGTGAACCTCACCTTCAACGTCCAGGGATACACCACCAAGACCATCAACGTCAGCCAGATCCGGGTGATCAACCAGCCCGCCAACATGACGATCAAGGCGCTGGATTCCCGCATCAGCAATGTGACGCTGGTGGGCCCGGAGGAGGAACTGGAGTCCCTCAGCCCCAACAGCGTGGTGGCGGTGGTGGACGCCTCCGACATCCAGATCGCCGAGGGCCGGGAAAAGCTGGCCGCCAGCATCCAGATCCCGGCCTCCACCACGATCTTCGCCACCGGCAGCTACTCGGTGGAGTGCCAGGTGAGCGCCAGCGGGGCGCAGGGCTGATGCTGCTGGTGCGCGGGGTGCGCCTGCCCCTGGACACGCCCCGGCCGGAGGCCGAGGCGGCGGAGCGGGCGCGGAAGATCTTGAAAGTACGGCCCGGTGATGTGGCCGGCGCCGGCGTGGCCCGCCTCTCGGTGGACGCCCGCCGCGGCCGGCCCTCCCTGGTATACACCATCGGCGTGCGCCTCAAGGACGAAGGTGCGGAACTGGCCCTGGCCGGTTCCGCGCCTTGCGTTGCATTGGCCCGCCACGCCGAATACCGCCCGGTGCCCGGCGGCGCGCCGCTGGAAAGCCCGCCGGTGGTGGTGGGCCTGGGGCCCGCGGGCCTGTTCGCCGCGCTGGCGCTGGCCAGGGCGGGCTACCGCCCGCTGGTGCTGGAGCGGGGCCCGGCCCTGGAAAGAAGGGTGGCGGCGGTGGAGCGCTTTTTCGCCGGCGGCCCCCTGGACCCGGAGGCCAACATCCAGTTCGGCGAGGGGGGCGCGGGCACCTTTTCCGACGGCAAGCTCACCACCCGCATCGGGGATGAGCTGTGCGGCTTTGTCACCGATACCCTGCTGGCCCACGGCGCGCCGGAGGAGATCGCCTGGAAGCAGAAGCCCCATGTGGGCACCGACCTGCTGCGGGGGATCATCGCCTCCATCCGCGCCGAGATCGAGGCTTTGGGCGGGCGGGTGCTCTTTGACACCGCCCTCACCGGCCTTGTGGTGAAAAATAGGCGGCTGGCGGGCGCGGAGACCGCCGCCGGCCCCCTGGCCTGCCAGCGGCTGGTGCTGGCGGTGGGCCACTCCGCCCGGGACACCTTCGCCATGCTGGCCCAAAGGGGTCTGCCCCTTTCGGCCAAGCCCTTTTCGGTGGGCTTTCGGGCCGAGCACCTGCAGGCGGACATCGACCGGGGCCTCTACCATGCCGCCGCCGGCCACCCGGCGCTGCCGCCGGGGGAGTACCAGCTCAGTCACCATGTGGGCCGGCGGTGCGTCTATACGTTCTGCATGTGCCCCGGCGGGCAGGTGGTGGCCGCCGCCAGCGAGGAGGGCGGCGTGCTCACCAACGGCATGAGTTACCACGCCCGGGCGGGCAAAAACGCCAACGCGGCGGTGGTCATCAGCGTGGACGGCGCCGATTTCGGCGGCGACCCGATGAAGGCGGTGGCCTTCCAGCGGCAGCTGGAGCAGGCGGCCTTTAAGGCGGGCGGCGGCGACTACACCGCCCCGGCCGAAAACCTGCAAAGCTTTCTCAAGGGGGAGGGCCGGCTGGTCCCCGGCCCGGTGGTGCCCACCTACGACCGGGGAGTGCGCCCCTTTGATCTGGGCAGCCTGCTGCCCGCCGAACTGGCGGAGGGCCTGCGGCAGGGGCTTGCCGCCTTTGACCGCAAGCTGCCCGGCTACGCCGGCCCGTCGGCGGTGCTCACCGGCCTGGAGACCCGCACCTCCAGCCCGATTCGGCTGGAGCGGGGCGCCGACCTTCAGTGCCTCTCGCTGCCCGGGCTCTACCCCTGCGGCGAGGGCGCGGGCTACGCCGGCGGCATCATGAGCGCCGCGGTGGACGGCCTGCGGGCGGCCCGGGCCCTCATCGAGGGCAGTGCGCCCCCGCCGTGAAACCATGTGTCCCCGGGACGCAGAGATATCCCCGAAAGGAGGGTGGCCATCATGGCCGATCAGAAAAAGGATCCCTATCAGTATGAGCGGATGCTGCGGCAGCGGGCGCAGCAGGCCTTCAGCAATCAGTTCCCGGGCTTTGGCACAAAGCCTCCGGAGCCGGATCAGCCCAACCAGGGGCGGCCCGGCGGCGCGCCGTCTCCCGCCGACCCCACCCAGGAACTTGTGCAAAGCATTCACGAGATGGGCAAGGTCATCGCCAAAGAGGTGGGCAGCGCCCTGGGCAAGGCCACCCGGGAGGTGGGCGGCGCGCTGAGCGACGCGGCCCGGGAGGTGCGGAAAAACACCGCCCAAAGCGCGGCCCGGCCCCGCCCGGCCCCGCAGCCCGCCCGCCGGGCGGGGGACGCCCTGGCGTCCCGGGTGAACCAGGCGGGGTCGAACCTGGCAAGCGGCCTGCGGGACGGCCTGTGCATCTTCGGCGGCACGTTGGCCGTCTGCTGCGCGCTGTTCACCGGCCTGTCCGCGCTGGGCACCGTTATCTCCCTTGTCATCTTCTGGGACGCGATCAGCTTCGTGGGGATGCTGTTCCTCCTTGCCCTCACCGCGGCCTTCGGCTTCACCGCCCGGTGGGCCTTCGGCCAGCCGGCGCGGCGGGCGCGGCTGCGCCGCTACCTTGCCGCCATGGGCGCCGACCGCTCGGTGCCGCTGCAGCGCCTGGCCGAGGCGGTGCGCCGGCCGGTGAGCTTCGTCAAAAAAGACCTGGACCGGATGATCCGCCAGAACTGGCTGCCCGATTCCTTTGTGGACGACGAGGAGGGCGTGTTCTTCATCCATGCCGCGGACTACCGCGCCCTGCAGCGGCGGCAGGAGGCCGCCGCCCGGGCCGAGGCGGCGCCCGCCGGCACCAACGAACTGGCGGAACTGCTGCAGCAGTGCAGCGACTTTGACCTTTTGCTGGGCGAGCACATCCAGAACATGACCGACCAGCCCGAACTGCGGGACAGCCTTTTGCACATGCGCGTCACCGCCGCCGACATCCAGAACTGGGTGAAGGCCCACCCGGCCAGCGCCGGCAAGGTGCGCAAGTTCGCCCGCTACTACATGCCCACCACCCTCAAGCTGCTGCGCACCTACGCGGACGTGAAGGACCAGCAGGGCCAGGCGGCGGGCAACATCCGGCAGGAGATCGGCGGCATCCTCGCCACCCTGAACACCGCCTTTGACAACCTTCGCAACGACCTTCTCACCGACACCGCGCTGGACATCTCCAGCGAGATCAGCGCGATGCAGACCATGCTGGCCCAGGACGGGCTGGCGGAATACAAATCCCCTCGATAAGGAGCGCACATCTATGAATTTCCGCACCTGGCAGGTACCGAAGCCCGACGAGACGACCGTGGCCAAACTGGCCGCGGCCATCGGCGCGCCCGGCCTGCTGGCGCGCATCCTCGTGGCCCGGGGGCTGGACACGCCCCAGAAGGCCATGGCCTTCCTCACCGAGGACGCTCCCCTGAGCGATCCCTTTGCCCTGAAGGATATGGACCGGGCGGCGGCCCGCATCCTGAAAGCGGTGGACGGGGGCGAGGCCATCGTCATCTTCGGCGATTACGATGTGGACGGCGTCACCGCCACCGCGCTGCTCTTCGAGCATCTGCGGGGCATGGGCGCCAACGTGCGCTGCAAGCTGCCCAGCCGGGACGAGGAGGGCTATGGCCTGACGGTGCCCATCGTGGAGAGCCTGGCGGAAAAGGGGTTCAAACTCATCGTCACGGTGGACAACGGCGTGTCGGCCGTGCGGGAGATCGCCCGGGCGGCCGAACTGGGGGTGGATGTGGTGGTCACCGACCACCACCTGCCCGGCGAAACGCTGCCCGAAGCCGCCGCCGTGGTGGACCCCGCCCGCGCCGATGACGAAAGCCCCTTCAAGTGCCTGTCCGGCGCGGGGGTGGCCTTCAAACTGTGCGCCGCGCTGGACGGCTGCCCCCCCGAGGAGCTGCTGGAACAGTGCGGGGACCTGGCGGCCATCGGCACGGTGGCGGACGTGATGCCCCTCACCGGCGAGAACCGCACCATCGTGAAGCACGGCCTGGCCGCGCTGGAAAACTGCGAGCGCCCCGGCCTGGTGGCCCTGCTGGAGGGCTGCGGCCTGGGCGATAAACCCGTCACCTCCGAGAACATCAGCTTCGCGCTGGCCCCGCGGCTCAACGCCGCCGGCCGAATGGAGACCGCCTCCACCGCCCTGCAGCTGCTGCTGTGCGAGGACTTTGAAAAGGCCCAGGCCCTCACCGCCCGGCTGTGCCAGGCCAACGCCGACCGGCAGGCCGCCGAGCAGGCCATCCTCTCGGAGGCCGAGGCCCAGATCGCCGCCGACCCCTCCCGCCTGCGGGACCGGGTGCTGCTGGTGTGGGGCGAGGGGTTCCACCCCGGCGTCATCGGCATCGTGGCCAGCCGCCTGGTGGAAAAGTACGGCAAGCCCACGCTGGTCATCAGCATCCAGAACGGCGAGGGCAAGGGCTCGGGTCGCAGCGTGCCCGGCTTTCATCTCCACGGGGCCATCAGCGCCTGCGCGCCGCTGCTCATCCGCTTCGGCGGGCACGCCATGGCGGCGGGGCTGTCGGTGCGCCAGCAGGACATCCCGGCGCTGCGCCGGGCCATCAACGAATACGCCGCCAAAGAGTACCCGGTGCTCCAGGCGCCGCCCCTGCGGCTGGACGCCGCGGTGCGGCTGGACACGCTGACGGTGGCGGACGTGGAGAGCCTTGACTACCTGGCCCCCTGCGGCCACGACAACCCCGCCCCCGTCTTTTTCCTGGGGGACGCGGCGGTGGACGGGGTCTACCCGGTGAGCGACGGCAAGCACACCCGGCTGCGCCTGCGGCAGGGCGGCGGCAGCCTGTTCGCCGTCTGCTTCGGCACCGCCCCCGCCCAGCTGGCCTACCGGCCGGGCGACCGGGTGGACGCGGCGCTGAGCCTGTCGGTCTACGAGGGCAAAAACGGCCCCCAGATCTCCGCCCGGGTGCGCGCGCTGCGCCCGGCGGGCCTGTCCGACGAGGCGGTGCGGCAGGCAAACCTCTATGAGGCCTTCAACAACGGCGCATCCCTCTCCGGGGAGGAAAAGCGTCTCCTGCTGCCCGACCGGGCCCACATCGCGGCGCTCTACCGCCTCATCCAAAAGGGGGGCGTCTCGGTGGACGATCTCGCGCCCCTGCTGGCCCGCATGGGCGCGGAGCACACCGGCCGCACCCTGGTGGGCCTCAAGGCCCTGCGGCAGCTGGGCCTGGTGCAGGTGCGCCGGGAGAACGGCGCCAGGCACCTGGCCCCGGTGGCGGTGGAGGGGAAAAAAGACCTCTTTGCCGCGCCCATTCTGAAAGCGCTGGAGGAATGATCCATGGCAAACTATATCACCTACGACGATCTGAAAAAGGCGGTGGTGGACACCGGCCGCCCCTACGATCTCGCCATGCTGGATAAGGCCTTCGCCCTGGCGGACAAAGCCCACGCCGGGCAAAAGCGCCGCTCGGGCGAGCCGTATATCTGCCACCCGCTGAACGTGGCGCTGCTGCTGGTGGAGCTGGGCATGGACACCGAGAGCCTGGCCGCCGCGCTGATGCACGACGTGGTGGAGGACACCGCCACCGCCCTGGAGGACATCCAGGCGCAGTTCGGGCCGGACGTGGCCCGCCTGGTGGACGGCGTCACCAAGCTGACCAAGATCAAGTTCTCCAGCGTGGAGGAGCAGCAGGCGGAGAACCTGCGCAAGATGCTGCTGGCCATGAGCCAGGACGTGCGGGTGATGATCATCAAGCTGTGCGACCGGCTGCACAACATGCGCACCGGCGACGCCTGGCCCGAGCAGAAGCGGCGGGACAAAGCCCTGGAGACGATGGAGGTCTACGCCCCCATCGCCCACCGCCTTGGCATCAGCAACATCAAGGAGGAACTGGAGGACCGGAGCCTGTGGTATCTGGACCCGGTGGGCTACCAGGAGATCAAGGACCTGCTGGCGGGGGCAGGCGGCGAGGCCTTCGTGGCCGACACCAGCCGGCTCATCCAGCAGCGCCTGGCGGAGAACGGCATGGAGAACGCCACCATGAAGAGCCGGGTGAAGAGCGTCTACGGCATCTACCGCAAGATGTTCATCCAGGACCGGGACTTCGCCGAAATTTACGACGTCTACGCGGTGCGCATCATCCTGGACACGGTGGCCGAGTGCTACAACGCCCTGGGCATCATCCACGACATGTACCACCCCATCCCCAACCGCTTCAAGGACTACATCTCCACCCCCAAACCCAACGGCTACCAGTCGCTGCACACCACCGTCATCGGCCACGAGGGCATCCCCTTTGAGGTGCAGATCCGCACCCGGGAGATGGACCAGATGGCCGAGTACGGCGTGGCGGCCCACTGGAAGTACAAGGCGGGGGTGCAGGGCTCCGACCGGCTGGACGAGCGCCTGGCCTGGGTGCGGCAGCTGCTGGAGAGCCAGCGGGAGAGCGACGACGCGGGCAGCCTTTTGCAGGACATCAAGGGCGACCTTTTGCCCGAGGAGGTCTTTGCCTTCACCCCCAAGGGGGATGTGATCAACCTGCCCGCCGGCGCCACCGCCATCGACTTTGCCTACGCCATCCACTCGGCGGTGGGCAACCGGATGATCGGCGCCAAGGTGAACGGGCGCATCGTGCCCATCGATCACAAGGTGGCCACCGGCGAGATCATTGAGATCCTCACCGGCCCGGCGGACAAGGGCCCCAGCCGCGACTGGCTGAAGATCGTCACCACCAGCGAGGCCCGCAACAAGATCCGCAACTGGTTCAAGAAGGAGCGGCGGGAGGAGAACATCCAGGAGGGCCGGGAGGCCCTGGAAAAGGAGATGCGCCGCAACCTCATCAACGTGCCGGACGACCAGTGGGACAGCTTCATGGCCGAGATCGCCCGCCGCCAGCGGGTCAACTCGGTGGACGAGATGTACGCCGCCCTGGGCTACGGCGGGCTGCAGATCAGCCGGCTGATGGGCAAGATCAAGGACGAGTACGCCAAACTCAAGGCTGCCCAGCCGAAACCCGCCGTCCTGGCGGACATCCCCATCACGACCACCAAGAGCACCGACGGCGTGGTGGTGGAAGGCATCGACAACTGCCCCATCAAGTTCGCCAAGTGCTGCACCCCGCTGCCCGGCGACGAGATCGTGGGCTTTATCACCCGGGGCTTCGGCGTGTCCATCCACAAAAAAAGCTGCCAGAACGTGCAGGCCAGCCTGTCCAACCCCGAGAACCGGGGCCGCTGGGTGCCCGCCCACTGGGAGGCGTCCGAACAGGAGAATTACCAGGCCACCCTGGAACTGGTGGCCATGGACCGGGACGGCCTGGTGGGCGACGTGGCGGTGGCCCTGGGCGAGCTGCGGGTGCCCATCTACGCCATGACCGCCCGCGCGGTGGAAAACGGCCGCGCCTCCATGAGCATCACCCTGGGCATCTCCAACACCGAACATCTCAACAGCGTGCTGGCGAAACTGCGCAAGGTGCGGGACGTCATCCAGGTCATCCGCATCTGATACGCCGGCCAAAGGAGGAAATACCATGCGGGCAGTCATCCAGTGCGTGCGAAAAGCGGACGTGTCGGTGAACGGGGGAGAACCCCGGGCCATCGGCCCCGGCATCGTGGTGCTGCTGGGCGTCAAGGACACCGACACCCTGGACATCGTGCCAAAACTCGCCGAAAAATGCGCCCATCTGCGCATCTTCCCGGACGAGGAGAACAAGCTGAACAAGAGCGCCGTGGACCTGGGCTATTCCGCCCTGGTGGTGAGCAACTTCACCCTCTACGGCGACACCAAAAAGGGCAAGCGGCCCAGCTACATCACGGCGGCAAAGCCGCCGCTGTCCATCGACGCATATGAGCTGTTTGTGGCCGAGATGGAAAAGCAGGGCCTCAAGGAGGTCAAACACGGCGAGTTCGGGGCGGATATGCTGGTGAACATCGCCAACGACGGGCCGGTGACCATCGTCATCGACACCGACCAGTGGTGAGCGGCCCCCGCCTGCCCCACGGCAAAGAACGCGGGGAAGGGCAGAGGCGGCAGCCGCACTCTCCCGCCCCCGAAAAAACATCCCGCGCCCCGGCGCGGCATAACCGCCCCGGCACAGGGAAAAGCCACCCCCGCGCCGCCGCGGGCAAAAGGAGCGACGTATGAAAGCATTGCATCTCATCGGCCCCGCCCCCCTGGAGACCAACAGCTTTGTGCTGCTGGGCGAGGGGAACCGGGCCGTGGTCATCGACCCCGCCCCCTCCCTGGCCGCCTTTGACAAGGCGCTGGCGGGGGAGAAGGGGGCCGCGGTGGAGGCCATCCTGCTCACCCACGGCCACTACGACCACATGACCGGCCTTTCCGAACTGCAACAGCGGTGGAACTGCCCGGTGTATCTGGACCCGGCGGACGCGGCCGGCACCCGGCTGCTGCCCGCCGGCCCCGGCACCCTGGGCTACACCGACGGCGGCACGCTTACCCTGGCGGGCCTTTCCATCACCACCTGGCACACCCCGGGCCACAGCAAGGGCAGCTGGGTGCTCTACTGCCAGGGCCTGCTCTTCACCGGCGACACCCTCTTCGCCGGCGATGTGGGCCGCACCGACCTCGCCGGCGGCAGCTGGCCGGAACTGCAGAAAAGCCTGGCGAAGCTGCGCGCCCTGCCCCTGCCGGACGACACCCAGGTGCTGCCCGGCCACGGCCCCTTCTCCACCCTCGGGCAGGAGAAGGCCGCGAACCCCTATCTCAACGTCAAGGAGAACTGAAATGAACATCTGTGTCCGGGGCCTTTCCTCGGTCTATGAGCCGGAAAACGTGGCCCGGCTGTTCTTCGCAAACGCCCGGCTGGTGCGCCGGCTGCCCCGCAAAGAGGACGGGGTGCTGGCCCGGGCGGGCCGCCGCCTGGCCGCCGGGGTGCGCCTTGGGGGCAGATGCACGGTGCTGTACGCCCCCCGGCCCGCCGATGAAAAACAGGCGGAACTGGCCCTTGCCGG
The DNA here is from genome assembly GCF_944382735.1 of Candidatus Allofournierella merdavium. NCBI lineage: Bacteria > Bacillati > Bacillota > Clostridia > Eubacteriales > Oscillospiraceae > Allofournierella > Candidatus Allofournierella merdavium. The sequence goes on along the minus strand of NZ_CALWND010000008.1, from coordinate 102,171 downwards.
CCTTGTGTACGAGCTGCTCAAAAAGGTCACCGGCGTGCGCCCGCCCTGGGGCATGCTCACCGGCGTGCGCCCGGTGCGCATCATCCACGACCGCCGGGCCGCCGGCCTTTCCGAGGCGGAGATCCGCCGCCTCTTTGTGGAGACCTACGACTGCACCGAGAAGAAATTCCGGCTGGCAAAGTCCATCGCGGACCTGCAAAGACCCATCCTGGCGGCCCGGAAACCGCGGGATTACAGCCTCTACATCGGCATCCCCTTCTGCCCCTCCCGGTGCAGCTACTGCAGCTTTGTCTCCCTCTCCACCCAGCGGGAGGGCAGGCTGATGGAGCCCTATCTGGAGGCCCTGTGCCGGGAGATCGAGGCCATCCGCGACCGGGCGGAGGACTGCGGCCTTGACCTCAAGACCATCTACATCGGCGGCGGCACCCCCACCAGCCTTTCCGCCGACGGCCTGCGCAAGCTGATGGGCACGGTGGCGGAGTGCTTCGATCTCTCCAGGCTGGAGGAGTACACGGTGGAGGCGGGCCGGCCCGACTGCACCGACGCGGAAAAGCTGGCGGTGCTGAAAGAGTACGGCGCCAGCCGCATCTCCATCAACCCCCAGACCTTCAGCGACGCGGTGCTGGAGCGCATCGGCCGCAAACACTCGGCGGCGGACATCCTGCGCTGTTTTGAGGAGGCGCGGGCCGCGGGCCACGACAACATCAACATGGACCTCATCGCCGGCCTGCCCGGCGACACGGTGGATGGCTTTGCAAAGAGCCTTCGCACCGCCCTCTCCCTTTCCCCGGAAAATATCACCGTCCACACCCTCACTTTGAAGCGGGCCTCCAACCTGGTGATCGGCCACGCGGACAGCGACTACGGCGACGTGGCCGCCATGCTGGAGGAGTGCGGCGCCCTGGCCGACGCGGGCTATCAGCCTTACTACCTCTACCGCCAGAAGGGCACCCTGCAGAACCTGGAAAACACCGGCTGGTGCAAACCGGGCAAAGAGGGATACTATAATATCTACATCATGGAGGAGGTGCACTCCATCCTGTCGGCGGGGGCGGGCGGCTCCACCAAACTGGTGCAGCCCGGCGGCGCGAAGATCGAGCGCATCTTCAACTACAAGTATCCCGCCGAGTACATCAGCGGGTTTGACACCATCCTGCAACGCAAGGAAGGAGTGAGCGAATTTTATGCCCGCTATCTGGATCCCCAAACGGCTGGTTGAGATCAGCCTCATCAACACGGCGGCCGAGAGCGCCGAGAGCTTTGTGCGCCACTGCGAAATGGAGTACGAGGGCCGCGTCCACGCGGCGGCCAGCGAGGTGCTGGCCAGCGGCTGCCGCATCGTCATGCTCACCGGGCCGTCGGCCTCCGGCAAGACCACCACGGCAAACAAGCTGGCGGCGGCGCTGCGGCTGCGGGGCTGCCCCTCCCAGGTGGTCAGCCTGGACAATTTCTATAAAAATCTGGACGAATACCCCCGCCTGCCCGACGGCAGCAAGGACTACGAGAACATCACCGCCCTGGACATGGACGAGATCCACCGCTGCCTCAAGGAGATCGTGCGGACCGGCGAGACCGACCTGCCGGAGTTCGACTTTGTCACCGAGAGCCGCAAGGCCGAAACGGTGCACCTGTCGGTGCCCGGCGGGGTGTGCATCATCGAGGGCATCCACGCCCTCAACCCCGAGCTCACCGCCCCGCTGCCCGCGGGCAGCGTTTACAAGATCTACGCCGGCCTGCGGGAGGAATACAGCCACCGGGGCCAGCGGGTGCTGCCCACCCGGGACATCCGCCTGGCCCGCCGCATGATGCGGGACTGCAAGTTCCGCGGCCACAGCATCGAAAAAACGCTGGGGATGTGGGGCGGCGTGTGCGCCGGCGAGGACAAGTTCATCAAGGTGTTCAAGTCGGAGGCGGACCTGTTGATGGACACCTCCTTCAGCTACGAGATCTGCCTGCTGGCCCCCTTCATGGCGCCGCTGGCCGGCAGCCTGCCTCCCGAGCACCCGCTGTGCGAGCGGCTGAACAGCCTGGCCGGAAACTTCGCGCTGGTGGATCCGCTGGACGAGGCCCTTGTGCCGAAAACCTCCATGCTGCGGGAGTTTTTGGGCTGAATCGGTTGCGCGCCGGGGCCCGGCGCAGTATAATGAAAGAAAAACGGTACGCCGTTTTCTGCAAGTATGGTCCGGCATCCGCCGGCGGAAAGAGGTGCAGCTGCTATGAACGTGAACATTGATATCGATCGCATTCTGGAGGCCGGCGTCAAAGTCGTGGACAGCGCGAAAAAAACTGCCACCGACCTGGCCCGGGAGGGCAAACGCCAGACCGATCTGCTGGCGCTGCAGGGCAAGAAGTCCAAGGCCGAGCGCCAGCTGGGCGCCCTGGTGTACAGCCTGGCCAAAAACGGCGAGGAGAACCGCCCCCTGGTGGAGAAATACATCGCCGCCATCGGCGCGCTGGACGACAAGATCCGCGAGCTGAAGAGCCAGCCCGCCGCCGAGGGCGAGGCGCCCGTCGATGTGCCCGAGACCCCGGTGAAGAACTGCCCCCAGTGCGGCCGCGAGGTGGACGAGGACGCCTTGTTTTGTCCTGGGTGCGGGGCACAGCTGTAAGCTGGGGCAAAAGGGAGCCGGCGGCGCGGTGGTGCTGACGGCGGCCCACGGCCCACAACGGCCGCAACCATAACACGGCACTGGCGCCCGCGCCCCTGGCGGCCCGGGCGCCATTTTGCGCCCAAATGGCGTAAAATGGGGGATTGCACACATTCCGCCGTTCTACTTCCCTCGATTTTTGTTCAGAAGTATGAAAACCGCCCCGGCGGGGCAAAAATAGGGTCAAAGGGGCTTGAAAAGCCAACTTTCGTGGAGTAAAATTAATAAGCGATTAAGGTGGTGAGGCCTGTGGTGGAGTTCCGGCGAAAAGAGCGCTATACAGCGCAGGATCTGGTGCGCATCGTGGCGCTTCTGCGGGATCCCGCCGACGGCTGCCCCTGGGACAAGGAACAGACCCATCAGTCCATCCGCTCCAACTTCATCGAGGAGACCTATGAGGTGCTGGAGGCCATCGACCTCGCCGACGCGCACCTGCTGGAGGAGGAGCTGGGCGATGTGCTGCTGCAGGTGGCGCTCCACTGCCAGATGGAGGCCGAGAAGGGCGTTTTCGACTTTGACGCCGTCTGCGACGGCATCTGCAAAAAGCTGATCTACCGCCACCCCCATGTGTTCGGCAACACGGTGGCCGAGACCACCGACCAGGTGCTTTCCAACTGGGAGGCGCTGAAAAACGCCGAAAAGGCGCGCACCACCGCCAAAAGCCGGCTGGAGAGCGTGCCGGCGGCCTTCCCCGCGCTGATGCGGGCGGCCAAGGTGCAAAAGCGCGCCGGGGCCTACGGATTTGCCTATCCGGACGCCGCCGCCGCGCTGGCCGACCTGGAGAGCGAACTGGCCGAGTTGAAGGCGGCCATGGCCTCGGGCGAGGGCGTGGAGTGGGAACTGGGCGATGTGCTGTTCGCCGCCGTGAATCTGGGCCGGATGCTCGGGCAGGACAGCGAACAGGCCCTGAGCCGTGCCACCACCCGGTTCCAGAACCGGGTCATCGCCTGCGAGGCGCAGGCGCAGGCCGAGGGCAGGGCGCTGGAAGATGCTTCGCCCGCCGAACTTGACCGCTACTGGAAAGCGGCCAAGCAGACCGAACAGACATCAAAGGGCTGACCCCTTTGTGCTGGCATAAATATTTGGAGGTAAAAATAACATGACCAAAGTTGAACTGATCGCGGCTGTCGCTGAGGCTGCCGAGCTGACCAAGAAGGACGCGGAGAAGGCAGTCAACGCCACTGTGGAAGTCATCACCAAGGCCCTGGCCGACGGCGATAAGGTCTCTCTGGTTGGCTTCGGCACCTTCGAGACCCACAAGCGCGCCGCCCGCACCGGCATCAACCCCCGCACCAAGGAGACCATCCAGATCGCCGCTACCACCGCCCCCGCTTTCAAGGCCGGCAAGGCCCTGAAGGACGCGGTGTCCAAGTAAGCAACAGCGGACCCGATCTTCCACGGCTCTGCCGCCGCACCGCGGGGCAGGGCCGTTTTCTCTTTCGCCGGCGCCCGGCGGGAAAGGAGCCAAAGCCATGCGCATCGACAAATACCTGAAGGTCAGCCGCCTCATCAAGCGGCGCACCGTGGCCAACGAGGTGGCCGACGCGGGCCGCATCCTGGTGAACGGCAAGCCGGCCAAGGCCAGCTACGCCGTCAAGGAAGGGGACGTCATCGAGATCACCTTCGGCAACAACCCGGTGAAGGTGCGGGTGCTGTCCACCCTCGCACCCGCCGGCAAGGACGTGGCCCGGGAGATGTACGAGGTCATCGAAGGCTGACCTCGCCGCGGGCGGGGCCGCCCCAAAAGAAAGCGGCGGCAGCGCCGCCCCGGGTACTGAAAGAACACAGAAAAAGACCGGCCCCCGAAAGAAGCTTGCCGCTTTCTTCGGAGGCCGGTTTTTTGCGCGCTCGGCCGGGGCTGCTTTTTCACCGGCCGCCGGGCGTGCGGGGGGGGAGATATACATGGCGCTGTGCGCGGCGGCGCGGCACACCGCCCGGCGGGGCGCTGCCGCGTTCCGGGTGGGAAATCACGGCGGCTTTGACCGCAGGGCCGCCCGGGCGGTCCGCGGGCTGCCCTGCCGGGCCGCCCGCCGGCATAATCCCCCGCCTTTGGCGCATATGCTTGTGTCAAAAAGGCAGGTGCAAGACCATGCAGGAAAAAAAGACCTCCGCCGCCCGGCCCGGCGAGCCGGGAGAGGCGAAGCTGCCCCACCATCTGATCGTGGAGGACCGCCGCGCCCTCACCGCCACCGGTGTGACCCGGGTGGTGAGCTGTGACGAGACCGGCGCCACCCTGGAGACCCAGCAGGGCACCCTGCTGGTGGGGGGACAGGGCCTCTCGGTGAGCGAACTGTCCATCCAGACGGGCGAGGTGAAGATCTTCGGGCGCATCGAGTCCATGCAGTACACCGAACCCGCGCCGACGGCGGGCGGCCTGTGGCGCCGCCTGCTGCGCTGAAAGCCCATGGTGGCGCTGGCCGCCCCGCCCTATGTTTTGGCCGATACCCTGTGCTGTTTGGGGCTGGGCTTTTTTCTGGCGGCGTGTTACGATCTGGCCCGCTTCTTTCTGGGCGGCAGCCGCCCGGTCTGCTTTTTGCTGGACGTGGCCGCCGCCCTGGCCGCCGCCGTGCTGGCCTGCAGTTTTGCCGCCTCCCGCAGCTACAGCGGCGTGGTGCGCTGGTACATGGCGGTGGGCCTTGCGATGGGGCTGGCGGGCTATTTTTTTGTGCTGGCGCCGGGGTGCGCCGCGGTGCAGCGGCTGATCAAATGGACCGCGGCCCGGCCCTTTGTGCTCCTGTGGCTGCTGCTGCTGCGCCCCGCGGCGCGCCTGGGCGGGCGCGCGGGGTGCGCGGCGGGGCAAAAATTGCGGGCCGAAGCCAAAAAACGCCGCAAAAAACAGTTGAAAAACAAAGGGCGGGTGTTGTATAATTCAGATAACCCACCGGGCGCTCCCCGGGGGTAATGCGCTCATTTTTCGGCGAAGGAGGCCAGCTGCATGGAGAAACGGCAAAAGCGCGAGCCGCTGTTGCCCCGCTTTCTTGTGCGGGCGGGCCTGGTGCTGATCGGCGGTTATCTGGTGGCGGGCCTTGTGTTCAACCAGGTGGACATCGCCGCCAAGCAAAAGGAGCTGCAGGACCTGGAGACCCAGCTGGAGCAGCAGCGCCAGCAGAACGATGAACTCAACCGCGTGCTGGAATCGGGCAACGATCTGGAGATCATCGAGCGGGTCGCGCGGGACAAACTGGGCTATGCCAAGCCCAACGAGCGGGTGTTCATCGACGTCACCGGCCAGTAACAGGGTACAAAGGCCGCGGCTTTTCGCCGCGTTGCGGGCCTTTGCAGAATAAACATAAAGGGGTTATATCGCGTTGCAGTTAGAGGTAGGGGCCATTCTGGAAGGCAAGATCACCGGCGTCAAGAAATTCGGCGCCTTTGTTGCGCTGCCCGGCGGGAAGACCGGCATGGTGCACATCTCCGAGGTGTCCAACAGTTTTATCGAGGATCTTTCCACCGTGCTCAGCGAGGGGCAGGAGGTCAAGGTCAAGGTGCTCAGCATCGCGGAGGACGGCAAGATCGCCCTCTCCATCAAGCGCACCCTGCCTCCCGATCCGCGTCAGAACCGGGGCGGGGCCCACGGCCCCCGCGGCGGCCAGCGCGGCCGTTCCGACGCGCCCCGGGTGTGGCAGCCCAAGGCCGCCGCGCCCCAGGGCGAGATGAGTTTTGAGGATATGATGGCCAAATTCAAAAGCCAGAGCGAGGAGAAGATCAGTGACCTCAAGCGGGTCACCGAGAACCGCCGCGGCGGCGGCTATTCCCGCCGGCGCTGAGTTCCGGCTCCCCGAAACAGACGAAGGACGGACTGCCAGCAGCGGCAGTCCGCTTTTGCGTTACAGAAAAACAGCAGCGGCCGTCGCGCCGCAGAGGAAAGGATGTTGTACCGATGAAAGTGATCGTGGTGGGCGGCGTGGCCGCCGGCGCCAGCGCGGCGGCACGGCTGCGCCGGCTGGACGAAAAAGCCGAGATCATCGTGTTCGAACAGGGGGAGCACGTCTCCTTCTCCAACTGTGGGCTGCCCTACCATCTGGGAGGCACCATCCCCGACGCCGACGACCTGGTGATGATGACCCCCCGGGCCTTCAAGATGCGCCACAACATCGAGGTGCGGGTGAACAGCCGGGTGACCTCCATCGACCGAGCGGCAAAGACCGTGACGGTGGAGCCGAAGGAGGGCCCCGCCTACACCGAGAGTTACGACAAACTCATCCTCGCCCCCGGGGCCGCGCCCATCGTGCCCGGCTCCATCCCCGGCGTGAGGAGCCCCCATGTGTTCACCCTGCGCAACGTCACCGACGTGAAGGCCATCAAGGCCTACATCGACGAGCAGGGCATTACCCGCGCGGCGGTGGTGGGCGGCGGTTTCATCGGCGTGGAGGTGGCGGAGAACCTTGCCAGCGCCGGCCTGCTGGTGACCCTGGTGGAGGGCGCCGACCAGATCCTCGCCCCCTTTGATTACGACATGGCCCAGATCCTGCACAAGGAGATGGTGGACAACGGCGTGCGGCTGGAACTGAACAGTATGCTGGCCGCCGTCCACCCGGACCACATCACCGTCAACTGCCAGGGCGAAGCGCGGGACATCCCCGCGCAGATGGTGGTGCTGGCCATCGGCGTTTCGCCGGAGACCGCCCTCGCCCGGGACGCGGGCCTTGCCATCGGCGAGACCCGGGGCATCAAGGTGGACGCCGACTGGCGCACCAGCGACGAGGACATCTATGCCGTGGGCGACGCGGTGGAGGGCTTTGACCGGCTGGCCCGGCGTCCCGGCCGGCTGGCGCTGGCGGGCCCGGCCCAGCGGCAGGCCCGCGCCGCGGCGGACCACATCCACGGCATCCCGGCGGACAACCGGGGCTTCATCGGTTCCTCCTGCGTGCGGGTGTTCGACCAGAACGCCGCCGCCACCGGCCTTTCCGAGAAGGCGGCCCACAAGGCGGGCATCCCCTGCGAGGCGGTGTATCTGCTGCCCACCGACAAGGTGAGCCTGATGCCCGACGCGGCTTACATGGCCTTCAAGCTGGTGTTTGAGACGCCCACCGGCCGCATCCTGGGCGCCCAGGCCATCGGCCGGGGCGACGCGGTGCGCCGCATCGACGTGATCGCCACCCTCATCTCCATGAACGGCACCCTGGCCGACCTCAAGGAGCTGGAACTGTGCTACTCGCCGGTGTACGGCACCGCCAAGGACGTGGTGAATCTGGCGGCGCTGGTGGGGCTGAACGTGCTGAGCGGCCGGGTGAAGCAGGTGCCGGTGACTGCCGTGCGCCGTCTGGTGGAGCAGGGCGCCTGCATCATCGACGTGCGGGAGCAGCGGGAGTACAACGCCGGCCACCTGAAGGGCGCGGTGAACATCCCCCTGTCCCAGTTCCGCGAGCGGATGGCCGAGGTGCCCCGGGACGTGCCGGTCTACCTGCACTGCCGCACCGGCCAGCGCAGCTACTACGCCCTGTGCGAACTGCTGGGCAACGGCTACACCAACGCCTTCAACGTCAGCGGTTCCTTCCTGGGCATCTGCCTGTACGAGTACTTCAACGACCGCGCCATGGGCCGGGAGCCCATCGTGACCGCCTATAACTTCAACTGAAAAGAGAGAAAAGACAATGAAGATCCTGAAAAAAGACCAGATGGAAGAAGTTCGTCCTCACATGGTGGGAGGCGAGGGAGAGTGCACCGTGCGCCAGTTCCTCCCCGTCGACTGCGCCTACGGCGCCGGGCGGCTGTTTGCCGTCAACACCCTCGAGCCCGGCTGTTCCGTCGGCTACCACAAGCACCAGGGGGAATACGAGGTCTACTATATCCTGGAGGGCGTGGGTCATGTGGTGGATGACGGCGAGGAGTACGACCTGGCCGCCGGCGACATGATGCAGTGCCGGGACGGCTCCTCCCATTCCATCGAGAACCGCTCGGACAAACCCCTGCGTTTCCTGGCGCTGATCCTCAACGTGCGCGATCCCGCCTGACCGCCTTTTCACCGGCCTGTCCCGCCCGCCGGCCCCCCACAGAGGGCCGGCGGGTTTTGTGCATTTTCACACAGCTTTGCCACAAAAACTTTACAGACTGTACACCCATTTCCTCTGGCGTTTTTTGTGCAATATTGCTATAATAATAGTATCAAAGCGGCGGCGCCTGCACAAAGGGGCAACGGCCCCTGCGGCAAACACCGCCAAAAGGAGGCATAGGTTTTATGAAGGTCACTTGCAGCGGTCGCAGAGTTTCCCTGAAGCCCTCGTTCGTGGAGAAGGCGGAGAAGCGTCTGGCAAAACTGGACAAATTCTTCCCGGAGGAGACCCAGGCACAGGTCACGGTCACGGTGGAAAAGAGCCATCAGACGGTGGAGATCACCGTTTTTGACAACGGTCTCACCGTGCGCGCCGAAAAGACTGCCGACCAGATGGAAGCCGCACTGGACGAGGCGGCGGATCTTCTGACCCGACGCCTGGTGAAAAACCGCAAGCGGTTGAGCACCCAGCTCACCCGGGCCGCGGCGGCGGAGTGGGCCGCCGAGCCGGAACCGGAGGAGACCTTCGAGGTCATCCGGGAAAAGCGCTTTGCCGTCAAGCCCTGCACCACCGACGAGGCCATCCTGCAGATGAACCTGCTGGGGCACAGCTTCTTTTTGTACCGCAGCGTGGAGAACGACCAGATCCAGGTGGTCTACCGCCGCGCCGACGGCGGCTACGGCGTGCTGATCCCCCTCAACTGAATTTCCAAAGCGGGCCGCCCCGGCAAACGCCGGGGCGGCCCGCTGCGTGTGGGGGCGCCGCGAAGAAACCGCCGTCCGCCGGCGGAAAAATGCCCGCGGGCCCTTGCGCGCCGGGGCGGGGGATGCTATGATAGTATCCCGGCCGAACGCACCGAACCACCGGCCTGCCGACAGGGCCGGGCGTCGCGGGGGAGAGAGACCCCCCGGGCCCGGCGGAAGGGGCAGGCTGCATACAAAGGAGTTGCCTTTATGAAATTTGAACTGATCGCGCCCTGCTATTTCGGCACCGAGAGCACCGCCGCCTTTGAGGTGCGGCGGCTGGGTGCGGAGGACGTGCAGGTCACCGACGGGCGCATCGCCTTTTCGGGGGACGAGAACATGATCGCGGCGGCGAACCTGAACCTGCGCTGCGCCGAGCGGGTGCTGATCCTGCTGAAGCGCTTTCCCGCCCGCACCTTCGACGAACTGTTCGACGGGGTCTACGCCGTTCCCTGGGAGGAACTGCTGCCCGCCGACGCCGCCTTCCCGGTGAAGGGGTCCAGCCTGTCCAGCACCCTGTCCAGCGTGCCCGCCTGCCAGAGCATCGTGAAGAAAGCGGTGGTGGAGCGGCTGAAAAAAGGCCACAAGACCCTCTTTTTACCCGAGACCGGCGTGCAGTACAAGATCCGGGTTTCCATCCGCAAGGACCAGGCGGAACTGATGCTGGACACCAGCGGCGACGGCCTGCACAAGCGGGGCTACCGGCGCAACGCCACCGGCGCGCCCATCAAGGAGACGCTGGCCGCCGCCATCGCCGACCTGGGCCGCGTGCGGCGGGACAGCCAGGTGGCCGACCCCTTCTGCGGCAGCGGCACCCTGGTGATCGAGGCCGCCCAGAAGGCGATGAACATCGCCCCCGGTCTGCGCCGGCGCTTCGCCGCCGAGCAGTACAGCTTCTGCCCGCCCGCCGTCTGGGCCGCCCAGCGGGAGAAGGCCCTGGCGGAGATCCGCAAGGACGCGGCCTTCGAGGGCTGTGGCTTTGACATTGACCCCGCCGCCGTGGAGCTGGCGGCCCACAACGCGAAGCTGGCCGGGGTGGGCGAGCGCTGCCGGTTTGCCGTGGCGGACGTGGCCGATTTTGCCCCCCTGCCGGAGCAGACGGTGCTCACCAATCCCCCCTACGGCGAGCGGCTGGGGGACCTGGCCGAGGCCGCCCGGCTGGCGGGGGTGCTGGGGGCGCGCCTTTCGCAGCACCCGGTGAAGGGGGCCTACGTCATCACCGCCGACGCCGACTTTGAAAAGCACTTCGGCAAAAAGGCGGCCCGCCGCCGCAAACTCTACAACGGCATGATCCCCTGCCAGGTGTACATGTATTATTGAGCCCGCCGGCCCGCGAAATCGCGCAAAAGGGCCGCCGCCCCAAACGGGGCGGCGGCCCTTTTCTTCATTCATACAGCTGCCGGCCGCTGAACACACACAGCGCGCTTTTGGATTTTCCCTGCTCCAGCAGCAGGCGGGCGGCATAGAGCGCCGCCCCCGCGCTGGGCGCGGCGGGGATGGCGTCGGTGCGCAGCACGTCCCGGGCGGCCCGCTGGGCCTCGCCGCTGGCCACCGCCATCACCCGGTCCACGATGTAGGGGTTGTAGTTCTGGGGCACAAAACCGGCCCCCAGCCCCGGGATGCCGTGCCGCCCGATGAACCCGCCCCCGATGGCCTGGCTCTCGTAGGGCTCCACCGCCACCATCCGGATGTGGTTGGTCCAGGCCTTCACATGCTCGCCCACGCCGGTCACCGTGCCGCCGCTGCCCACCCCCGCCACGATGGCGTCGATGTCGTCGCCGCCGTGGGTGGCCTTCAGGATGGCCGGCCCGGTGATGCGCCGGTGGTATTCGGGGTTGTCGTCGTTGTTGAAGTAGTCCAGATAGTAGCCGCCCTTCTCCTCGGCGGTCTTTTGCGCCATCTCCCAGGCGGCCTTCCGGCGGGACATCCCCTCGGCGCAGAACACCAGCTGCGCCCCCAGCCGCTGCAGCAGCTTCTGCCGGTCGCCCGCCAGGGTGGGGGACACCACCAGATACACCGGGTGGCCGCTGCGCTTTGCCGCGATGCACAGCGCCGCCGCGAAGGTGCCGCCGCTGGCCTCCACCACCGGCTGCCCCTTTTTCAGATCCCCCCGCTGGGCCGCCAGCGCCAGCATCCCCTCGGCCAGCCCGTCCTTGGCGCTGCCGGTGGGGCCGGCAAAGTCCAGATAGGCAAACAGCCGCCCCGGCAGTTCGAAGCGGGCGGCGTAGCCGGCCAGCTCCACCACCGGGCAGGCGTAGAGGTACTGGTAATAGTTCTTGTACACCGCCAAAGCCCCGCCGCCCCCTTTTGCCGTAAATTACTTTTATTATATCAAATGCGACCCGCCCGTCAATCCGCCGACCGGCTTCGCGGGCCGCCTTTCTGCACTTTTTCACAAAATCCGGCCCCGCTTTTTGGGCAACCCCTCTTGACATCCGGCCTCTGTTTTGCTATAATGTGCAATGTAAAGCAAATCACTTTACAAACCTCGCGAAAGGATGGGCTGCCCCGTGGCGAAAAACCTGGAGATCTCGTTTCTGCTGGATTTTTACGGCGATGTGCTCACCGAGCGCCAGCGCGAGGTGATGGAACAGTACTACAACGACGATCTGTCGCTGGCGGAGATCGCCGACAACTTCGGCATCACCCGCCAGGGCGTGCGGGATTCCATCAAGCGGGGCGAGGGCATCATCCTCGACCTGGAGCAGAAGGTGGGCTTCGCGGCCCGCTACCGGGCGGTGCAGCAGGGCGTGGCCCAGCTGGAGAGCCTGGCCCGCTCCATCCGATTTGCCAATTCCAACTCCTACTCGCCCAGCGCGGAGATCGAGCGGGATGTGGACGCGATGCTGGAGGAGATCCGGCGCATCACCGACTGAGAAGGGGGTCTTGAAGCACAATGGCGTTTGAATCCCTTTCTCAGCGCCTGGGCAGCGTGTTCAAACGGCTGCGGGGCAAGGGCAAACTCACCGAGGCGGACATCAAGGCCGCCATGCGCGAGGTGCGCATGGCCCTTCTGGAGGCCGACGTCAACTACACGGTGGCCAAGCAGTTCATCGCCCAGGTCACCGAGCGGGCCATGGGACAGGAGGTCATGGAGAGCCTGACCCCCGCCCAGCAGGTCATCAAGATCGTGAGCGACGAACTCACCGCCCTCATGGGCGGCGAAGAGGCCGCCCACATCCACATCAAGTCAAAGCCCCCCACGGTCATCATGCTCTGTGGCTTGCAGGGCAACGGCAAGACCACCCACGCCGCCAAGCTGGGCAAGTGGTTTTTGAAGGCGGGGCACCGGCCGCTGCTGGTGGCCTGTGACGTCTACCGCCCGGCGGCCATCGAGCAGCTGCAGGTGGTGGGCAAGCAGGCCGGGGTGCCGGTGTTCACGATGGGTACCGAAAAGCCGGAGGTCATCGCCAAAGCGGCGGTGGCCCACGCCAAGGACCACGGCAACGACATCGTCATCCTGGACACCGCCGGCCGCCTGCATGTGGACGAAGCCCTGATGGCGGAACTTGGCCGCATCCGCGAGGCGGTGACGGTGGACGACGTGCTGCTGGTGGTGGACGCCATGGCCGGCCAGGACGCGGTGAACGTGGCCAAGGCCTTCAACGAGGCGGTGGCGGTGGACGGCATCATCCTCACCAAGACCGACGGCGACACCCGCGGCGGCGCGGCCCTCAGCGTGAAGGCGGTCACCGGCAAGCCCATCATGTTCCAGGGCACCGGCGAAAAGCTGGACGATCTGGAGGTCTTCCACCCCGCCCGCATGGCCAGCCGCATCCTGGGCATGGGCGATGTGCTCACCCTCATCGAGAAGGCCCAGGAGACCCAGGACCAGAAAAAGGCCGCCGAGACCGCAAAGCGGATGATGGAGAACAAGTTCGACATGAACGACATGCTGGACCAGCTGTCCCAGATGAAGAAGATGGGCGGCGTGTCGGCGATGCTCTCCATGCTGCCGGGCGGCGCCAAGGTGAACCCCGACGAGGTGGACGAAAAGGCCTTTGTGCGGGTGGAGGCCATCATCCTCAGCATGACTCCCGCCGAGCGGGCCAAGCCCGCCATCATCAACCCCAAGCGCAAGCGGCGCATCGCCGCCGGCAGCGGCACCTCCGTGGAGGAGGTCAACCGCCTTCTGCGCCAGTTCGAGACCATGCAGAAGCTGATGAAGCAGGTCAAAAAGAACCCCAAGGCCTTCGGCCGGCGCATGAGCATGGGCTTTTGAAAAAGCCCCTTTCCATCTTGATAAAACCTCTGGGGCCCAGCGGGCTTTGGCTCGGGGCCGGGGTTTTATAGAATAAACGCCCAGCCAATGGGCCCCAATTTTAACAGGAGGTGACAGGAATGGCTGTCAAAATCAGACTGCGCCGCATGGGCGCCAAGAAGGCTCCGTTCTATCGTGTTGTGGTGGCGGATAGCCGCTTCCCCCGCGATGGCCGCTTTATCGAGGAGATCGGTTACTACGATCCCACCAAGGAGCCCTCGGTGATCAACATCGACGGCGAGAAGGCTAAGAAGTGGATCGCCAACGGCGCGCAGCCCACCGACACGGTGCGTGCTCTGCTGAAGAAGTCCGAGATTCTGTAACAGGCAATGGAGGGCGTCAAAATGCAGGAGTTGCTGCTTGCTGTGGCCCGGGGACTGGTGGATGAGCCCGACGCGGTGACCGTCACCGTGGACGATCCCCGTGAGGACGGCACCGTCGTCTACCACCTGAGCGTGGCCGAAGGCGACATGGGCCGTGTGATCGGCAAACAGGGGCGCATTGCAAAGGCGATCCGCGTTGTAATGCGCGCCGCCGCCGTCCGCAAGGGGCAGAAGGTGCTGGTCGAGATCGACTGACCTTCCGCCGCAAGGCACAAAAACCGACAGGGCCCTTTTTCAAAGGGCCCTGTTGCCGTTTCATGGGGCCGTGCCGGCCCCGCCAACACCCACAAGGGGGGAGAAACCTCATGCAAGAATATCTGGAAGCCTGCAAGGCCGTCACCACCCACGGCATCGCCGGGGAGGTGAAGGTGGAACTGTGGTGCGACAGCGCCGCCTTCCTGGCCGGTTTTCACCGGCTGTACCGCGGGCCGGCGGGGCAGGACCCCATCGGCCTTGTGAAGGTGCGGCCCCACAAGAACATGGCCCTGCTCACCCTGGAGGGGGTGCACGACCCCGAGACCGCCCGCGAACTGGTGGGCACCGTGTTCTACATCGCCCGCGCCGAGGCCAAACTGCCCAAAGGCCACTACTTCCAGGCCGACCTCATCGGCCTGCCGGTGGTGGACGCGGACAGCGGCCGCGTCTACGGCACCGTGGTCAGCGTCACCCATCCCGCCGCCCAGGACATCTACACCGTGCGGGACGAGACCGGCGCCGAGACCCTCTTCCCCGCGGTGAAGCCCTTTTTGAAACAGGTGGACCTGGAGAACGGCCGGGTGCTGGTGCAGCCCATCCCCGGCATGTTCACCGAGGCCGAGAACGGAGACCGCCCATGAGCATGCGCATCGATATCGCCACCCTCTTTCCGGACATGTGCCAGCAGGTGCTGGACGAGAGCATCCTGGGCCGGGCCGCCCGCAAGGGCCTCATCGAGACCCACTGCCACCAGATCCGGGACTACACCCTCAACCGCCAGAAGCAGGTGGACGACTACCCCTACGGCGGCGGCTGCGGCATGGTGATGAACGCTCAGCCCATCTACGACTGCTGCCAGGCCATTCTGAAGGAGTTCGAGGAACAGGGCCGCCCCCGGCCTCAGATCGTCTTTATGACGGCGGCGGGCCAGCCCTACACCGAGCAGGTGGCCCGGGAGCTGGCGGCCCAGGACGGCCTGGTGCTGGTGTGCGGTCACTACGAGGGCATGGACGAGCGGGTGATCGAGGAGCTGGCCGACCGGGAGATCTCCATCGGCGACTATGTGCTCACCGGCGGCGAGCTGGCCGCCCTGGTGGTGGCGGACAGTGTGCTGCGCCTGCAGCCCGGCGTGCTGGCCGAGCCCCAGGGCTACCAGGAGGAGAGCCACTGGAACGGCCTGCTGGAGTATCCCCAGTACACCCGCCCCGAGGAGTGGCGGGGGCGCAGGGTGCCCGAGGTGCTGCTCAGCGGCCACCACGGAAACATCGACGCCTGGCGGGCGAAGATGAGCCTGGAGCGCACGAAGCAGCGCCGCCCGGACCTGTATGAAAAGCTGCCGGATTCCATGAAAAAAGGCTGATACTGGGAGCACTTACCAATTAAGTTGAAAACTTTTGGAACAAACCATGAGAATGTTGAAAACTTAATGGATGAAATGCACAAAGAAACGTTTCCGCCATTTTCGCCTTTTGCCAAACTGACAAAAATTTCAACACGGTATCGACAAGGCGGTGGGAATGGGATATTATAATATCAAACCCGTTCAAATTCTTTTTGAGTAGGAGTGTATGAACCATGTTTGTGAAAGAAGTTACCGTTGAGAATCAGGTTGGCCTGCACGCCCGTCCGGCCACGTTCTTTATTCAAAAGGCCAACGAGTATAAGTCTTCCATCTGGGTGGAGAAGGAAGAGCGCCGGGTCAACGCCAAGAGCCTGCTGGGCGTTTTGAGCCTGGGCATCGTGGGCGGCACCGTCATCCGCATCATTGCCGACGGCACCGACGAGCAGGAGGCCGTGGAGGGCCTGGTCGCCCTGGTGGAGTCCGGTTTCGCCGAGTAATTTCTTTTTCGATCATGAACAGGGCAAGGGCGGAGCGATCCGCCCTTTTTCCTTGTGCAGAGGAACCGCCGCCGGGCCTTGTAAAGGGCCCGGCGGCGGGATATAATAAGGCCGGAATGAAAGGGGGCGCAATGCCGTGACCAAGGCGGAACTGTACGAAAAGGCGAAGATGCTGCCGCTGCTGCCGGGGGTGTATATCATCCGGGACAAGCGGGATGTGATCATCTACATCGGCAAGGCCAAGCGGCTGCGCACCCGGGTGAGTCAGTATTTCCGGGAGGGGGTGCCCCACGACGCCAAGGTCACCCAGATGATCGAGCACGCCTTCACCTTCGACGTGATCGTCTGCCAGAGCGAGTTCGAGGCGCTGGTGCTGGAGGCCAGCCAGATCAAGGCCCACACCCCCAAATACAACATTCTCCTGAAGGACGACAAGGGCTACAGCTACGTCAAGGTGACCAAAGGGGAGTACCCCCGCCTCTCGGCGGCGCTGCAGAAGGAGGAGGACGGGGCCGATTACATCGGTCCCTTTACCAGCAGCTTTGCGGTGCGGCAGATGGTGGAGACCGCCCAGGACGCCTTCCTGCTGCCCCGCTGCAACCGCCGCTTCCCCGAGGACATCGGCAAGGGCCGCCCCTGCCTCAACGCCCACATCGGCAAGTGCATGGCGCTGTGCAGCGGCAAGATCAGCAAAGAGGTCTATAACGAGGCGGTGAAGGGGGCCATCCAGCTCATCCGCCACGGCAAAAAGGACATCCTCACCACCATGCGCCGCCGGATGGAGGAGGCCGCCGAGCGGCTGGACTTCGAGCAGGCGGCCCTGCTGCGGGACCAGATCGCCGCGGTGGAGAAGGTGTCCGCCGGGCAGAAGGTGGTGGTGGACGAGACGGTGGAGATGGACGTGATCGCCTTCGCCGCCTCCGGCGCCAACAGCTGCGCCGCCATCCTGCGCTACCGCAAAGGGCGCCTGGCGGACAAGCGGGAATTTGTGTTCAAGGGCAGCACCGACCTGGAGGCGCTGCGGGAGGAATTTCTGCCCCGCTATTACCTCTACGGCGGCGAGATCCCCCGGCGCATCGCGGTGGACGCGCTGCCCGAGGCCGCCGAGGCCCTGGAGCAGCTGCTGGGCGAGACGAGGGGCGCGAAGGTGCAGCTGTATGTGCCCCAGCGGGGGGATGTGGCCCGGCTGATGACCATGGCCTACACCAACGCGGTGGAGCGTCTGGCCCGGGAGAGCGGCCGCACTGACCGGGGCCAGCGCCTGCTGGACGAGACCGCCGCCCTGCTGGGCCTGGCAAAGCCGCCCCACGTCATCGAGAGTTACGACATCTCCAACTGGGGCGAGGGCACCAGCGTCTGCGGCATGGTGGTGTTCCAGGACGGCCGGCCCCTGAAAAGCGGCTACCGGCGCTTTAAAATGCGCACGGTGCAGGGCACCGACGACTTTGCCAGCATGGCCGAGGCCCTCTCCCGGCGGGCCGGCGAGTACGAAAAGGGGGCGGCGGGCCAGTTCGGCGTGCTGCCCGACCTCATCCTGCTGGACGGCGGCAAGGGCCAGGTGAGCGCGGTGCGGGCGGCGCTGGCGGGCACGGCCCTGGCGGCGGTGCCCCTCTTCGGCATGGTCAAGGACGACCACCACCGCACCCGGGCCATCGTCACCGCCGACGGCGGCGAGATCGCCATCAGCATGCACCGGGGGGTGTTCACCTTCCTCTCCAGCATCCAGGAGGAGGTGCACCGCTTCTCCATCGAGTACCAGCGGGCCAGCCAGAAGAAAAAATCCTACGCCTCCAGCCTCACCGCCATACCCGGCGTGGGGCCCGCCACCGCCAAGGCGCTGCTGGCCCATTTCAAAACGGTGGGCGCGGTGCGCGAGGCCGGCGCGGAGGAACTGGCCCAGGCCAAGGGGGTGGGCGCCGCCGCGGCCCGGCGCGTTTTCGACTGGTTCCACCCCGGCCCGGGCCTTGACAAAGCCCCCGGAACGGGGGATAATGAACCATAAACTCAGCGCGGCGCTGAGCCGGGGCGCGGTTTTCGCCCGCCCCGCCCGCCGCACCGTGAAAGGCAGGGGAACAACATGCGCGTGATCGCCGGAAGCGCCCGGGGCACAAAACTGGAAACGCTGCCGGGGGAGGAAGTCACCCGGCCCACCATCGACCGGGTGAAGGAGGCCATGTTCAGCTCCCTGCAGTTCAGCCTGCCCGGCGCCCGGGTGCTGGACCTGTTCGCCGGCAGCGGCCAGCTGGGCATCGAGGCCCTCAGCCGGGGCGCGGCGGGCTGCGTCTTTCTGGACCGGGACCGGGGCGCGGTGGACGTGGTGACCAAAAACTGCCGGGCGGCGGGCGTGTTTGACCGGGCCCGGGTGGCCCAGGGGGAGGCGGCGGCTTTCCTCGCCGCCACAAAGGACGTTTTCCACATCGTGCTGCTGGACCCGCCCTACCATCATGGCACGCTGGCGGCCATCCTGCCGGGGGTGGCAAAGGTGACCGCCCCCGGCGGCACCGTCCTCTGCGAGAGCGAACTGGCCGCCGACCTGCCGGACACCTGCGGCGGCCTGCACAAGAAAAAGCAATACCGGTACGGCAAGGTGCTGGTGACCCGTTATGAAAAGGAGCGAGCGGAATGAACATCGACGAGCTGTTGAACATGATGGAAGAGATGCTGGAAGAGGCCACCGGCCTGCCCTTCGCGGGCGGCAAACGGGTGGTGGACGTGGACAAGCTGCAGGACATCATCGACGAGGTGCGCCTCAACCTGCCCACCGAGGTGCGCCAGGCCAAGGCCATCGTGAACGACCGGGCCGAGATCGTGGCCGACGCCAAGCGGGAGGCCGAGTCCATCATCAAAAAGGCCGAGGACCGGGCTCGGGTGCTGGTGAGCGAGCAGGAGGTGGTCAAGGCCGCCCAGCAGCGCGCCGCCGAGATCGTCTCCTCCGCCCAGACCCAGGCCCGCACCATGCGCACCACCGTCACCGATTACTGCGAGAACATGCTGCGCACCACCGAGGAGCAGCTGGCCCGCAGCGCGGCGGAGGTCAAGACCGTGCGCGCCAACCTGCGCCAGAGCGCCAAAAACGGCTGATTTTTCAGGCGCTTTTCCAAAATATCCCTCATCGGGCCGTGAACGTTCGTTCACGGCTCTTTTTTTGTGTCTTTCGCCAAAACCGCGCCAAAAAATCCGGCGGCGACGCCCCGGATTTCTACGTCCCGTATCTTGAATTTCACAGGTCCATCCCGTATAATTGAATAAAAGTGGGTAGAAGTGGGTTAAAGTGGGAAAACTCAACCGCTTTTAACAAGTTTTCAACAAAGGGGGCGGCCGGGATGTTGATGGGGGAATACAACTACACCATCGACGACAAGGGCCGCCTGAACTTCCCGGCCAAATTCCGGGAGAAGATGGGCGCGGCCTTCGTGGTCACCCGCTGGCTGGACGACTGCCTCGTGGCCTTTCCCGAGGAGGAGTGGCAGCGCATCACCGACATCCTGCGGAGCAAGAGCATGGTGAAAACGCGGGACATCCAGCGCTTTCTCTACGCGGCGGCCCAGGAGGTCACGCCGGACAAGCAGGGCCGCATCCTGCTGGAGCCGGCGCTGCGCGCCCACGCGGGGCTGCAAAAGGAGGTCACGGTGATCGGGGTGGGCGGCTACGCCGAGATCTGGGACACCGCGGCCTGGCAGAAAAAACAGCAGAGCCTCTCCGGCGCCGACATCGAGGCGGCCATGGAGGAACTGGACTTTTAAGCGGGAACGCCCGGCGAAAGGAGGGATGGCAGGGTGGAATTCAGTCATGTGCCGGTGCTTTTGAACGAGTGCCTGGAGGGCCTTGCCATCGACCCCGCGGGCACCTATCTTGACGGCACGGCCGGCGGCGGCGGGCATTCCAGTGAGATCGCCCGGCGGCTTACCACCGGGCGCCTCATCAGCCTGGACCAGGACCCGGATGCGGTGGCAGCCGCCACCGAGAGACTTAAGGGCCTGCCCGCCACGGTGGTGAGGAGCAACTTCCGGGATGCCCGCCGCGCGCTGGCCGACCTGGGGGTGCACGCCCTCAACGGCGCGCTGCTGGATCTGGGCGTTTCCTCGCACCAGCTGGACGACGGCGAGCGGGGCTTCTCCTATCGCCAGGACGCGCCGCTGGACATGCGCATGAGCCAGGCCGGCCCCACCGCCGCCGACCTGGTGAACAGCGCCAGCCGGGAGGAACTGGCCCGCATCCTGCGGGAGTACGGCGAGGAGCCCTTCGCCTGGGCCATCGCCGGCCGCATCGTGCGCGACCGGGAGAAAACGCCCTTTTCCACCACCCTGCAGCTGGCGGAGGCCATCGCCTCGGCGCTGCCGCCGGCGGTGCGCCGCAAGGACAAAAACCCCGCCCGCCGCAGCTTCCAGGCCATCCGCATCGCCGTCAACGGCGAGTTGGACGCCCTCAGCGAGGGGCTGGACGAGATCTTCGACCTGCTGGCCCCGGGCGGCCGTTTCGCCGTCATCACCTTTCACTCGCTGGAGGACAGGCTGGTGAAAAACCGCTTCCGCCAGTGGGCCACCGCCTGCACCTGCCCGCCGGAATTACCGGTGTGCGTGTGCGGCGGCAAGGCAAAAGCAAAACTCATCACCCGCAAGCCGGTGGAGGCGGCCCCCGAGGAACTGGAGGCCAACCGCCGCAGCCGCTCGGCAAAGCTGCGGGTGATCGAAAAACTCTGATCCCGCAGCCTGGGCGCCGCCCCGGCCGCACGCAAAGGAGGTGGCCGCCGTGGCGCAGCCCGCATACGATCTCGAGATGTTTGAAAACCGCGCCGCCCGGCCCCGCGCAAAGGTGAAGGCCGTGCGCGGCAAAAAGAAGGCCCCGCGCCTCAACCTGCGGGCCGTCAAGACGGTGGCGGCGGCGGTGGTGATGGTCGCCCTGGTGGTGGGCTTCCTCTACAGCCAGGCCGTCATCACCGAACTCACGGTGGACATCCAGGACGTCCAGAGCCAGCTGGTGAGCGAACAGAGCACCTACAACTACCTGTCCGGCGTGCTGGACTCCAAGACCAGCCTGCGCAACGTGGAGCAGATCGCCGCCGGCCAGCTGGGGCTGGTCAAGGCGGACCGCAGCCAGGTGACCTACTTCTCGCTGGAGGGCGAGAGCGTCATCAACCGGCCCCAGACCGCCGCCCAGCGGCTGACCGAATTTTTGAGCACCGGCCTGCTCAGCCTGATGGATTACCTGAACCCGTGAGCCAGCCCCATCGCATCGCCCCCCGCGGGCGGCGGGGGAGGGCTCACGCGTTTGCATTTATACGCGCACAAAGAAGGATGCACCGATGATGAACAAAGACAACAACGAGCCCCGCAGCGGGGTGGACCGGTCGATCAAGCTTCGCAGCTGGACGCTGCTGGGGCTGTTCCTGGTGGCGGGGTGCGGCCTGCTCATCTGGCGGCTGTACACCTGGCAGATCCTGCGCCACGACGCGATGCTGGAAGCCGCCGCCAGCCAGCAGATGAAGGATATGACCATCACCCCCCAGCGGGGCCAGATCTATGACGCCACCGGCAAGGTGCTGGCCAAGAGCAGCATCGTGTGGACCATCACCGCCGACCCCAGCCAGATCAAGGCCCCCAGCCTTTCCAAAGAGGAACTGGAGGCGATGGGCGGCACGGAATCCGACGAGTCCAAGGCCCAGCGCCGGGCCACCCGCGTCCAGACCATCGCCAATGACCTGGCCGCCATGCTGGAGATGGACGCCCAGGAGCTCTATGACAAGCTGATCGACGGCTCCAAGCAGTACGTCCTGCTGGCAAAGCAGGTGGACAAGCCGGTGGCGGATGAGATCTCCCAGTACGCCAGCGACAACAAACTCACCATCATCGTCTCCCAGGACACCAAGCGGGAGTACCCCTTCGGGGCCTTCGCCGCCAGCGTGCTGGGCTTCATGCACGCCGACGGATACGGCTTCTACGGGCTGGAACAATACTATGAGGAGGTGCTGGCCGGCACGCCGGGGCGGCTGGTGAGCCAGCGCACCCCCACCGGCGGCGAGGTGGCCAACGACGACCGGGTGCTCTACGAGGCCCAGGACGGCGACAGCCTCATCCTCACCCTGGACGCCGAGATCCAGGCCATCGCGGAGAAGTATCTGGAGAACTCGGTCAAGGTGAACAACGTCACCGAGCGGGGCGTGGTGATCGTGATGGACGTGAACACCGGCGCCATCCTGGCCATGGCCACCAAGCCGGACTTTGACCCCAACGACCCCATGACCATCTACGACCCCGAGCGGGCGGCCCTGCTGGAGGGGCTGGACGGCGAGGAGTACACCAAGGTGCAGGGCGAGGAGCGCCAGCGCCAGTGGAAGAACAAGACCATCACCGACCTGTACACCCCCGGCTCGGTGTTCAAGCTCATCACCACCAGCGCTCTGCTGGACTCCGGCACCGCCACCGTGAACAGCACCTTCAACTGCACCGGCAGCTACACCGTGCTGCCCGGCACAAAACCCTATTCCTGCGCGGACAACGGCTTCGGCGTCAAGGGCGTGCACGGCTGGCAGGACCTGGGCACCGTGCTGGCCAACAGCTGCAACATCGCCACCATTCAGGAAGCCCTGCTCATGGGCAAGGACACCTTTTTTGATTATTACACCGCCTTTGGCTTTACCGAGCCCACCGACATCGACCTGCCCGCCGAGCAATATCCCCGGGAGGGCGTCTCCTATCACGGGGTGGACACCATGTCGGTGATCGACCTGGCCTCCACCAGCTTTGGCCAGGCCCAGAAGGTCACCCCTATCCAGATGGCCACCGCCGTCTGCGCGGTGGTGAACGGCGGGTATCTGGTGCAGCCCCACATCGTGAGCAAGATCGTGGATCCCGAGGGCAACGTGGTGGAGGAGATCGAGCCCAGCGCCAAGCGCCAGGTCATCAGCGAGGAGACCAGCGCCGCCCTGCGTGTGATGATGGAGGGCGTGGTGGACAACGGCGCCGACGGCGCCTCCGGCCGCAACGCCTATGTGGCGGGCTACCACATCGGCGGCAAGTCCGGCACCAGTGAAAAGCTGGACCAGGGCCCCAAGGAGGGCACCACCGACGAGTACGAGAAGGTCTCCAGCTTTGTGGGCGTGGTGCCCATCGACGACCCGCAGATCCTGGTGCTGGCCTTTGTGGACGAGCCCCACGCCGAGACCGAGTTCGGCTCCATGCTGAGCGCCCCGCTGGTGGGCAACATCATCAGCGAGGTGGCGCCTTACCTGGGCATCGAGACCGACCCCGCCCTGCTGCCCACCGGCAATGTGACCGTGCCCAACCTGGTGAACCCCACGAATCCCAGCTACCAGCAGTGGGATATGGCCCAGGTGGAACTGAACAAAAAGGGCTTCGCCCACCGGCGGGTGGGCACCGGCGACCTGGTGCTGGCCCAGAGCCCCGCGGCGGGCGAAAAGGTCCCGGCGGGCTCCACCGTCTACCTCTTCACCGACAGCGCCGACATCCCCAACGTGCCCGTGCCCAATGTGGTGGGCAAGAGCGCGGCGCTGGCAAAACAGATCCTCACCGCGGCGGGGCTGAACGCATCGCTCAGCGCCGAGGAGGGCACCGTCACCGCCCAGAGCACAGCGGAGAACACCGAGGTGAAGATGGGCACGGTGATCACCCTCACCGTCACCGGCGCCGAGGGATGAGGCCTGTACACATACGACGGCCCTCGGCCACATACAGTTAAGAAAAGGACAACAAGGGCGCCGCGGCGCCCGCAAGGGAGGTTTTGCACCATGTATCCCATCCCACTCAATCAGCTTCTGGCGGGCCTTGCCCCGGCGGGCAGCCTGGGGAACGACCCCGTCACCGCCGTGGTCACCGACAGCCGCCAGGTGCAGCCGGGCTGCGTGTTCGTCTGCTTTCCCGGGCAGCGGGTGGACGGCCACGACTTTGCCGCCGCCGCCATCGCGGGGGGAGCCCTCTGTGTGGTGGCAAATCACCCGGTGGCGGGCGTGCCGGCAAGCAAACTGGTGCTCACCCCCAGCAGCCACAAGGCCATGGTGCGCATGGGGGCCAACTACCGGATGCTCTTTTCCCCCAAAATGATCGGCGTCACCGGCAGCGTGGGCAAGACCACCACCAAGGAATTCTGCTACGCGGTGCTTTCCGCCTTCGGCGAGACCATCAAGACCGAGGGCAACCAGAACAACGAGATCGGTATGCCCAACACCCTCTTCCGCCTCGGGCCCACCACCCAATACGCCGTGGTGGAGATGGGCATGAGCGCCCTGGGGGAGATCGAGCGCCTCAGCCGGGCGGCGCGGCCCTCGGCGGGGCTCATCACCTGCATCGGCGTCTCCCACATGGAGAGCCTGGGCAGCCGGGAGAACATCCTGAAGGCAAAGCTGGAGATCTGCGCCGGCCTGCCGGACGGCGCGCCGCTGGCGCTGAACGCCGACGACGAGTACCTGTGCAAAGCCAAAGACCAGGGCCTCATCCCCGGCCGGCTCGCGCCGGTGTGGTACGGCATCGACGCCCCCTGGGCCGACGTGCGGGCCGAGGCCGTCGAGAGCGGCCCCGAGGGCGAGCGGTTCACCCTGACGGACGGCGGCGAGCGCTTTGATGTGCGCATCCCCGCCCTGGGGCGCCACAACGTCTACAACGCGCTGGCGGCCTACACTGCCGCCAGCCGCCTGGGGCTGGACAAGGCAAAATGCGCCGCGGCGCTGGAGAATTACCAGGCCACCGGCATGCGGCAGCATGTGGTGAAGAAGGCGGGCCTCACCGTGGTGGAAGACTGCTACAACGCCAGCCCCGACAGCATGAAGGCAAGTCTGTCCATGTTCAAGGCCTTCGACGCAGGTTCCGGCAAAAAATACGCCCTGCTGGGGGATATGCTGGAACTCGGCGCCATCTCCCGGGAGGCGCACCGGCAGGCGGGCCGCTGGGCCGCCGAGGCGGGTCTGGCGGGGCTGGTAGCCATCGGCCCCGAGAGCGCGGCCATGGCCGGGGAGGCCAGGAAGGCGGGCCTCGCCGCGGTGCACTGCGACACGCCGGCGGCGGCGCTGGAGGCCCTCAAGGGCCTTTTGAAGCCCGGCGACGCCCTGCTGGCCAAGGCCAGCCGGGGCATGAAGCTGGAAAATATCCTGAAAGCCCTTTACGGCGAGGAAACTTTGCAATAAAATAAGAGGCGGATTTTCCGGCGCCCTTTGGGGGGCGTCATCACGCCGGCCGGCGGCCGGCACGGTGAGAGGGAGTTTTTGAAGTATGGCACGCTACGCGCTGATCCTTGCGGCATTCGCCGGGTTCGTCCTTTCGGCGGCCTCGGGCATTGTGATCGTCCCCTTCCTGCACAAGCTGCACTTCGGGCAGACCATCAAGGAGATCGGCCCCACCTGGCACAACAAAAAGCAGGGCACGCCCACCATGGGCGGGCTGTGCTTCATCTTCGCGGGCACCGTGGCGGTGGCCCTGGCCACCCTGAGCCTGCTTCACAGCGCGCCCGACATGCTGGGCGGGCCCACCGCCCGCAGCCTTTACATCGCCATGTTCTCCGCCTTTGCCTTCGGCATGGTGGGCTTTCTGGACGATTTCGTCAAGGTGGTGAAAAAGCGCAACCTGGGCCTGCGGCCGATGCAGAAGATCGTGGCCCAGCTGCTCATCACCACCGCGTTGCTGGTGGCGCTGCACATGAACGGCACCCTCACCACCTGGGTCACCCTGCCGCTGGTGGGCTATGTGGACCTGGGGCTGCTCTACTACCCGCTGTCCTACGGCCTCATCATCGGCATCGTCAACGCGGTGAACCTCACCGACGGCATCGACGGCCTGTGCAGCTGCGTCACCTTTGTGGCCATGCTGGGCTTCCTCACCCTGACAAGCCTTTTGGGCGAGTTCAACCTCAGCCTCTTCGCCGCGGCCATGGCCGGCGCGCTCACCGGCTTCCTCTACTGGAACTTCTACCCCGCCAAGACCTTCATGGGCGACACCGGCAGCATGTTCCTGGGGGGCGCGGTGGCGGGCATCGCCTACGCCATGGGCCGGCCGGAACTGATCTTCTTCTTCGGCGCGGTGTACATCTGGGAGGCCACCACCGTGGTCATCCAGGTCACCTACTTCAAACTCACCCACGGCAAGCGGCTGTTCCGCATGACCCCCATCCACCACGCCTTTGAGATGCGCGGCTGGAGCGAGGTGAAGATCGACGGCGTATTCAGCTTCATCGCCTTCACCGCGGTGGCGCTGGGCATCCTGTTCGCTTACGTTTACTATCTTTGATCTTTATGCTTTGAGAAGGGGGGCGGTGCGGCCGTGTCCACAAGAGATATTTCCGGGCGGCCGCTGCGCCGCCCGGCGCCGCGGCAGGCGCACCCCGGGGCGGCCAGAGCGGCCGCCGCGCCCGCGGCCGCCCGGCCCCGGGCGGGCCGGCTGCGCCCGGTGGGAGCCTCCCGGCGCAAGATGCCCTGGCCCGCCATGTTTTACAAGGAGCCCGGCCCCATCAGCGGCGGCCTGCTGGCAAACCTGCTGGTGCTGCTGGCCTTCGGGCTGATCGTGCTGTTCAGCGCCAGCTATGCCATCGCCTACTATAAATTCGGCGACAGCTACCACTACATCCGCAGCCAGGCCCTCTACGCGGTGATGGGCGTCTGCGCCATGTGGCTGATCAGCCGGGTGAACTACCGCTGGATGCTGCGCTTTGCCTGGCCCCTCTATTGGGTCACGCTGGTGCTGCTGGTGGCGGTGCTGTTCATGCCGCCCATCAACGACGTGCACCGGTGGATCAACATCAAGGGCCTGCCCACCGTGCAGGTGGGCGAGATCGCCAAATTCTCCATCGTGCTGCTACTGGCCATGCTCTTTGAGCAAAACCGCAGCCGGATGCACAATTTCCGCCAGGGCATCCTGCTGCCGGGCGTGCTGCTGCTGCCCATTCTGGTGCTGCTGCGGCTGGAACCCCACAACAGCGCCATGATCCTGATGTGCTGCATCACCGCCACCATGATGTTCGTGGGCGGGGCGAACCTGATGTGGTTCGGCCTGGGCGGCGCGGGGGCTGCGGGGGGCATCGCCCTGCTGCTGATCACCAGCAAGGGCTATGTGCAGGAGCGCCTTTCCGGCTGGCTGGACCCCTTCTCCGACGTGCTGGACTCCACCATGCAGACCGCCCAGGGCCTGTACACCATCGGCTCGGGCGGCTGGTTCGGGGTGGGCCTGGGCAACTCCACCCAGAAGCATCTGTGGCTCTCGGAGGCCCAGAACGACTTCATCTTTGCCATCCTGGGCGAGGAGCTGGGCTTTGTGGGGGCGCTTTTGTGCATCGCCCTCTTTGCGCTGCTGGTGGCCCAGGGCATCCACATCGCGGTGAACGCCCCAGACCGGGCGGGCAGCCTGCTGGTGGTGGGCATCATGGCCCAGATCGGCTTCCAGTTCTTCTTCAACATCGCGGTGGTCACCAACACCATCCCCAACACCGGCATCAGCCTGCCCTTCTTCTCCTCCGGCGGCACCAGCCTTTTGCTGCTGCTGGGCGAGATGGGGGTGGTCTTCAGCGTGAGCCGGCAGGCCAACAAGGCCAGGGACGAGCGCAGGGCCCGGCAGGCGGAGGAGAAGGCCCGGCGGGAGACCCACGTCTTCCGGGCAGACAAAACCTGATCCCAAAGGAGAATGCTGTATGCGCGTGCTCATCGCCGCCGGCGGCACCGCCGGCCACATCAATCCGGCGCTGGCCATCGCGGGGGCCATCAAAGCCCACCGGCCGGACGCCGACATCCACTTTGCCGGCCGCAAAGAGGGCATGGAGTACCGCCTGGTGACAAAGGCGGGCTACCCCTTCCACCACATCGAGGTGAACGGCATCCAGCGCCGGCTCACCCCCAAAAACATCGCCCGCAACCTGCAGGCGGTGTATCATCTGGCGCTGGCCGGCCCCCGGGCCAAAAAGATGCTGCGCACCCTCAAGCCCGATCTGGTCATCGGCTGCGGCGGCTATGTCAGCGGGCCGGTGGTGCGCTGCGCCGCCAAGATGGGCATCCGCACCGCCATCCACGAGCAGAACGCCTTTCCCGGCGTGACCAACAAGCTGCTGGCGAAGGACGTGGACCTGGTCTTCGCCGCGGTGCCCGCCGCGGTGGAAAAGCTGGGCGCGCCGGAAAAGACCAGCGTGGTGGGCAACCCCGTGCGGCCGGAAATTTTTATGCAGAACCGGGACCTGGCCCGGGCCAAGCTGGGCGCGGGGCAGCGCACCGTCATCCTCAGCTTCGGCGGCAGCCTGGGCGCGCGGCGCATCAACGAGGTGGTGGCCGACCTGGCCGCCTGGGAAAAGACCTGCCCCTGGAACATCCTGCACATCCACGCCACCGGCAGCCGGGGGGGGGAACTGTTCCAAAAGCTGCTGGCGGAAAAGGGCGTGGAGCCGGGCAGCCGGCTGCAGGTGCAGGAGTACATTGAGAATATGCCGGAGCTGCTGGCGGCGGCGGATCTGGTCATCAGCCGCGCCGGGGCGCTGACCCTGGCGGAACTGGAGGCGGTGGGCCGGGCGTCCATCCTGATCCCCAGTCCCAACGTGGCGGAAAACCACCAGTATTACAACGCCCTGGAACTGCAGAAGGCCGGGGCGGCGGTGGTCATCGAGGAGAAAGACCTCACCGGCGCCGCGCTGGTGCAGACGGTGCAGCAGCTGCTGCAGGAAAACGGCAAACTGTCGGTGATGGGCAAGATGGCCCGGGCGCTGGCGGAGCCGGAAAGTCTTGAAAAGATCTGGGCGAAACTGGAGGACCTGATGGAACGGTGACCGTGCGCTCTTTGGGGAAGGAGGCGGCGCTGCTGTGAAAGAGAAAAGAAGGAAAAACGTGCGCCGCCCTGCCGACACGCGGCAGCGGGGCGGAAAAGGTGAGACCCAGGCCCCCCTCTTCGACCAGCAGACCGCGCCCATCCCCCCGCAGCCCCACCGCAGGCCGGGGGAGATGCAGCAGATGGTGCTGCCCCTGGGCGCGGTGGGCATGGAACCGCTGGATGCGCAGGAGAACGCCCCGAACCGGCGAAGGAAAAAGCGGCCCGACGAGAGCGCCCGCCGCCGGCAGGTGTCCCGGGGGGAGATGCGCCGCCGTCGCCGCCGGCGGCGGTGGCTGGCCTTTTTCTTTGTGCTGTTTTTGATGGCGGTGGGCTTTATCCTGTCGGTGACAGTGCTGTTCAAGGTCAAGCACATCGCGGTGGAAAACCTGGACAAGACCACCCCCGCCAACACCGGCATCTACACCGAGGACGCCATCCTGGGCGCGCTGGCCGTGCCCATGGAGGAGAACCTGTTCGGCTTTTCCGCCGCCCAGAAGCAGGCGGAGATGGAACTGCAGCTGCCCTATCTGGAGACCATCAAGGTGCGTCGCCGCCTGCCGGACACCGTGGTGGTGCAGGTGGCCCCCGCCACCGAGAGCTGGTGCGCCAAGACCAGCGCCGGCTGGGTGATCCTCAGCGACGGGCTCAAGGTGCTGAAGGTGCAGCCCGACCAGCCCGACAGCCTGCCGGTGATCACCGGCCTCGGGGTGAATGCCCCCACGCCCGGGCGGTATCTCTCCATGACCACGCAGGACCAGGCCGAGCAGATCGCCGACCTGATGGATCAGCTCTACGGCGAGGGCATCGCCGAGCAGTGCACCCGCATCGACATGGGCCTTGGCACCGAGGCCTACTTCGTCTACGAGGGACGGGTCAAGGTGCTGCTGGGCACCTTCAACAATCTGGATTACAAGGTGAGCGTGGCGGCGCTGCTGCTCAAAAACGAGAGCGGCGAATATCTCGGCTCCACCGACCGGGGCACGCTGGACGTCTCCAGCCAGCTGGACGAGGCGGTGCATCGCTTCGCCTTCTCCCCCGGCAGCTTTGAACAGGAGGAGAGCGAGCCTCCGCCGCCGGACGCCGCGGCCTCCGGCGCCGACAGCGCGGCTTCCGGCTCCGCGTCCCAGTCCGCTTCCGCGCCGGCCTCCGCCGCGGAGCCTTCTTCCGGTTCCGCGCCCGCCTCGGGCAGCGAGGCCCCGGCCTCCTCCGCGCCGGCCTCCGGCCCCGACAGCACGTCCCAGAGCACTTCCCAGGCACAATAAAAACAGGGCCGCCGCACGCAAAAGCGGCGGCCTTTTCCGCGGCTGGAAGCTGTGCTATACTGAAAAACAAAGGGGGCGAGGGGGATGGCGTTTATCAGCATCGTGCTGCTGGATCTTGCGTTTGTGGCGTTTGAACTGATGGTGGTGTTCGGCATGGTGGCCCTGGGTGTGCTGGGGTTCGTGCTGTGCGTGGTGTGCCTCATCCTGTGGAACAAAAAGAGAAAAGGGAACGGCAAGCGGCGGATCCTGTTTCTTGTGGCGGCCATCGCGGGCGCCATGCTGGCCTTGCTGGGCGCGGCCATACTGGCGGCTTTCGTTCTCCAGTTTTTTTGAAACACACACAAAGCGCGGCGGCGCGGGCATTCTGCCCGCGCCGCCGCGCTTTCTTGCCGCGTTCACCGCTGCACGAAGAACAGCTCGTACCAAAGGATGAAGCTGTAAAAACTCCAGATTTTCGTCATGCCGCCGTTCCTGCCCGCCTTGTGAGCGTCCAGCAGCTTCAAAAGCTGAGGCACGTTGAAGAACTGTTCGGCCACCGGGCCCTGGAACTTCTCCCGCACCATGTTGTAATATTTGTCCTGGCGCAGCCAGTCGTTCAGCGGCACCGGGAAGCCCAGTTTGCGCCGCTTGGCCACGCTCTCGGGCAGCTGGTCCAGCGCCGCGGCCCGCAGGGCGATCTTGGTCTCGGTCTTGGAGGAGCGGTATTCCACCGGCAGCGAGAGCGCCAGTTCCAGCATCTCCCGGTCCAAAAAGGGCACCCGCAGTTCCAGGCTGTTGGCCATGCTCATCCGGTCGGCCTTCAGAAGGATGTCGTAGAGCATCCAGGTGTGGATGTCCACCCATTGCAGCTGGGTGGGCTCATCCAGGTCTTTCACATGGTCGAAATAGGGCTTGAAATACTCCTCGGGGGCCTTGTCCCGGTAGTCCTTTTTGAGATATTTGTCCCGCTCGGCGGGGCTTTCGAACACATAGTTCGCCCGCATGCACCGCTGCCAGGGCTCCTGCGCCCCCCGCACCAGGAAGTGCCGGCCCTTGAATTCCGGCAGCGCCTTCGCCACCGCCCCGGCGGCCTTGCGCAGGGGCCGGGGGATCTTGCCGTACTCCTCAAAGTGGTGGGCCGCGCAGTACAGCGGATAGCCGCCGAACAACTCGTCCGCCCCCTCGCCGCTCAAGACCACCTTCACATACCGGGCGGCGTTTTGGGTGAGGAAATAGAGGGGCACCTCGCTGGGGTTGGGCATCGGCTCGTCCAGGTACCATTGGATCGTCCGGTTGGCCTCGAAGAACTCGTCGGCGCCCACCTTGTTGGCGATGCTGGGCACGCCGATTTCCTTGCTGAAAGCCTGGGCGTAGGGCAGTTCGGAATACTTCTCCTCCTCGTAGCCCACGCTGAAACTCTTCACATGGGGGGTGCCCTTGGCCACCTCGTTCACCACAAAGCTGGAGTCCACCCCGGAGGAGAGGAAGCACCCCACCTCCACGTCGGCAATCTGGTGCACCCGCACGCTCTCGGCAAAGGTGTCGGCGATGGCCTTTTTCCACTCCTCCAGCGTCTTGGTGTGGTCCACATGGTAGGCGATGCCGTAATAGCGGCTCACCGTCAGCTTGCCGTCCTTGAAGGTGAAGCGGTGGGCCCCCGGCAGCTTGTAGACGTTTTTGAACATGGTCTCGGCGTTCGGGATGTACTCGATGGAGAGATACTCCGGCAGCCGTTCCTCATTCAGTTCCTTCACAAAGCCGGGGTGGGGCAGGAAACTTTTAATTTCGCTGCCGAACAGCAGCAGGTCGTGGTTCTGGTAATAGTAAAAGGGCTTGATGCCGAAGATGTCCCGGGCGCCGAAGAGGGTGCGGTTCGCCTTGTCCCAGATGACGAAGGAGAACATTCCCCGCAGCTTCTCCGGCAGCGCCTCGCCCCACTCCTCATACCCGTGCAGCAGCACCTCGGTGTCCGAGTGGGTGGCGAACACATGGCCCGCCGCCTCCAGCTGGCCGCGCAGTTCCATGAAATTGTAGATCTCCCCGTTGAACACCGTCACCAGGGTTTTGTCCTCGTTGAACATGGGCTGGCTGCCGCCCTCCAGGTCGATGATGGACAGCCGCCGGTGCCCCAGCGCCGCCTGCTCATCCAGATAAAAGCCCTCGCCGTCCGGCCCGCGGTGGGCGATGAGGTCGGCCATGGCCTTCAGCGTCTTTTTTGCCTCTTCCAGATCATGCTTTGCGCTCACAAAGCCGGTAATTCCACACATGGGCGTCTCCTTTTGCCTGTCAGTCCACCAGGCCCTTGTTGCCGAAATAGCGCTTGTACTTGCGGTAGTTGTTCAGCTGGTTCTTGATGTACCAGACGCGGCGTTTGAGGCCCGCGTCCTCCTTGCAGAACAGCTGGTGGCTCACCTTGCCCTGGCGCATCAGTTCCCTGGCCTCGGCCAGCAGCGCCTCGTCCTTCAGGTACTTCTTCAAAATGCCCGCCGGGGCGATCATCCACAGATGGCGGGCGTCGGCGATGGTCAGGCCCTGCTCCTTGTGCTCCACCACGTCCTCCACCAGCCATTTGGCCAGGTTGTAGCCGCTGGCGGTGACAAAAAAGCTGCTGCGCCCCTGGCGGGGGTTCATCTCAAACAGCTTGTACTGGCCGTCCCGGGCGTCGTACTTCATGTCGAAGTTGGAAAAGCCCTCCCAGCCCACGTCCTCCAGAAAGGCCCGCATCTTCTCCAGCAGGGCGTCGTCCCGCGTGTTGATGATGGCCGCGTAGTTGCCGATGCCCTCGGGGGTCTGCTCCTCCAGCAGGGGCCGGCCCAGAGCCATCAGCTTCACCTTGTGGTCCAGCCCGGAATAGCAGTTCAGCACCCGCATGCAGTTGTCGTCGCCGGGGATGTACTCCTGCAGCACCAGATTGTCCTGGTAGCTGGAGGAGTAGATGGCGGCGGTGATGGCGTCGAACTCCTCTTTGTTGTAGGCCACGAACACCTTCTTCTTGTGGGGGAACTTGCAGTTCCAGTAGGCCACGCTGTTGCTGGCCTTGATGATGCAGGGGAAGGGGAAGGGCAGTTCCACCGTCTTGTAGTTCTCGCTGGTGCAGCCAAAGGTGCGGGGGTAGGCAAGGCCGTGCCGCTGGCAGGCCTTGTAAAAAAATTCCTTGGTGTCCAGTTCCGCCACCAGTTCAGGGGTGGGGCAGGCGAATTTGTAAAAGGGTTCCAGCGCCGCCCGGTTGCGGGCCATCAGGCCGGTGTAGTTGTCGCCGCAGCTCACCAGCACCAGCGTCTTGCCGCCGTGGGCCCTGGCAAAGCCGGTGAGGGTGCGCACGAACACGGCGTCGTCCTCCAGGTCCGGCTCGATCACCGCCACCTTCACCAGCTTCGAGTTGGCGGTGGCGGCCAGCGCCCCCTTGCCGATGGCAAGGCTGGTCACGCCGTATTCCATGTAAAAGCTGCGGGCCATGCCGTATACATTGGCGTCGCTGCCCAGCAGAACGGGCAGAAGATCGGTCATATCCATCACCTTGTTCTTTTTGTGCCGCGGGCGGGTGCGCCCGCGCTTTCGTATCTTGTCTATTTTACTTCTTTTGGCCCGCCCTTGTCAATTTCCCGCCCGCCGCCGCGCCCTCTTTTAAACCGCCGCTGTTTGTAGTATAATAAACTCTATATCGGGTCGTTTACACCCCGGTGGGAAAGGAACAAAAACAGTATGTGCGGAATCGTGGGATTTTGCGGCCGGCGGGCCGACCGGGAGGAAATACTGCACCGGATGATGGAGGCCATCGCCCACCGCGGGCCGGACGGCGAGGGCAGCTATTTCGGCGACGGGGCGGCGCTGGGGCACCGGCGGCTGTCCATCATCGACATCGAGGGCGGGCGCCAGCCCATGTTCAACGAGACGGGGCGCCTGGTGGTGGTGTTCAACGGGGAGATCTACAACTTTATGGAACTCCGGGAACAGCTTGCCGCCGCCGGCCACACCTTTGCCAGCGACCACTCGGACACCGAGGTCTTGCTCCACGGCTACGAGGAGTGGGGCGAGGGGATGCTGGAAAAGCTGCGGGGGATGTTCTCCTTCGCCCTCTGGAACGAGGACGACCAGAGCCTCTTCTGCGCCCGGGACCCCTTCGGCATCAAGCCTTTTTATTATTACACCAACGACGAGGGAGAGCTGCTCTTCGGCAGCGAGATCAAGAGCTTTCTGCCCCATCCCGGCTTCCGAAAGGAGCTGAACGAGGAGCGGCTGGAGCTCTACCTCACCTACCAGTATTCCCCGGGGGAGGACACCTTTTTCAAGGGCGTGAAAAAACTGCTGCCCGCCCACTGGCTGCGCTGGAAGGCGGGCGAGGTGACCACCGGCCGCTACTGGCAGCCGGAATTCGAGGCGGACGACGGCCCCGACCTGGCCGGCTGGGAGGACAAAATTGAAAGCGCCATGAAGGAGAGCGTGGCCGCCCACAAGATCGCCGACGTGGAGGTGGGCTCCTTCCTCTCCTCCGGGGTGGACTCCAGCTACATGGCCTGCCTGGCCAAGGTGGACAAGACCTTCACCGTTGGCTTCGCGGACAAGCAGTACGACGAGACGGAGTATGCCGCCGCGTTCAGCAAATTTCTGGGGGTGAAGAATTTCGCCTACCGCATCGAGCCGGAGGAGTACTGGGCCAACCTCGGCCGCATCCAGTACCACATGGACGAGCCCCTGGCGGACGCCGCCAGCGTCGCCCTTTATTTTGTGAACCGGGAGGCGGCCAGACAGGTGAAGGTGTGTCTTTCCGGCGAGGGCGCGGACGAATTCTTCGGCGGCTACAACATCTACAAGGAGCCCTTCACCGTCAGCTGGTACGACCGGCTGCCCCTGCCCCTGCGCCGGGCGGTGGGCGCTGTGGCCGGGCTGCTGCCCCCGGTGCACGGGGTGAATTTCCTGGTGCGGCGCGCAAAGCCCCTGGAAGAGCGCTACATCGGCAACACCAACCTGATGGGCGAGCGGCAGAAGAAAAAGCTGCTCCGGCATTACACCGGGAGGGTCAAGCCCACCGACCTCTCCCGCCCCCTCTTTGAAAAGACCAAAGGGCAGGACCCGGTCACCCGGATGCAGTACACCGATCTGCACCTGTGGCTGGCGGGGGACATCCTGCTGAAAGCGGACAAGATGAGCATGGCCAACAGCCTGGAACTGCGGGTGCCTTTCCTGGACAAAGAGGTGTTCGAGGTGGCGCGGCACATCCCGGTGAAGTACCGGGCCAACGCCGAAGGCACGAAACTGGCCATGCGGGGGGCGGCCGCCCGCAGCATCCCCGAGCGCACCGCCGACAAGAAGAAGCTGGGCTTCCCGGTGCCGGTGCGCGCCTGGCTGCGGCAGGAACAATACGCCGCCGTGGTGCGAAAGGCCTTTGAAAGCGAGGCCGCGGCCCGGTTCTTCAAGCTGCGGGAGCTGCAAAAACTGCTGGACGACCATGTGGCCGGCAGGCGGGACAACTGGCGCCAGATCTGGTGCGTGTTCATGTTCCTTGTCTGGTACGACGAATATTTTGTCAAGCGCTGAGCATAAAGCAACAAAAAAGGAGGGCTGATCTATGAGACTTTCCGAGTTGATGGAAGGGCTGGACTACCTGGTGCTGCAGGGCAGCGCCGAGGCGGAGGTGGCCGACGTGGCCTACGACTCCCGAAAGGTGCGGCCGGGCTTTGCCTTTGTGTGCGTGGTGGGCACCAGCCGCGACAGCCACGACTACGCCGGGGACGTGGCCGCCGCCGGGGCCAGCGTGCTGGTGATCCAGCACAAGCTGGACGAGATGCCCGCCGGGGTCACGGTGGTGCAGGTGGAGAACAGCCGGCACGCCCTGGCCATCATGAGCTGCAACCTCTTCGGCAACCCGTCCCGCAAGATGACCATGATCGGCGTCACCGGCACCAAGGGCAAGACCACCACCGCCCACATGATCCGGGCGGCGATGCTGGCGGCGGGCAAAAAGTGCGGCATCATCGGCACCAACGGCACCGCCTTCGCCGGCGAGCAGCACGCCCTTGTCAACACCACCCCCGAGAGTTACGAACTGCAAAAGCTTTTCTCCGAGATGCTCGCCGCCGGGTGCGACAGCGTGGTGATGGAGGTGTCCAGCCAGGGGCTGATGATGGGCCGGGTGGACGGCATCCACTTCGACGTGGGCGTCTTCACCAACCTCTACTCCGACCACATCGGCGGCCCCGGCGAGCACCAGAGTTTTGAGGAGTACCGCGCCTGGAAGGGCCAGCTGTTCCGCCGCTGCGACGTGGGCGTGGTGAACGCCGACGACAAGAACTGCAACACCCTGCTGGCGGGCCACACCTGCCGGCTGGTGCGCTACGCCATGCACAAGGACGCCGACTTCATGGGCCGCGACCTGCGGCTGGAGCGGGGCGAAAACTTTCTGGGCATCTCCTACCAGCTGACCGGCGTGTGGAACGCCCGGGTCAAGGTGAACATGCCGGGCGAGTTCAGCGTCTACAACTCCCTGGCCGCCCTGGCGGTGGGGCATGTGCTGGGCCTTCCGCTGGAGGCGGTGTGCCGTGGCCTCGAGCAGGTGAGCGTCAAGGGCCGGGTGGAGTTGGTGCCGGTGAGCAAGCGGTTCACCGTGCTCATCGACTTTGCCCACAACGAGGCGGGCACCGAGAACCTGCTCACCACCCTGCGGGCCTACGGCCCCAAGCGGCTGGTGGTGCTCTTCGGCTGCGGCGGCGACCGCAGCCGCCTGCGCCGCTACGGCATGGGCGAGGTGGCCAGCCGCCTGGCGGATTTCCTCATCCTCACCGAGGACAACAACCGCTTTGAAGAGGTGGAGGCCATCCTGGCGGACATCAAGATCGGCATCTCCCAGGGCCGCCCCGACGTGCCCTATGTGGAGATCCCCGACCGGCTGGACGCCCTGCACTACGCGCTGGACCACGCCCAGGACGGCGACATGATCGCCGTCATCGGCAAGGGCCACGAGACCTACCGGGACCGCAAGGGCAAGAAGACCCCCTTCCTGGAGCGGGAACTGCTGCTGGAATACGCCCACGAGATCGGGCTGGAGTAAAGCCCGGAGAATACAACGAAACACAAGGAAGCGAAGGAACCCATGTCCATCATCGGTATTGATCTTGGAACCACTAACAGCCTGGCCGCGGTGTATCAGAACGGCGCCAGCCGCCTGATCCCCAACGCCTTCGGCGAATATCTCACCCCCAGCGTCGTCAGCCTGGACGAGGACGGCACCGTGCTGGTGGGCAAGGCCGCCAAAGAGCGGCTCATCACCCATCCGGGGCGCACCGCGGCCGCTTTCAAGCGGGCCATGGGCACCGCGAAGACCTTCTCCCTGGGCGACAAAGAGTTTCTGCCGGAGGAACTGTCGGCCCTGGTGCTGCGCCGCCTGAAGGAGGACGCCGAGGCCTTTCTCGGTCAGCCGGTGGAGGAGGCGGTGGTCAGCGTGCCCGCCTATTTCACCGACGCCCAGCGGGCCGCCACCAAGCGGGCGGGCAAGCTGGCGGGCCTCAAGGTGGACCGGCTCATCAACGAGCCCAGCGCCGCCGCCCTGGCCTGCTACGACCCCGACCAGGGGGACGCGGCCTTTCTGGTCTACGATTTCGGCGGCGGCACGCTGGACGTCTCGGTGGTGGACTGCTTTGAGAATGTGGTGAACATCCTGGCCGTCAGCGGCGACAACCAGCTGGGCGGCAACGACCTGGACGCCGCCATCGCCCTGCTGTACTGCCAGGAGAACGCCATTGATTACAACGGGCTGGACCCCAGCGCCCGGGCCATCCTGCTGTCCCAGGCCGAGCAGTGCAAACAGACCCTCACCACCGCCCCCATGGCGGTGATGGTGCTGGACCTGCCGGGCCTCAAGGGCTCCATGAGCCTCACCGGCCAGAAACTCATCGAGAACGCCGCCACCCTCTTCGGGCGGATGCGCACCCCGCTGCAGAAGGCCCTGCGGGACAGCGGCCTCGCCCCCCGGGAACTGGCGGGCGTGGTGCCGGTGGGCGGCAGCTGCAAGATGCCGGTGGTGCGCCAGTATCTCGCGCACC
This sequence comes from Candidatus Allofournierella merdavium, assembly GCF_944382735.1. Classification (NCBI taxonomy): domain Bacteria; kingdom Bacillati; phylum Bacillota; class Clostridia; order Eubacteriales; family Oscillospiraceae; genus Allofournierella; species Candidatus Allofournierella merdavium. The sequence continues at coordinate 64,050 of NZ_CALWND010000008.1, read as the reverse complement.
TGCTGGGCCGCCCGCTGCTGGATTCCGGCCACCCGGACACGGTGGTGGCCCAGGGCGCGGGCCTCTACGCCGCCATGAAGGAGCGGAAAAGCGAACTGCGCCAGATGGTGCTCACCGACCTGTGCCCCTTCACCCTGGGGGTGGGGGTACATAACCCCGCGGACGAGGACAATCCCATCATGAGCCCCATCATCGAGCGCAACAGCGCCCTGCCCACCAGCAAGGTGGAAAAGTATTACACCGTCAGCGCCGGGCAGACCCGGCTGCGCATCCAGGTGTACCAGGGCGAAGCGATGTACTGCGCCGACAACCGCAAGCTGGGCGAGTTGAACCTGTCGGTCCCCGCCGGCCCCGCCGGCCAGGAGGGCGCGGCGGTGCGCTTCACCTACGACATCAACGGCATCCTGGAGGTGGAGGCCCAGAGCCTGACCACCGGCGAGGCTATCCGCGCGGTGCTGGTGGGCCAGGGCAGCGGCCTCACCGAGGCCCAGGCGAAGGAGCGGCTGGAGCAGCTGCAGAGCCTGAAGATCCACCCCCGCGACCGGGAGGAGAACCGCCTGCTCATCGCCCGGGGCGAGCGGCTGTGGAAGGAGACCCTGGGCGAGGTGCGCGAGCAGGTGGGCCGGGTGATGGAGGCATTCCAGGAGGAACTGGCCAGCCAGGAGCCCGCCCGCATCCTGCGTGCCAGCCGCCGCTGCAAGGAGATGCTGGACCGGCTGGAGGCCGGCAGCGGGCTGGACGACCAGAGCTGGGACGACTATTTTGACGACGAGGGCGACGAGGACGACGAATGAACTTCTGGCAGATTCTGGGCATTGAGCCCACCGCCGACACGGCGGCCATCCGGCACGCCTACGCGGAAAAGACGAGGGCGTGCCACCCCGAGGAGGACCCGGAGGGGTTTGACCGGTTGCACACCGCCTTCAGCGAGGCGATGCAGTATGCCCGGCGCGCCCGCCGCCCCGGCGCGGCGGCGCCCCGGCCGGAAAAGGCCCCCGGCGGTCCGGCCCCGGCGGCCCCCGCTGTGACCGGCAGCCGGGAGAGCTGCCTTGCCGCCGAGCAGGCGGCCTATCTGGAATGGATGAAGAAAAACGGCTCCGCCGCCCGGCAGGCGGGTGGAAGCGGCGAGTTCGACTTCACCGCCGCCGACGCCGGCGGCCGCCGCGCCCCCGCGCGGGAGAAAGAGCCGAAGGACGGCGAAGAAGAACCCCAACCTTCCAGGGCGGCGCGGCCGGCCGCCCCGCCGGAGCAGCAGTTCGACTTTGACCACCTGCCCGAGCAGGTCAGCCGGCAGCGGCGCCAGCGGGCGCAGGCGCTGGTGGAGCAACTGTGTTCGGCCCGCGGCGCCGGCGCCTGGCGGACCGCAGACCTGCTGGAGGGCGAGGAGTTCCGCGCCCTTCAGCACACCCCGGAATTTTTGGAGCAGCTGGTCCAGATGCTGCAAAAAGAACCCGCCTGCCTGGACAAGCTGGCGATGGACCTGATCTATGCCTACGACCTGCCCGGGCTGGAAAAGGCGCAGCGCCCCGCGCCGGACGCGGCCCACGAGGCCCTCTTTGCCCTGCTGCGCCCCCGCTGGCAGGCCCACTGCCAGGCGCAGCAGGAGCGGGAAAAAAGGCGCAGCGCCGGCGCGACGCTGGCCTTCGTGCTGGGCCTGTGGGCATGCGTTTCCGTGTCGATGCTGGGCGTGTTCAACACGCTGCCCCCCTACGGCCGGTGGCAGGCTGCCACGGCGTGCGGCGCGCTGGCGGCCTTTGCCGCGTGGCGGGTGCGCGCCAGCGGAAAAAAACTCAGCACCGCCACCATCACACGGCGCTGCTTCCAGCTGTTGCTGCTGGGGCTGCTCTCCCGCAGCGCGGGCCTGGCCAGTGCCGGCGGCCTGCTGTCCTGCTTCGTGGCCGCCGCCCTGCCCGGGCTGGGATGGTTCCGCCGCCGCAGCCGCCGCATCCGCCTGCGCATCGCCGCGCTCTGCGCGCTGCTGGTGCTCCTGTGGCCGCCGGTGTCGCTGCTGGCGCTGCCCGCCCCCGATTTCGACGCGCTGCTGGGGCGGGGCCTCAGCTGGTTCGCGATGCCCTGCGCCCTCATAAGCTGCGTGCTGGTCAACTATCGGGTCACAAAGCAGGAGGAAAGCCAGAGCGCGGCCTGACCCCAAGGCGTCGGTCCCCCTGTGGGCCGCCCCGTCGAAAAAGCCCACATACAAGCCCCCTCTCCCCGCATAGATATGGCAGGGGAGAGGGGGCTCTTTTATGGCTTTGGAACCGATGCTCAAGGCCGCCCAGGACCGGGGCATGAAGCTGCGGGCGCGGCTGGTGGCGGGCTTTTTCGCGCTGGTGTGCTTCGGCGGGCTGGCCGCGCGGCTGTGGTACCTTCAGATCACCGACCACGACTTCTACGCCGGGCGGGCCAGCGGCCAGCAGCTGCGGGACACCGTGGTCCCCGCGCCCCGGGGCGACATTCTGGACGCAAACGGCGTGCCGCTGGCGGTAAACGCCACCTGCTGGACCATCCGCGCCTCCCCCCGGGAGATGGCGGACGAGGACGTGGAACCGGCCAGCCGCGCCCTGGCGCCGCTGGTGGGCATGGAGTACGAGGAGCTGTTTGAGATCTTGTCCAAGCGCACCAGCAACGACGCGCTGCTGCTGCGCCGGGCCGACCGCGAGACCGCCGACGCGGTGCGCAAGGCCTGCGCCGACAACGGCTGGGAGGGCATCCTGCTGCTGGAGGACACAAAGCGCTGGTACCCCGAGGGGGATTTTGCCGCCAGCCTGCTGGGCTTCACCAACGTGGACAACGCGGGCATGGCGGGGCTGGAACTGGAGTACAATGAACAGCTCACCGGCACCAGCGGCCGGGTGCTCAGCGCCAAGAACGCCTGGGGCTACGATATGCCCACCGGCTACGACACCTACATACCGCCGGTACAGGGCAACACGCTGCAGCTCACCATCGACGTGAACGTGCAGCACTATCTGGAAAACTATCTGAACTATGCCGTGGAGGCCTACAACGTGAGCCAGCGGGCGGTGGGCATCGTGATGGAGGTGGACACCGGCCGGGTGCTGGCCATCGCCACGAAACCCGATTACGACCCCAACGAGCCCCGGGTGCTCACCGACCCGGACGCCCGCGCCCTGGTGGAGGGCCTTTCCGGGGAGGAGCGGTCCGCCGCGTTGCAGCTGGCCCAGCAGACCCAGTGGCGCAACAAGGCGGTGAGCGACCTCTACGAGCCGGGCTCGGTGTTCAAACTCATCACCTGCGCCGCCGCGCTGGACACCGGCGCGGTCACCCCCTCCAGCACCTTTGTCTGCGGCGAGGCCTACAAGGTGGCGGGCATCCCCTTCCACTGCGCCAACCACAAGAGCCACGGGGTGCAGACGGTGGCGCAGGCCCTGGCCAACAGCTGCAACCAGAGCTTCATCCAGATCGGGCAGCGGCTGGGGGTGCAGGACTTCTGCGACTATTTTGAGGCCTTCGGCCTGCGGGGCGCCACCGGCATCGACCTGCCCGCCGAGCCGAAAAAGTCGGAGTTCTACACCGCCGACCGCATGGGCCCGGTGGAACTGGCCAGCTGCGCCTTCGGCCAGTCCAGCAAGATCACCCCCATCCAGATGATCACCGCCGTCTGCGCGGTGGTGAACGGGGGCAAACTGATGCAGCCCTATGTGGTGGAAAAGATCACCGACGCGGCGGGCAACGTGGTCAGTACCACCGAGCCCACGGTGCGCCGGCAGGTCATCCGCCCCGAGACCAGCGCCCTGATGTGTCAGATGATGGAGGGCGTGGTGAACGGGGGCAGCGGCAAAAACGCCTATGTGGCGGGCTACCGGGTGGGCGGCAAGACCGGCACCAGCCAGAAGCTGGACTCGGAGGACGAGGAGGCCCGCATCGCCAGCTTTGTGGGCATCGCCCCGGCGGACGATCCCAAGATCGCGGTGCTCATCGCCCTGGACGAACCCCACACCTTCGCCACCGGCGGCGGCGCGCTGGCGGCCCCGGTGGCGGCGCAGATCATCGAGGAGACCCTGCGCTACTACGGCGTACAGCCCCAGTACACCCCCGAGGAGCAGCAGCGGCTGGAAAACCAGCTGCCCGACGTGACCGGACTGCCGGCGGAGGCCGCGGCGGCAAAACTGCAGGAGGCGGGTTTTGCCGCCAAGACCGTGGGCGGGGGCGACACGGTCAAAAGCCAGTACCCCGCGGCGGGCGAAACGCTGCCCCGGGGCTCCACCGTGCTGCTCTACACCGAAGAGGACGCCGCCCGCCAGGTCACCACCGTGCCCAGCGCGGCGGGGCAGACCCTGGCCCAGGCCACCGAGACGCTGCACGCCGCCGGGCTGAACATCAAGGCGGCGGGGGCCGCCGGTGTGGAGGGCGCGGTGGCGGTGAGCCAGAGCAGCCCCGAGGGGGAACAGCTGCCCCAGGGCAGCCTTGTCACCGTGACCTTCTACGACTACACCGTGCCTGCCGACGAGGACGTGAAGATGGACTAAACCGGGCAAAGCCTGCGCACACTGTTAGGGCAATGCTCTCGCAAGGAGGCGGTCAGCCTGTTCGCACCCGATCATCCGTCCCGCGCCCCGGCCCCGAAGGCCGCGCCCGCCGGGGCAAAGTCCCGCCCCGCCCGGCCAAGGCGGGAAAAGCGGCCGCCGCCCCCCTGGCTGGCAAAGCTGCTGGGCGCGGGCCAGCCTTCCCTGGACCTGCCCTTTCTGTTGCTGGTGCTGGCGCTGGTGGCCTTCGGGCTGGTGATGCTCTTCAGTGCCAGCTACGCGGTGGCCATGTACCGCCGGGGCACCCCCTACGCCTACATCCGGCCCCAGCTGCTCTACGCGGCGGTGGGCCTGGCGGCCATGTACGCCGCCAGCCGGGTGGACTATCACCTCTATCACAAGCTGGCCTGGCCGGTGCTGGGCCTCTCGGTGGTGCTGCTGGTGGTGGTGCTCTTCATGCCGGAATACAACGGCTGCAAGCGGTGGATCGTGCTGCCGGTGGGCACGCTGCAGCCCAGCGAGATCGCCAAGTTCGCCGTCATCCTGGTGTTCAGCCACATCATCTCCCTCAACCACACCCGGATGAAGCGGTTCTCGGTGGGGGTGCTGCCCTTCGCCCTTATCCTGGGGGTGCTGGCGGTGCTCATGCTGCTGGAGCCGCACCTGTCCGGCACGCTGCTGCTCTTCGGCATCGGGGCGGTGCTCATGTTCGTGGGGGGCACGGGGATGCGCTGGTTCGCCCTGGCGGCGGGCGGCGGCGGCGCGGCGGTGGCGGCGGCGCTGGTGCTGCTGCCGGACCTGGTGCCCTACGCCGCCGACCGGCTGAACAGCTGGCTGGACCCCTTCGCCGACCCGTTGGGCGACGGCCACCAGACCATCCAGAGCCTCTACGCCATCGGCTCCGGCGGGGCCACCGGGTTGGGCCTCGGAAACAGCCGCCAGAAGTACCTCTATGTGCCCGAGCCCCAGAACGACTTCATCTTCTCCATCGTCTGCGAGGAGCTGGGCTTCATCGGGGCCTGCCTGGTGATCCTGCTCTTCGTGCTGCTGCTTTTGCGGGGCATCACCATCGCGGTGAACGCGCCGGACAAATTCGGCGCGCTGCTCACCGTGGGCTTCACGGTGCAGGTGGTGATGCAGGCGGTGCTGAACATGGCGGTGGTCACCAACACCATCCCCAACACCGGCATCAGCCTGCCCTTCTTCTCCTCCGGCGGCACCAGCCTGATGATGCTGCTGGGCGAGATGGGCATCGTGCTGTCGGTGAGCCGGCAGGCCGGCCAGCAGAAATATTAGCAAAGGCCCGCCGGGGCGCCGCGGAAGGATTTTCCGCCGCCCCGGCGGGCTTTTTTTCACCAAAACCGTCCCCAAAACATACAGTGGGCCATGGCACAATGTACGTTTTGAGGGGGGCGAAGGATCGTGGCGGAATATATGGTGATCCGGGGCGGGCGGCCTTTGGAGGGAACGGCGCGGCTGCCGGCGGCGAAGAACAGCGTGCTGCCGCTGCTGGCGGCGGCGCTGCTGTGCAAGGGGGAGAGCGTTCTCACACAGGTGCCCCGGCTGTCGGATGTGGAGCAGAGCGTGGCGATCCTCACCGCGCTGGGCTGCCGCTGCCAGTGGCGGGGGCGGGGCCTGGCGGTGGACGGGGCAGAGGCGGGCGGCGACGGCGCGCTGCCCGAGGGGCCGGTGCGGGCCATGCGCAGTTCGGTGTTCTATCTCGCGCCGGCGCTGCACCGGTGCGGGCGGGTGCAGATGCCCATGCCCGGCGGGTGCAAGCTGGGGCCGCGGCCCATCGACATCCATCTGGACGGTCTTGTAAAGATGGGCGCCCGGGTGCAGTGGCAGGGGGAGAGCCTCACCGTCACCGCGCCGGGCGGCCTTCACGGGGTGGACTACAGCCTGCGGCTGCCCAGCGTGGGCGCCACCGAGACGCTGCTGATGGCGGCGGTGCTGGCCCCGGGGCAGACGGTGCTGCGGGGCGCGGCGGCGGAGCCGGAGATCGCCGACCTGGCGGCCTTTCTCACCGCCTGCGGCGCCCGCATCCGGGGCGCGGGCACGCCGCTGGTGCAGGTGGAGGGGGTGGAGGCGCTCACCGGCGCGACCCACACCCCCATCCCCGACCGGATCGTGGCCGCCACCCTGGCCGCCGCGGTGGCCAGCGCCGGGGGCCGGGTGAAGCTGCTGGGCTGCCCCTTCGAGCCGCTGGCCCCCACCCTGGAGATCCTCTGCCGGGCGGGCTGCACCGCCGAGCACGGCGGAAACACGGTGACGGTGAGCCGTGAGGGGCCCCTCAAGGGGGTGGGCCGGGTCTACACCGGGGTGTACCCCGCCTTCTCCACCGACGCGGCCCCGGTGGTGGCGGCGGCGCTGCTCACCGCCGCCGGACACAGCGCGGTGGAGGACACGGTGTTTGAAAACCGCTTCGCCTGCGCCGAGGGCTTTTCCGCCCTGGGGGGCAGGGCGGTGCGCTGCGGCCGCGCGCTGGAGATCGAGGGGGTGGCGCGCCTTTCGGGGGCCGACCTCCGAGCCCAGGACCTGCGGGGCGGGGCGGCGCTGGCGGTGGCGGCCCTGGCCGCGGAAGGGGAGAGCCGGCTGTTCGGCCTTGCCCACATCCGCCGGGGCTACGGCGATCTGGCCGGCACCCTGCGCGCGCTGGGAGCGGACGCGGCCTGCCGCAGGGAGTAAAAAGCGGACGGGGGGCGGCTTGCGCAGCCGCCCCCCGTCCGGCCCTGCGGCGCGGGAAAAAACGGCAAACAGCGGGCAAAAAACCGCAAATTCACCAGCCCCGCCCACTTGAATTTCTGCCGCCTGTCTGCTATGCTATTATTAGTTTTACATTCTACGGTGGCACAGTCTGCCCCGCAGCTGGATGTGGGCACTAAAACACTTAGGGGGACGTTGTAAGATGGCTTTCATTCTCGACGAAGAGATGCTGAATATTACGAATATCAAGGTGATCGGCGTGGGCGGCGGCGGCGGCAACGCCGTGAACCGGATGGTCACCGGCGGGCTGCAGGGCGTGGAGTTCATCGCCATGAACACCGACCAGCAGGCGCTGCTGAACAGCAAGGCCACCCAGAAGGTGCAGATCGGCTCCAAGCTCACCAAGGGCCGGGGCGCCGGCGCCGACCCCGAGATCGGCCAGCGGGCCGCCGAGGAGAGCAAGGACGAGATCGCCAACGCCCTGAAGGGGGCGCAGATGGCCTTCATCACCGCCGGCATGGGCGGCGGCACCGGCACCGGCGCGGCCCCCGTGGTGGCCGAGGTGGCTCATGACCTGGGCATCCTCACCGTGGGCATCGTCACCAAGCCCTTCGCCTTCGAGGGCCGGCGCAAGATGAGCCTGGCCGAGCAGGGCATTGCCGCGCTGCTGATGCATGTGGACAGCCTCATCGTCATCCCCAACGAGCGGCTCAAACTCATCAGCCAGGAAAAGATCACCCTGATGAACGCCTTCGAGGCCGCCGACAACGTGCTGCGGCAGGGCGTGGAGAGCATCTCCAGCCTCATCAACATCCCCGCTTTCATCAACCTGGACTTCGCCGACGTGCGCAGCATCATGAAGGACGCCGGCTACGCCCACATGGGCGTGGGCAGCGCCAAGGGCGCGGGCAAGGCGGAGAACGCCGCCAAGGCCGCCATCTCCAGCCCCCTGCTGGAGACCTCCATCTCCGGCGCCCGGGGCGTCATCATCAACATCACCTCCTCGCCGGACATCGGCCTGGAGGAGGTGGAGCAGGCCTCCAGCCTCATCACCCAGTCCGCCCACCCCGACGCGAACATCATCTGGGGCACCACCTTCGACGAGAACCTGTCGGACGAGCTGCGGGTCACCGTGGTGGCCACCGGCTTTGAGAACGTGCCCGCCGCCCCCGCCGCGCCCCGCAGCGAGGCGGCTCCGGTGCACACCGTGCCCCAGCCCGTCTTCAGCGGCGACAGCACCGCCTCCTCGGCTGCTGCCCCCGCCGCCGAGCAGAAGAGCGATGACGACGACGAGGATTACTTCAATCAGATCATGGGCCTGCTGAACAACCGCAAGTGAGCGGCCCCAACATCCACCGAAAGGAGGCGGCACCATGGCGGACAAGCCCACTCCCGGCGAATTCAAAACGTCCCTGATGGGCTTTCGCAAGGCGCAGGTGCTGGCCTACATCGACGAGATGAGCGCCAAGGCGCTGGAGACCCAAAAGCAGCAGGAGGAGGCCGCCGAGGCCCTGCGCAAAGAGTTGGAGTCCGCCAAGGCGGACAACGACCTGCTGCTGGAAAAGACCAAGGAGGTCTGCGACAAACTCACCAGCGAGGAAAAGCGCGCCGGCGAGGCCGAGAGCCGCGCCCGGGCGGTGAGCGAGCAGCTGCTGCACATGGAGGAGACGGCCAACGGCTACAAGAGCCGCCTGTTCACCAAGGAGCAGGAGACGGTGGTCCTCCGGGCGGACAACGCCCGCCTCACCGAGGAATTGGAGCAGCAGCACCGGCAGCTGGAGCAGGCGAGGGCGGAACTGGACGCCGCCCGGGCCGAGGCGGAGGAAAAGGCCCGCCTGGGCCGGGAGGAACTGGAGCGCCAGCGCAGTGCCTTTGAGGCGGAAAAACAGGCGGACCGGCAGCAGATGGACCAGCAGCGGGAGGCCGCCCAGCGCGAGATGGATCAGCAGCGGGAGGCCGCCCAGCGGCAGCTGGAGCTGGAAAAGGCCCGCCTGGACCAGAGCCGGCGCACCCAGCAGGAGACCGCCCGTGCCAGCGCGCAGCAGATGGCCGACACGGTGTTGCTGCTGCGCAGCCAGCTGGAACAGGTGGACCGGCAGATCGCCGACGCCGCCGACCGGCTGCAAAAGGCCACCGGCGCCATCTACACCGCCCTGGGCGAGACCGAGCAGAACCTGGTGACCCTGGGCGCCCAGGCGGAGAGCTTCCCCAAGCCCCTGCCCGAGCAGCCCAAAGCCCGGCCCCGCCCCGAGCGGGACAAGCGCCCGCCCCGCCGCCCGGCGCGCCGGCGCACGGTGAGCGAGAGCCTTCTGGACCTGCTGGAGCGGGCCCTGAAAGAGTGATACATAAAACGCCCCGGCTTTGCTGGCCGGGGCGTTTTTGGGTGCGATCGGCAAAAAAACCGCGAAAGCCATTGGCTTTCGCGGTTTTTTGCGTTACCGGTGGGCGCCGGTGCCCTTTTCCATCAGGTAGGTGGCGGTCAGATCCGCCAGGTGCAGCTTCACCGCCAGCGGGTAGGCGTCGTAGGCCTCGCTGATGGCGCGGCAGCCGCCCCGGGCGGCGTCGTCAAAGCCGCCCATGTGCCAGCGGATCGCCACCGCCTCGGCGGGCTTCAGCCGGATGAAGCGCTCGATCAGATAGACGCTCTTCTCGCCGTGGCCGTAGGGGAACTGGTCCTCCACCAGAAAGACGGGCACCTTCTCCCACTGGCCGGTCGCCTCGTTCTTCACGTTGCGGCTGCCGGTCTTGTAGTAGTTGGCCTTGCACAGGTCGTGCAGAAGGCCGCACACCGCCATGCTCTCGGGGTTGTCCCCTTCCTCAAAATAGCGGTCCATCAGGGCGTGGTAGACGTTCAGGCTGTGCATCACCAGCCCCTCCTCGCAGGCGCCGTGAAAGCGGGTGGAGGCGGGCGCCTTGAAAAAGTCGGTGGTGGAAAGCCAGTCCAGCAGTTTGTCCGCGCCGGGGCGGGAGACCTCCCGCCGCCAGATGTCGCAAAATTCTTCCCGGTACCCCATCACAGTTCCATCTCGTCCAGAATGCCCTTCAGGATGGCGATCTCGTCGTGGCTCAGGCTGATGCCCTTGCCCATCTTGCTGCCGTCGGGCGACCAGTCCCGGATGTCATACTTGGGTTCCCGGTCGTTCCAGCTCACCATGTTCAGCTGCCGCTCCCAGCCGTTGGCGCTCTGGGAGAGCACGGCGATGCGCTGGGTGATCTCGTACTTGAATTCTGCCATAACCTGATCCTCGCTTTTGATGGTTTTCCGTTCCGCCCCTTCGGGCGCACGTTCGCCTCTATTCTAATGTATCAAAGGCGAGAATGCAAGTGGGATTTGGCAAAAGGCCCCGCGAAGGGCCGCCCGGCGTCACCCCTGGGGAAATTCCTCCTTGCTGTACAGCTTGTGCTCCACCGTCTCGTCGCTCTCCACCCAGCCCTTCACGGATGGGCGCGCCTGGGCCTGGGTATAGAAAAGGTCGCCCTTCAGATCACCCTCGGCCCGGGCCCGGGCCGCTTTGGCGCTGGAGTCCACCGCGCCCGACTGCTTTGCCCCGCCCGGGCCGGGGGCGGCAGAGGCGGAAGGCGCCGGCGGCTCGGGGGCGGGGCCGGGCTTCGCGCCCAGTTTGTGATGAATGAAATCCTGCAACGTGCTCATAAAAGCACCTCCCTTTCTGTCAGTGTGCGCGAAAAAAAGGGAGTTATGCGCGGGAATGTAAAATCACACGGCGAAAACGGCGGGCGGATTTTACCCGCTTTTTACCGGAATGGGATAGCGGATTTTCGAAACCGGGCGGTATACTGGAACCGTTCCCGAGAGGGAGAACATCAAGCAACGCATGATCGTAAGGAGAGAAAAGAAAATGAAAAAGTTTGTTGCTTTCGCGGCCGCGCTGTGCATGGCCGTGAGCCTGGCAGCCTGTGGCAGCACCCCTTCTTCCAGCGCCCCCGCCGCCAACACCACCAGCACCCCCGCCAGCGCTTCCGCCGGCACCCCCGCCTCCGAGGCCGGCGTGCTGGAGGGCGCCGTCACCACCGGCGGCTCCACCAGCGTGGAGAAGGTCATCCTGGCCATGCAGGAGTCCTTCATGATGGCCAACCCCGGCGTTGACGTTACTTACGATCCCACCGGCAGCGGCGCGGGCATCACCGGCGCTTCCGAGGGCACTCTGGACATCGGTCTCTCCAGCCGCGCGCTGAAAGAGGACGAGACCGGCCTGGTGGGCACCACCTTCGCCCTGGACGGCATCGCCATCATCGTGAACAATGAGAACACCGTCACCGACCTGTCTCTGGAGCAGATCAAGGGCCTGGCCGACGGCACCATCACCAATTGGAGCGAGGTGGGCGGCCCTGACGCCCCCGTGGTTCTGATCGGCCGTGAGGCCGGCAGCGGCACCCGCGACGGCTTCGAAAGCATCGTTGGCGTGGAGGATGTCTGCGTCTACGATCAGGAACTCACCAGCACCGGCGCCGTGATCGCCGCCGTGGCCGCCAACCCCAACGCCTTCGGCTATGCCTCTCTGTCCGCGGTGGACGAGAAGGTCAAGGCTGTGACCGTGGACGGCGTGGCCGCCACCGAAGCCACTGTGCAGGACGGCAGCTACAAGGTGCAGCGTCCCTTCGTCTTCGTCACCAAGGAGGGCGCTGAGCTGAGCGACGCTGCTAAAGCCTTCATCGACTTCGCCCTGAGCGCTGACGCTCACCAGCTGATCATCGACGCCGGCGCGGTGCCCCTGGCGTAACGAGCGTACACGGTTCCCCGTAAAAAGCCGCACGGAACGGTCCGTGCGGCTTTTGCCGGGCTGTGAAAGGAGAACGCCCATGAAAACCAAACACATCACCGAGGCGGTCATGCACGCCGTGTTCTTCATCTGCGGCATGCTGGCCATCGCCTTTGTGGCCCTCATCAGCCTTTACATCATCACCGCCGGCCTGCCTGCCATCAAGGAGATCGGTCTTGGCGAGTTTTTGCTGGGCACCGTGTGGAAATCCACCGCCGCCGAGCCCAGCTTCGGTATCCTGCCCTTCATCCTCACCAGCATCTGGGGCACTCTGGGCGCCATCCTCATCGGTGTGCCGGTGGGCGTGCTCACGGCGGTGTTCCTCTCCAAGGTCGCCAGTCCCCGGGTGGCGGGCATCGTCCGCCCCGCGGTGGACCTGCTGGCGGGCATCCCCAGCGTGGTCTACGGTCTTGTGGGCATGATGGTGCTGGTGCCGCTGATGATGCAGGTGTTCCATCTGGACAACGGTACCTGCCTGCTGGCCGCCATGCTGGTGTTGGCCATTATGATCCTGCCCGGTATCGTGTCGGTGAGCGAGACGGCGTTGAACGCCGTGCCGCCTGAATACGAGCACGCCAGCCTGGCTCTGGGCGCCACCTGGATGGAGACCATCTTCAAGGTGAGCCTGCCCGCCGCGAAAAGCGGCATCGGCGCGGGCGTGGTGCTGGGCGTAGGCCGTGCCATCGGCGAGGCCATGGCTGTGATGATGGTGGCCGGCAACGTGCCCAACATGCCCGGTCTGTTCAAGAGCGTCACCTTCCTGACCACCGCGGTGGCCAAGGAGATGAGCTACGCCAGCGGCCTGCAGAAGCAGGCGCTGTTCAGCATCGCTCTGGTGCTGTTCGTCTTTATCATGCTGGTCAACGGCTTGCTGGGCCGTGTGCTGAAACGGGGGGAGAAGGAATGAGCACCATGCAGGCGACACTGAACGCATCCGGCGTGCGTGCCGAAAAGGCCGCCGCCCCGTCGAAACTCGCCTTGCGAAAGGCAAAAAGCAATCTGCTGCTGGCCCTTGTCTATGCCGCGGCGGCCATCACCTGCGCGCTGCTGGTGGGCCTCATCGGCTACATCTTCGTCAAGGGCGTGCCCCACATCACCTGGCAGCTGCTCTCCACCGCGCCCAGCGCTCTGAAGGGCACCATCGGCATCCTGCCCAACATCCTGAACACCCTCTACATCGTGGCCTTCAGCCTGCTGCTGGCGCTGCCCATCGGCGTGGGCGCGGCGGTGTACCTCACCGAGTACGCCACCAGCCGCCGGCTCATCGGTCTGGTGGAGTTCGCCACCGAGGCGCTGGCGGGCATCCCCTCCATCCTCTACGGTCTTGTGGGCATGCTGTTCTTCTGCCAGATGCTGGGCTTCAAAACCAGCCTGCTCGCCGGCGGCTGCACCCTGGTCATCATGATTTTGCCCACCATCATCCGCACCACCCAGGAGAGCCTCAAGACGGTGCCCGCAAGCTACCGTGAGGGCGCGCTGGGCCTCGGGGCCACCAGGTGGTACATGATCCGCACCATCGTGCTGCCCTCCTCGCTGGAGGGCATCATCACCGGCTGCATTCTGGCTGTGGGCCGTATCGTGGGCGAAAGCGCCGCGCTGCTGTTCACCGCCGGTGTGGGCACCATCATTGCCAAAAACGTGTTCGCGGCCTTCAGCCGCAGCGGCGGCACCCTGTCTGTGGCGCTGTATATGTATGTGAGCGAGCGGGGCGAGTTTGACGTGGGCTACGCCATCGCCGCCATCCTGATGCTGCTGGTGCTGGGGCTGAACGCCGCCACCCGGCTGGTACGCAACCGAATGAAAAAGAAGGAGGGCGCACAATGAGCGAGACCCCCATTTTGCAAGCGAAGGACCTTCACCTGTACTACGGCGAGACCGAGGCGCTGAAGGGCATCAACATAGACATCCAAAAGAACGAGATCACCGCCCTGATCGGCCCGTCCGGCTGCGGCAAGTCCACCTTCCTCAAGACCCTGGACCGCATGAACGATCTGGTTCCCGGTGTACGCATCACCGGCGAGGTGCTGCTGAACGGTCAGGACATCTACGCCAAAGAGGTGGACGTGAACGAGCTGCGCCGCCGGGTGGGCATGGTGTTCCAGAAGCCCAATCCCTTCCCCATGAGCATCTACGACAACGTAGCCTACGGCCCCCGGCTCCACGGCAACCACTCCCGCGCGGAACTGGACGAACTGGTGGAAAAAAGTCTGCGGGGCGCGGCGCTGTGGGACGAGGTGAAGGACCGGCTGAAAAAGAGCGCCATGGGCCTTTCGGGCGGCCAGCAGCAGCGGCTGTGCATCGCCCGGGCGCTGGCGGTGGAGCCGGACGTGCTGCTGATGGACGAACCCACCAGCGCCCTGGACCCCGGCAGCACCCTGCGCATCGAGGACCTGATGGCCGACCTCAAGCAGAACTACACGGTGGTCATCGTCACCCACAACATGCAGCAGGCCAGCCGCATCTCCGACAAGACCGCTTTCTTTTTGCTGGGCGAACTGGTGGAGTACGGTGTCACCACCCAGATCTTCCAGAACCCCCAGGACAAGCGCACCGAGGATTACATCACCGGCCGGTTCGGCTGACGTAAGGAGGCAATGTATGCAGACCCGAAACAATTACACCGAGGCCCTGGGCCAGCTGCGGGTGCATGTGATGGAGATGGGCGGCGGCATCGTGCAGGCCATCGGCCGCACCCAGCGCGCCCTGGAGCAGCTGGACGCCGCCCTCGCCCGGTCGGTCATCGCGGGCGACGACGAATTTGACCAGATGGAGCGGGACATCGAGCAGGAGTGCCTGACCCTGGTGGCCACCCAGAGCCCCGTGGCGGGCGACTGGCGGCGCATCGCCTCGGTGATGCGGATGATCGCCGATCTGGAGCGCATCGCCGACCACTGCGCCGACATCTGCGAGTATGTGGTGAAACTTTCCGGCAAGGAGCGGGTGGAGCGCATCCCCTACTTCTCCGAGATGTTCGCCCTGATGCAGCAGATGGTGCAGGACACCGTGCAGGCCTATGTGGACCTGGACGTGGAGAAGGCGCGCCGGGTGGACGCCCAGGACGACGTGCAGGACGATTATTTTGAAGAGGTGTGCGAGGAGCTGTGTCAGCTGATGGCGGCCAACACCGGCGCTATCTCGCAGTATGTGGACTATCTGATGATCGCCAAATACCTGGAGCGGATGAGCGACCACGCCACCAATCTGGCCCAGTGGATCGAGTACATCGTGAAGGGCGAACTTCGCATCTGACCGCGGCTTTTCTCTCCCGCCGCCCCCGGCAGTCTGCCGGGGGCGGCGCTTTGCGTTTGCCGCGGGGAGTTGCCAAGGACGCTTTATCGTGCTATAATAATAAAACTTCGGGCCGGGCAGAGCGCCCGCGCGCCGCCAAGAGGGGAGAGCGCATCATGCAGAAAGTACCGTTCATCACGCTGGAACAGGCGAAGGCGATCATTGCCGACGTGCCCACGCCGTTCCACATTTACGACGAGAAGGGCATCCGGGAGAACGCCCGCCGCCTGTACAAGGCCTTCAGCTGGAACAAGGGCTTCAAGGAGTATTTCGCCGTCAAGGCCACCCCCAACCCCTATCTGATGCAGATCCTGAAGGAGGAGGGCTGCGGCATGGACTGCTCCTCCTACACCGAACTGGTGCTGAGCGAGGCCTGCGGCATCACCGGCCACGAGGTGATGTTCTCCTCCAACGTGACGCCGGTGAAGGACATGCAGAAGGCCGCCGCCATGGGCGCCTACATCAACCTGGACGACTACACCCATGTGGAATTCCTGGAGCGGGTGGCGGGCATCCCCGAGACCATCTGCTGCCGCTACAATCCCGGCGGCGTGTTCAGCCTGGGCAACGACATCATGGACAACCCCGGCGAAGCCAAGTACGGCATGACCGAGGTGCAGATGGTCAGCGCCTTCAAAAAGCTGATGGCCAAGGGCGCCAAGCGCTTCGGCATCCACGCCTTCCTGGCCAGCAACACCACCTACAACGAATATTACCCCACCCTGGCGGGCATCCTGTTTGAGCTGGCGGTGCGCCTGCACGAGGCCACCGGCGCCAAGATCGCCTTTGTGAACCTGTCCGGCGGCGTGGGGGTGGACTACGCCCCCTACCAGCCGAAAAGCGACATCGAGGCCATCGGCGAGGGGGTGCGCAAGAAGTTCGAGGAGATCCTGGTGCCCGCGGGCATGGGCGATGTGGCCATCTTCACCGAACTGGGCCGTTTCATGCTGGCGCCCTACGGGCACCTGGTGGCCACCGTGCTCCACGAAAAGCACATCCAGAAGGACTATGTGGGCCTGGACGCCTGCGCCGCCAACCTCATGCGGCCGGCCATGTACGGGGCCTACCACCACATCACCGTGCTGGGCAAGGAGGACGAGCCCTGCGACCGCATCTACGACGTCACCGGCGGCCTGTGCGAGAACAACGACAAGTTCGCGGTGGACCGCCCCCTGCCCAAGATCGAGATCGGCGACATCATCGTCATCCACGACACCGGCGCCCACGGCTTTTCCATGGGTTACAACTACAACGGCAAGCTGCGCAGCGCCGAGGTGCTGCTGAAGGAGGACGGTTCCCACCAGCTCATCCGCCGCGCCGAGACCCCGGCGGACTACTTCGCCACCTTCGATTTCACCCCCTACTGGGACCAGCTGAAAAACAGTTGACCGCGCAGGCCGCCGCCCGAAGGAGGGCGGCGGCCTGTTACAGTTTGTTTGCAATTCTTCGATTTACAGCCGCCGCCGCCGGGTGTATAATAAATAATTGAATTTACGGAAGAACGCCGCTTCCGGCGGCGTAAAGGAGTGTACTTCATGCCCAGCTATCCCCCCCGTGATATGAGCGAAAGCGAGCGCCGCCGCCGCGCCGCCGCCCGCGCCCGCCGCAAACGGCAGGTGCTGCGCAACCGGGTGATCTTCTGCGTGGTCTGCCTGGCGCTCATCGCCCTGATCGGCTTTGGCGTGTTCCGGCTGGTGGGCGTGCTCACCGGCGGCGATACGGAGAGCGGAACTTCCGGCCAGAGCACCAGCCAGCCGGCCAGCGGTTCGGCGGGCACCTCCGCCGGGCAGAGCGCCAGCGCGCCCGCCAGCACACCCGCCAGCGAGCCCGCCACCTCCGGCGGGACGGTCACCCCCACCGTGGCGGGCGACTGGCTGCTGACCCTGGTGAACAACAACGTGGCGCTGCCGGAAGGCTGGCAGATCAGCACCAAGGTGGCGGAGGCCTCCACCCAGAAGGAACTGGCGGACGAGGCGGCCGACGCCTATATGCTGATGAAGCAGGCTGCCGCGGTGGACGGGGTGGACCTGCTGCTCTGCTCGGGCTACCGCACGGTGGAGTACCAGCAGAACCTCTTTGACCAGGAGAAACAGAAGTGGCTGGACGATGGCCTCTCCGACCAGGAGGCCTACGACAAGGCCAAGACGGTGGTGGCGGTGCCCGGCTACTCCGAGCACAACTCTGGTCTCGCGGCGGACATCGTCACCCCCGACCATCAGACCCTGGACTCCGCCTTCGCGAATACCGACGCGGCCAAGTGGCTGTTCGAGCACGCGCCGGACTACGGCTTTATTTTGCGCTATCCCGAGGACAAGCAGGCCATCACCGGCATCATCTACGAGCCCTGGCACTACCGCTATGTGGGGGTGGACAACGCCAAAGCCATCACCGCCAGCGGCAAGTGCCTGGAGGAATACCTGGACGGGCTTTCCGCCTGACCGAGAGGAGACCTATGAGTTTACACACCGAATCCATCGCCCCGGGCGTGCGGCTGCACACCCTGCCGGCGGACAAGTTCAACCGCTGCCGCGTTTCCATCCATTTCCGCATCCCCGCCAGCCGGGCCGCGGCCACCGACCACGCCCTGCTGCCCCTGGTGCTGGAGCGGGGCTATGCCGCCTGTCCGGACATGACCGCCCTCTCCCGCAAGCTGGCAAAGCTCTACGGGGCGGATCTCACCGTGACTACCTCCATGCAGGGGGCCTGCCGGGTGCTGAGCGTCAGCGTCAGCGGCATCAAGGACGAGTTCGCCCTGGAGGGGGAGCGCCTTTCCGCCGAGTACGCCGCCCTGGCCTTCGGGGTGGCCTTTGAACCCTATTTTGAGAACGGTGAGTTTTCCGCCGAGGCGGTGAGGATCGAAAAAGCCACCCTCGCCCGCCAGCTGGAGAGCGAGATCAACGACAAGCGGCTGTACTGCGTGCGGCAGGCCCAGCGCCGCTTCTTTGGCGACAGCCCGGCGGGCGTCGCCCGGGACGGCTATCTGGAAGACCTGCCCGCCGTCACCCCCGCCAGCCTCACGGCGGCCTATCAAAACATCCTTGAGACCGCGTCCATCGACGTGATGGCCCTGGGGCTGGACGTGGCCGCGGTGCGCGCGCGGCTGGCGGCGGCGCTGGAGGGGCTGCGCCGCGCCCCCGCGCCCCTGCCCGGCTTTGTGGCCATGCCCGCCGTGCCGGCGGAACATTTCGAGGAAAAACTGGACCTGGTGCAGGCCAAGCTGTGCATGCTGTTCACCATGGGCGGCGCCGCCGACCCCGACCGGCTGGACGTCTACCGCATGGCCATGTGCGTGTTCGGCGGGCTGCCCACCAGCCGTCTGTTTGTGAACGTGCGGGAAAAGCAGAGCCTTTGCTACTACTGCGCCAGCCGCCTCACCGCCGCCTCCGCCTGCATGATGGTGGACAGCGGCGTGGAGCCCGCCAACGCCCAAAAGGCCGAGGCGGCCATCCTGGCGGAGCTGAAAAACCTGCTGGAAGGCCCCATCGCCCCCGAGGAACTGGAGAACGCCCGCCTGGCGCTGCGCAGCGGGATGGACAGCGTGGGCGACAGCCTCGCCAGCCTGGAGAACTGGTATTTCGGCGAGATCATGCGGGGCGGCCGCGTCAGCAGCCCCCAGGAGGCCGCCGCCCGGCTGGAGGACATCGGCGCCGACCAGGTGCGGGAGGTCCTCAAACAGTTCACCCTGTCGGTGAGCTATCTTGTGACCCGGAAGGAGGAGACCCATGGCTGACACCTTTGACGCTGTGCGCCGCGCCGTCGGCTGCCAGAGCGCCGTGCTGGACAGCGGCCTCACCGTGCTGGTGCGCCCCATGCCGGGCTACAGCAGCACCTACGCCCTCTACGGCACCCGCTTCGGCTCGGTGGACCTGGACTTTGAGGTGGACGGCAAGACCGTCCATCTGCCCGCCGGCACCGCCCACTTCCTCGAGCACAAGATGTTCGAGAGCGAGGAGGGCGACGCCTTCGCCCGCTTCGCCAAGACCGGCGCCTCCGCCAACGCCTACACCAGCTTCGACAAGACCTGCTACCTCTTTTCCGCCACCGACAAGGTGGACGAGAACCTGGACATCCTTTTGAGCATGGTGGACGAGCCCTACTTCACCCCGGCCACCATCCAGAAGGAGCAGGGAATCATCGGGCAGGAGATCAAAATGTACGACGACAGCCCCGACTGGCGGGTGATGACCGCCCTGTTCGGCTGTTTGTACGAAAAGCACCCCATCCGCCACGACATCGCCGGCACGGTGGAGAGCATCGCGCAGATCACCCCGGAGATGCTCTACGACTGCTGCCGCGCCTTCTACAACCCCGGCAACATGGTGCTGGCGGTGGCGGGCAACGTGACCTTTGAGCAGGTGCTGGCCGCCTGCGAGCGGGCGAAACTGCCCGCCCGCCCCGGCAGCGTGCGGCGCATCCCCGCGGAGGAGCCCGCGTCGATCGCCGCGCCCGGCGCCCGCTTTTCCATGCAGGTGGCCAAGCCCTGCCTGGGGGTGGGCTTCAAGGAGGCCCCGGTGCGCGGGGTGAAGTTCGAGGTCATCTGCGATATGCTCACCGAGGTCATCTGCGGCGGCATGACCCCCCTCTACCGCACCCTCTACGATCAGAACCTGGTGAACCCCGGCTTCGACGGGGAGTTTCTGGCCATGGACGGCCTGTGCTGCTTCCTGTTCACCGGCGAGACCGACCAGCCGGAAAAAGTGCGGGAGATGCTGCTGGCGGAGATCGAGCGGCTGCGCACCGAGGGTGTGGACGAGGAACTGTTCACCCTGTGCAAGAACCAGATGTACGGCGAGATGGTGCAGGACCTGGAAAGCACCGAGAGCGCGGCGTCGCTGCTGGCGGGCAGTTTCCTGCGGGGCTGCGAGCCGGGCGAAGAGTTGGCGGCGCTGGCCAGCGTGACCAAACAGGACCTGGACGACGCGTTGCAGACCATGCTGCGCCCCGAGCGCAGCGCCACCGTGGTGGTGGACCCCGCTTGAGGGCAGAAAAAGGAGAAACAGCTTATGATGACAAATCTGGTCCAGTTCCCCCGCCTGGGGCTGGAGTTTGAGATCGACCGGGTGGCCTTTTCCATCGGGAACATCCACATCTACTGGTACGGCCTCATCATCGCCGCGGGCCTGCTGCTGGCGCTGGCGTTCGCCTTCCACTACGCGCCGGACTTCGGCGTGGACGCCGACCGCCTGGTGGACGTGGTGCTGGTGGGCACGGTGTGCGCCATCGTCTGCGCCCGGGCCTACTATGTGGCCTTCGCCCCCTTCAAGTACGACTCCCTCTGGGACATGATCAACCTGCGGGACGGCGGCATCGCCATCTACGGCGCGGTGATCGGCGCGGCGGTGTTCGGGGGCCTGGCCTGCAAATGGCGGGGCGTGCCCATCCTGCCCACCTTCGACCTGGTGGCCATGGGCTTCCTCATCGGCCAGGGCCTCGGCCGCTGGGGCAACTTCTTCAACCAGGAGGCCTTCGGCAGCAACACCAACTCCCTCTTTGGCATGTACAGCCAGGGCACTCACAACTACCTGGCCAGCTGGCAGGCCCAGCTGGCGGCGGAAGGGGTCACGGTGGATCCCTCCATGCCGGTGCACCCCACCTTTTTGTACGAGAGTGTGTGGTGCTTTGTGGGCTTCTTCGCCCTGTGGGCCTTCATGAAAAAGCGCCGCTACAACGGCCAGATCGCCCTGCTCTACGCCGTGTGGTACGGCGCGGGCCGCTTTTGGATCGAGGGTCTGCGCACCGACTCGCTGCTCATCCCCGGCGTGGGGCTGCGGGTGAGTCAGGTGGTGGCCTTGGTGTGCGTGGTGGCGGGTCTGGCGCTGCTGGCGGTGCTGGGCAAAAAGCACAAGGGCGTGCCCTTTGAGGTGCAGCTGCCGGTGAGCGGCGACGCGCTGAAGCAGGCGAAGGCCGCCGGCCTGGACCGCGGGCAGATCGACCGCATCGCCGGCAAACTGCCGGCGGGCGCGTCCCACCGGGCCTTTGTGGATCAGACGGCCCAGATCGCCCAGGTGAACTGGGCCGCCCGGGCCGCCGCGCTGGCCGATGAGGCCGCCCCGGCCGGGCCCGCTCCGGCGGAAGCGGCAGAGGCCGCGGCGTTCGGCGAGCCGGAGACCGACGCCCCCGCGCAGCCGGACAAGCCGGCGGAGAGCGGGGAATAAACAGACAGGAGGAAGGGGAGGAAAGCCATGGCGGCACAGATCATCAGCGGCAAACTGCTGGCGGCCGAAGTGAAAAAACGGGTGGCCGGCGAGGTGGAACAGCTCAAGGCCCAGGGGATAAACCCCTGCCTGGCGGTGATGCTGGTGGGCAGCGACCCGGCCAGCCAGGTGTATGTGCGGGGCAAGCAGAACGACTGCGCCGAGTGCGGCATCGAGAGCCGCCTGGTGCGCATGGACGAGAACGCCACCCAGGCCGAGGTGCTGGAGCAGCTGGGCCGCCTGGCCGCCGACGAGTCGGTGCACGGGGTGCTGGTGCAGCTGCCCCTGCCCGCCCAGATCGACGAGCAGGCGGTGATCGCCGCCATCCCCCCGGAGAAGGACGTGGACGGCTTCACCCCGGTGAATGTGGGGCGCATGACCATCGGGCAGCAGTGCTTCCTGCCCTGCACCCCCGCCGGCTGCATCGAGATGCTCAAATACGCCGGTGTGGCCATCGAGGGCAAGCGGGCGGTGGTGGTGGGCCGCAGCAACATCGTGGGCAAGCCCGCCGCGCTGCTGCTTTTGCGGGAGAACGCCACCGTCACCGTCTGTCACTCCCGCACCCGGGATCTGGCGAACATCTGCGCCGAGGCGGACATTTTGGTGGCCGCCATCGGCAAAGCGAAGTTCATCACCGGCGACATGATCAAACCCGGCGCGGCGGTGATCGACGTGGGCATCAACCGGGGCGAGGACGGCAAACTCTGCGGCGACGTGGACTTTGCCGCCGCCAGCGAGAAGGCCGCCTTCATCACCCCGGTGCCCGGCGGCGTGGGCCTGATGACCCGGGCCATGCTGCTGTGCAACACGGTGCAGGCCGCCCGCATGGCCGCCGGGCGCTGAAAAAGCGCCCCACCCCGCCGGGCCCGGCGCCCGGGAAAGGAAGGTATCCCATGGAAAAACGCATCGCCATCTGCCCCGGCAGCTTCGATCCCATCACCAAGGGCCATCTGGACATCATCCGCCGGGCGGCCGCCCTCTTCGACGAGGTGATCGTGCTCATCATGGTGAACTACACCAAGGCAAAGACCGCCTTCACCCCCGAGGAGCGGGTGGAGATGGCCCGCCGGGTCACGGCGGACATCCCCAATGTGCGGGTGGACTACTACGCCGGCCTGCTGGCGGATTACGCCGGCAAGCAGGGGGCCTGCACGCTGGTGAAGGGCCTGCGGGCGGTGACGGACTTTGAGTATGAGTTCCAGATGGCTCTCACCAACAAAAAACTCTGCCCCAATCTGGAGACCCTCTTCCTCACCACCGACATCCAGTATATGTACCTGTCCAGTTCGGTGGTGCGGCAGGTGGCCAGCTTCGGCGGCGACATCTCGGAATTCGTCTGCCCCGAGGTGCTGGAGGACATCCAAAAGCGCCTGGCCCCCGCGCCCGGCACGCTGTCCGACGGCTGAACCTACAAAACAGCGCACAAAACAATGAAAAAACCGGCGCTTTCCTCTGCCCGCCGGGGCAGGGAAAACGCCGGTTTTTGCTTTGTTTCACCCCTGTCGCCGCCCGGAGAGGCGCGGCCGGCTTTGCGCGGCACACCCGCCCGGGCGCGCCGCCGGGGCTCAGGCCAGCGCCTCGGCGATGAAGCCGCCGCCCACCACCGCGTCGCCGTCGTAGAACACGGCGCTCTGGCCCGGGGCGGGGGCGCGGGCGGGCGCGTCGAAGCGCACCAGGCCCTCGCCGTCAAAGACACAGCCCACCGGCGCGGCGGCGCTGCGCACCTTCACCTCGTAGTGCCCGGCGGGCAGGGGCGCGCCGTCGGGGGTGCACACATCCGCCAGGCGCATGCCGCCGAAGAACTCCTCCCCGGCCCAGCCCAGCACCACGTCGCCGTTCTCCCGGATGGCCTTCACAAAGGCGGGCCTGCCCAGGGCAAGGCCCAGCCCCTTGCGCTGGCCCAGGGTGTAGCGCAGCACCCCCTTGTGGGGGCCGAGGTCCGCGCCGTCCGGCCCGATGAACCGCCCCGCCTTGCCCGCCAGGCCCCGGCCCTCGATGAAAGCCGCGTAGTCGCCGTCGGGGATAAAGCAGATCTCCATGCTGTCCGGCGAGTCGGCGCAGGGGAGGGAGGCCTCCCGGGCCATCGCCCGCACGTCCTCCTTTTCAAACTCGCCCAGGGGCAGGCACAGCCGGCTCAGGATGTCCTGCCCCAGCCGGTAGAGCATATAACTCTGGTCCCGGGCGGTGCTCACCGCCCGGCAGACGGTGTAAATGCCGTCCCCCCGGTCTTCCACCCGGGCGTAGTGGCCGGTGGCGATGAAGCGGCAGCCCAGCTTGTCCGCCTCGGCGGCCAGCAGCCGGAACTTCACCGCCGGGTTGCACAGCACGCAGGGGTTGGGGGTGCGCCCGGCGCAGTAGGCCGCGCAGAAGGGCTGCACCACCTCTTTTTCAAAGGCCGCGCCCGCGTCGATCACCGTCAGCGGCACGCCCAGCGCCGCGGCGGCCTTTTTGGCCTCCTCCACCGCTTTGTCGTGGGCGGGGGAGAAGCGGATCACCGCCCCCCGCACCTCAAAGCCCTGCTGGCGCAGCACGTTCACGCAGACGGCGCTGTCCACCCCGCCGGAAAGCCCCACCAGCACCCGGTGGGTCGCCTCGAAGGTGGAAAAGCCGCCCGCGGGCAAAAATACATCGTTCATCGCACAATACTCCTTTTGTTTCTCATCAGGCCTGCCGCCCGCCGTACCGCTTGCTTTGGGCCACCGCCAGCCGGTCGCACCGCTCGTTTTCCGGGTGGCCGGCGTGCCCCTTGATCCATTTGTAATGGATGACATGGCCCTCGGCCAGGCCCAGCAGCTTCTCCCACAGGTCGGCGTTCAGGGCGGGGGATTTGTCCGCCTTTTTCCAGCCCCGGGCGCGCCAGCCCTTCGCCCAGCCCTTCTGCAGGCCGTCGATCACATATTTGGAATCGCTGCACAGGGTGATCTCGCAGGGCTCCTTCAGCTGTTCCAGGGCGGCGATCAGGGCCGTCAGCTCCATGCGGTTGTTGGTGGTCTGGGCCTCGCCGCCGCTCAGCTCCTTTTCATGCTGTTTGTAGCGCAGCACCGCGCCCCAGCCCCCCGGGCCGGGGTTGCCGCTGCACGCGCCGTCGGTAAAGATCTCGATCTGTTTCATCTGTGCCTCCCCCAGTGGGCGCCGGCAGGGCCGGGCCGGATGTTCCTATTATATCCGCTTTGCCCGCCCGCGGCAAGGGCACCGGAGCCCCGCGTTCTGTTCGCCGCCGCGCCCCGCCGCGGGCCGGCGGTGAGGCGCAGGGCAAAGATTTTTGTCTATACTGCCGTGTGGCAGCCCACTCTTTTTGTTGACAATCACCGATATCCGGCTGTATAATAAACGTAACTTTAAGCATCTGCTTAAACCACGAGTGCGTTAAAAAAGTAGGGCCCGGTCGCATTGAACAAATGGACTTTTCGTGCCCGGCGGCGCTGCCGCGAGACCCACCCGATCACCTGAGCGGGCTACATACGCCCATCCACCCCGCGCATCGCCCCGGCCGCCCTTCGCGCCGGCCCGGGCCTGTTTTGCGCACCATTTTACGGAGGAACTTTATGAATCAACCCAATCCCGAAAAGACCGCCCGCAAGCCCAAAGCGACCCAAAAGGCAAAGAACGCCCCGGCGAAGGCCGGCGGCAGGCAGGAGGCGAAGACCGGCCGTGCAAAGCCGGCCCCGAAGGCGCAGGCCCCGGCCGCCGAGGCGCGCGGGGCGGACAACGCCCGCCGCAAGCCCTTTTACAGCCGCACCCGCCGCCCCCAGCAAAAGCAGAAGAACGGCTCCGCCGCCATCCCCATGCACATCATCCCCCTGGGGGGCCTGGGCGAGGTGGGCAAGAACATCACCCTCTACGAGTGCCAGGGCGACATGATGATCGTGGACTGCGGCCTCGTCTTCCCGGACAGCGACATGTTCGGCGTGGACCTGGTCATCCCCGACTTCACCTATGTGGTGCAGAACAAGGACAAGATCAAGGGCGTCATCATCACCCACGGCCACGAGGACCACATCGGCGCGCTGCCCTACCTGCTCAAGCAGGTGAACCTGCCGGTCTACGCCACCCGGCTCACCATCGGCCTCATCAAGAACAAGCTGGAGGAGCACGGCCTGCTGGGCCGCACCAAGCTGGTGGAGATCACCCCCCGGCGCAAGTTCAAGCTGGGCTGCTTTTCCATCGAGCCCATCCATGTGAACCACTCCATCCCCGACGCGGTGGCCTTTGCCATCGAGTGTCCGGCGGGCATCGTGCTCCAGACCGGCGACTTCAAGGTGGACTACACCCCCCTCTCGGGCGGGCCCACCGACCTGGCCGCCTTTGCCGAGTACGGCAAAAAGGGCGTGCTGGCGCTGCTGAGCGATTCCACCAACGCCGAGCGCCCCGGCTTCACCGCCACCGAGAAAAAGGTGGCCCAGAGCTTTGCAAACCTCTTCCGCCGCGCGGACAAACAGCGCATCATCATCGCCACCTTCGCCTCCAACATCTACCGCATCCAGCAGATCATCGATCTGGCGGTGGAGAACGGCCGCAAGGTGGCTGTCAGCGGCCGCAGCATGGCCAACAACACCCAGATGGCCCTGGAACTGGGCTACCTGCACGCCCCCGAAGGGGTGCTCATCGACATCGAGCAGCTGAACAAATACCCGCCGGAGAAGATCGTGCTCATCACCACCGGCAGCCAGGGCGAGCCGCTGAGCGCGCTGTCCCGCATGGCGGCCTCCAGCCACCGCAGCGTGCATGTGGGGCCGGGCGACTTCATCATCATCTCCGCCACCCCCATCCCCGGCAATGAGAAGATGGTCACCAAGGTGGTCAACGGCCTGCTGCTGCTGGGCGCCGAGGTCATCTATGAATCCATGTACGACGTGCACGTCTCCGGCCACGCCTGCCAGGAGGAGCAAAAACTCATCCTCACCCTCACCGCGCCCCGGTTCTTTTTGCCGGTGCACGGCGAGTACAAGCAGCTGAAAAAGCACGCCATGACCGCCGAGAGCCTGGGCATCCCGGCCGGCAACATCCACATCGCCGAGATCGGGCAGGACATCCGCCTGTCCGCCGACGGGCTGGAGACGGGCGACCCGGTGCCCGCGGGCGCGGTCATGGTGGACGGCCTGGGCGTGGGCGACGTGGGCAATGTGGTGCTGCGGGACCGCCGCCACCTCTCCCAGGACGGTCTGGTCATCGTGGTGGCCACCGTCTCCGCCGACGGCCGTCTGCTGGCCGGGCCGGACCTGGTCAGCCGGGGCTTTGTCTATGTGCGGGAGAGCGAGGAACTGATGGAGGAGGCCCGCAAGCTGGTGATCCAGTGCTTCGAGCGCTGCCACTCCGAGCACGCCCACGACTGGAACAGCCTCAAGACCCGTGTGCGGGAGACCCTCTCCGCCTATATCTACCGGCGCACCAAGCGCAGCCCCATGATCCTTCCCATCCTGATGGAAGTCTGATGCTTTGCCCAAAGGAGGCGAACGACCCATGCGCAACCGACCGCGTCTTACCCTGGAACTGATCTGTGCCGCCCTGCTGGCGCTGTGCTGCGTGCTCGGCGCCGTGCTGGCCCTGCTGCGCCCGGTGGCCCTGCTGGCTCTGGTGCCGGCGCTGGCGATCATCGCGGCGGCCCTTATCCTGGGCGGGCGGCGGCTGCGCCGGTCGGTCTGCCGCGCGGTGACCTGCGCCCGGTTCGAGGGCAGCGAGCTGCAGCTGGACCTGGGCGCGCTGCGCCTGCCGGCGGCGCTGCTGTGCGGCAAAACGCTGGTGTGGTACAACGAGGCGTTCAAGACCCGGCTGCTGGCCGGCGAGGACGCGTTCCTCCAGCCGGTGAGCCGGGTGCTGCCCGGCCTGGACCTGCGCCAGTGCGCGGAGGAGAAGGGGCAGAACCTGGAGCGGGCGGGCCGGCGCTACACCGCCTTTTCCGCCCCCGGCCCCGGCGCGGAGGGCTACGCCGTCCTCTATCTGGTGGACAACACCGAACTCAAGACCACCGCCGCCGAGTACGCCGCCAGCCGCCCGTCCTACCTTGTGATCGAGGTGGACGGCTATCAGGAACTGGTGGCCGACCTGCGGGACTCCGAGCGCAGTCATGTGATGGAGGCCATCAACCGCACGCTGGAGCAGTACTTCGCCCGCACCAACGGCTTTTTGCGGCGGGTGGCCGTCTCCCGGTATATCGCCGTGGTGGAGGAGCGCCACATGAAGGAGATGGTGGCCGCCCGCTTCGACCTGCTGGACAAGGTGCGCGCCCTGAACGAGGGGGTGCAGCTGACCCTGTCCATCGGCGTGGGCCGGGGCGGCAGCTGCCTGAAAGAGTGTCAGCAGATGGCCGAGCAGTCGCTGGACATGGCCCTGGGCCGGGGCGGCGACCAGGCGGCGGTGAAGACCCCCGACGGCTTTGAGTTTTACGGCGGCGTCACCCGCAGCGTGGAGAAGCGCAGCCGGGTGAAGAGCCGCATCCTGGCCAACGCCCTGGTGGACCTGGTGCGCCAGGCGGACAGCGTGGTCATCATGGGCCACCGCATGAGCGACCTGGACGCCCTGGGCGCCGCGGTGGGCGTGCTGCGCATCTGCAAGGGGCTGGACGTGCCCGCCGTCATCGCGGTGCGCCGCAAGGCCACCCTGGCCACCAGCCTCATCGACAGCTTTGAACAGGCGGGCCTGGCCGAGGATTTCATCGA
Source organism: Candidatus Allofournierella merdavium (assembly GCF_944382735.1). Classification (NCBI taxonomy): domain Bacteria; kingdom Bacillati; phylum Bacillota; class Clostridia; order Eubacteriales; family Oscillospiraceae; genus Allofournierella; species Candidatus Allofournierella merdavium. The sequence continues at coordinate 35,941 of NZ_CALWND010000008.1, read as the reverse complement.
GCCGGAGAAGGCCGCCGAACTGGTCACCCAGAACACCCTGCTGGTGGTGGTGGACACCCACATCGTGAACCTGCTGGAGAGCCGGGAACTCTACGAAAAATGCGGCCATGTGGCGGTGATCGACCACCATCGCAAGGCGGTGGGCCACATCGAGAACCCGGTGCTCTTCTGCCACGAGCCCTACGCCTCCTCCACCTGCGAACTGGTGTGCGAACTGCTGCAGTATGTGCCCGGCAAGGAGACCGACCCCACCCCCCTGGAGGCCCAGGCCCTGCTGGCGGGCATCATGCTGGACACCCGCAGCTTTGCGCTGCACACCGGCGTGCGCACCTTTGAGGCCGCGGCCTACCTGCGGCGGATGGGCGCGGCCACCGAGGAGGTGCGCTCCCTCTTCAACTCCTCGCTGGAGGAGTACACCGTCAAGTCCAACCTGGTGGAGAGCGCCCGCCTGTACATGGGCTGCGCCGTTTCGGTGTCGGGGGAACTGCCCCCCGGCATGGCGGTGGCGGTGCCCCAGGCCGCCAACGACCTGCTCACCATCAACGGTGTGGGCGCCAGCTTCGTGGCGGTGCAGAAGGGGGACGGGGTGAACATCTCCGCCCGCAGCATGGGCAAGGTGAACGTGCAGGTGATCCTGGAAAAGCTGGGCGGCGGCGGTCACATGACCATGGCCGGCGCGCAGCTGAAGAACATCAGCCTGGACCACGCCGAGCAGATGCTCTGCGACGCCATCGCCGACTATCGCCGCCAGCAGCAGGCGAGCCTCAAAAATCAGCAGCCTGCGCAGCCGTGAGGCCGCGCGGTACACCTACATAAAGGAGAAACAACCATGAAGGTCATTCTGAAGCAGGACGTGAAAACCATCGGCAAAAAGGACGAGATCCACGAGGTGTCGGACGGCTACGCCCGCAACTTTTTGTTCCCCCGGGGCCTGGCCGCCCCGGCGGACGCGGCGGCGGTGAACATGGCCCGCACCAAGAGCGAGGCCAAAGAGCACCACGCCGCCGAGGCCCTGGCCGCCGCCCGGGCGCTGGCCGACACCGTGAAGGACAAGACCGTCACCCTCAAGGCCAAGGGCGGCGCCTCCGGGCGGCTGTTCGGAAAGATCACCGCCAAGGACGTGGCCGAGGCCCTGAGCAAGGTGGCCGGCACCGAGATCGACAAGCGCAAGGTGGAACTGGAGCGGGACATCAAGGACTTCGGCACCTACTCCGCCACCGTCAAGCTGCACCCGGGCGTGAGCGCGCCCTTCAAGGTGAAGGTGGAGGAACAGTGAGAGAGCGTGCCGCGCGGCCCGCTCGCAACCAGCAACGGCCGCCCCGCGCAGGGCGGGGCAGGGGATGAGGTTTCATGCAGGATTTTACTTCCGTTGATCTTGAATCGCTGGGCGTGGCCAAGCCCTACAGCATGGAGGCCGAGCAGTCGGTGCTGGGCGCCGCGCTGCTGGAGAGCGAGTCCGTGCTGCCGGAACTGGTGGAGACCCTGCGCCCGGAGATGTTCTATGCCCGCCAGAACGGCGAGATCTTCTCCGAGATGGTGCGGCTGTTCACCGCCGGCGAGCGGGTGGACCTGGTCACCCTGCTGGACGCGGTGGTGGCCGCCGGCGTGTTCGAGAGCCCCGACGCCGCCAAGGTGTACCTGGCGCGGCTGGGCGAGACGGTGCCCAGCATCAGCAATGTGAGCGCCTACGCCCGCATCGTGCAGGAGAAGTTCGTGGCCCGTCAGGTGCTGGAGGTGGCCCAGAGCATCCTGCAGCAGAGCGGCGAGGCCCCCAGTGCCGAGCTGCTTTTGGAGAGCGCCGAGCAGAAGCTCTACGAGATCCGCTCCGGCCGCGAGCAGAACAGCCTGACCAAACTCTCCGCCGCCCTGGTGGAGACCCTGGGCACCCTGCAGAAGATCACCGGCCCGGATAAATCCAAATACGCCGGCATCCCCACCGGCTTCACCTATCTGGACACCATCCTCACCGGCCTGGGCCGCTCGGACCTCATCATCCTGGCGGCCCGCCCCGGCATGGGCAAGACCAGCTTTGCTTTGAACATCGCCACCAATGTGGCCAAAAAGCAGCGGGTGCCGGTGGCCATCTTCAGCCTGGAGATGAGCAAGGAGCAGCTGACCAACCGCATCCTCTCCGCCGAGGCCGGGGTGGACAGCCACGCCTTCCGCTCGGGCGCCCTGGGCGACGCCGAGTGGGACGACCTGGCCCACGCCTCGGAAATTTTGCACGACGTGCCCATCTACATGGACGACACCTCCGGCATCACCATCCCCGAGGTGAAGGCCAAGATCCGCCGGGTCAACCAGGACCCCTCCCGCCCGCCCATCGGGCTGGTGGTGATCGACTACCTCCAGCTGATGACCAGCGGCAAGCGCACCGAGAACCGGGTGCAGGAGATCAGCGATATCACCCGGAACCTGAAGATCATGGCCAAGGAACTGAACGTGCCGGTCATCGCCCTGAGCCAGCTGTCCCGCGCGGCGGAAAAGTCCAGCGGCCGGTCGGACCACCGGCCCCAGCTGTCCGACCTGCGGGATTCCGGCTCCATCGAGCAGGACGCCGACATCGTGCTGTTCCTGTACCGGGAGGGCTACTATACCTCCATGACCGGGCAGAGCCTGGAGGACTCCGACGCCTCCACCGCTGAATGCATCATCGCCAAGAACCGCCACGGCGAGACCGGCAAGGTGGACCTTGCCTGGGACGGCGCCCACACCCGGTTCATGAATGTGGATTACAACCATGGAACGATTTGAAGAAACGGTGCTGGCGGCCTGCAGATCGCTGCTGGCGCCGGGAGACAGGGTCATTGCGGCGGTCTCGGGCGGGGCCGACTCCATGGCCCTGTTGCAGTTTTTGCTGGAATACCAAGAGGCGCTGGGCGTCACGGTGGAAGCCGTGCATGTGGACCACCGCCTGCGGCACGAATCCGCCCGGGACGCCGCCTTTGTGGCGGCGTTCTGCAACGAGAAGGGGGTGCCCCTCCACGCCTTTGCCGCCGACGCGCCGGTGGGGCACCGCAGCGAGGAGTGGAGCCGTCAGCTTCGCTACGGCTTTTTTGAGACGCTGGCGGGCCCCGGCGTGAAGATCGCCACCGCCCACACCCTCTCCGACCAGGCGGAGACGCTGCTGCTGCGGCTGGCCCGGGGAGCCGGCGTGCGGGGGGCGGCGGGCATCCCCGCGGCGCGGGGGTGCTTTGTGCGGCCCATGCTGGGCGTCACCAAGGCCCAGGCCCAGGCGTTTTGCCGCAGCCGGGGCCTTTCCTGGGTCACCGACGAGGACAACCTCTCCGACGTTTACGCCCGCAACAAGCTGCGCCATTACGCCATGCCCGCCATCGAGGCCGCCTGCCCCGGGGCGGAGGCCGCCTTCGGGACGTTTTGCGCCCGGATGGGGGAACTGACGCAATATTTGCGCGGCAGGGGGGAACACTTGCTGGTGAGCGCGGCCTGCGCCCCGGATGCCTGGCGGCTGGACACGCTGGCCGCCGCGCCCGCCGTGGAGCGGGCGGAGGCCCTTCGCATCCTGGTGGAGGCCGAGCGGCCGCTGCGAAAGGGGGACATCCAGCGCCTTGAGGCCCTGCTGGCCCGCCGCGCGGGGGCGGTGCAGCTGACGCCGGCCGTGCGGCTGGCGGCGCGCGGCAGCCGCCTGGAGCGCCGGCGCACGGCCGAACCGGCCTTTTTCGCGCCGGTGGAGGCGCGACCCGGCGAATACCGGCTGCCCGGCGGGTTTTGCCTGCGTTTGCGCCTTGTGGAGGGGGCGGAATGTGAAGAATCTATAAAATTTGCCCAAACTGCAAAAAAACCATTCGACAATTGCGCAGATTATGATAAAATAAGCAGTAGCCTGTGTCTGCGCACCCGTCAGGCGGGGGATGTGTTCCGTCCCGCCGGCCGGAACGTAGATAAGACGCTGAAAAAACTGTTCAACGAGCAGAAGGTGCCCGCGCCCCGGCGGGATTCGTTGCCGCTGCTGGCGGCGGGCAGCCGGGTGGTGTGGCTCTGGGGCGAGGGGTTCGCCCACGGCCTGCGGCCGGACGAAAACACCCGGCGGCTGCTGGTGGTGGAGCCCCGGCATTGTGAACATAGGGAGGAAGAGGAATGAGCCAGAGGGACGACATCCTCAAGGTGCTGCTCAGCGAGGAGCAGCTGAAGGACAAATGCGCCGAGATGGGCGCGCAGATCACCCGGGACTATGCCGGCAAGAACCTGCTGCTGGTGACGGTGCTCAAAGGGGCCGTGGTCTACATGGCCGACCTGATGCGCTCCATCGACCTGCCCTGCGCCATCGACTTCATGGTGGTGTCCAGCTACGGCAGCGGCACCAAGACCAGCGGCGTGGTGAAGATCGTCAAGGACCTGGACCAGGACCTCTCCGGCAAGGACATCCTCATCGTGGAGGACATCCTGGACTCCGGCATGACCCTCTCCTACCTCACCGGCCTGCTGCGCGGGCGCAACCCGGCCAGCATCCGCATCGCCACCCTGCTGGATAAGCCCAGCCGCCGCAAGGTGGACCTCGTGGCGGACTATGTGGGCTTTGAGGTGCCGGACGAGTTCGTGGTGGGCTACGGCCTGGACTACGACGAGCAGTACCGCAACCTGCCCTTTGTGGGGGTGCTCAAGCCCCACGTCTACGGGGGCTGACCAAAATCAAACGCGCGGGGATGCGCCCCGCGGATGGGAGATGAGTTTTTGCAGCACAGACCGAAATTCAACGGCGTGTACATCGCCGTGCTGCTGGCGCTGGCCCTGCTGGCGTTCAATCTGTGGACCACCTTCTCCACCGCCTCCAGCGGTGTGACCATGCCCTACTCCAAGGTGGTGGACTACTTTGAGGCCAATCAGGTGGTTGGCTTTGAGATGGACCTGAACACCGGCAACCTGCGCCTGGCCCTCAAGGAGGGCGAGGTGGCCCTGCCGGAGGGGGTAAAGGAGTCCGCGACCGCCGAGGCCCAGGTGCAGCAGACCACCCAGGGCCTGCTCAGCGCCATGATGGGCAGCCAGCAGACCGTTCAGGACATCCTGCCCTCGGGGGAGGGCATCTATCACATCACCTACCGGCTGCCCTATCCGGGGCTGTTCGTCACCTATGTGCAGGATTACATCGACCAGTACAACGCGGCGAATCCCGATTCGCCCATGGTCTACGACTACATCGCGGCCCGGGCGGAGGTGCCCTGGTTCGACATCCTGCTGATGGTCATGCTGGTGGGCAGCATGGTGTTCGTGTTCTACACCATGTACCGGGGCAGCCAGGGCGGCGGCATCATGAACGTGGGCCGCGCCAAGGTCAAGGACCAGACCGAGGACAAGCGCAAGACCACCTTTGCCGACGTGGCCGGCGCCGACGAAGAAAAGAACGAGCTGGAGGAGATCGTCGCCTTTTTGAAGAACCCCAGCCAGTTCAACAGCCTGGGCGCCCGCATCCCCCACGGCGTGCTGCTGGTGGGCCCTCCGGGCACCGGCAAAACCCTGCTGGCCCGGGCCTGCGCCGGCGAGGCCGGCGTGCCCTTCTACTCCATCTCCGGTTCCGACTTTGTGGAGATGTATGTGGGCGTGGGCGCCTCCCGCGTGCGCGACCTCTTTGACAAGGCCAAAAAGACCGCCCCCAGCATCATCTTCATCGATGAGATCGACGCCGTGGGCCGCCAGCGGGGCACCGGCCTCGGCGGCGGGCACGACGAGCGGGAGCAGACCCTCAACCAGATGCTGGTGGAGATGGACGGCTTCGGCGCCAACGAGGGCGTCATCGTCATCGCCGCCACCAACCGGGCGGACATCCTGGACCACGCCCTGCTGCGCCCCGGCCGGTTCGACCGGCAGGTGTATGTGGGCCTGCCGGACATCAAGGGCCGGGAGGAGATCCTGAAGGTGCACACCCGCCACAAGCCCCTCGCCCCCGACGTGAACCTCAAGACCATCGCCCGCACCACCGTGGGCTTCTCCGGCGCGGACCTGGAAAACCTGGTGAACGAGGCGGCCCTGCTGGCCGCCCGCCGGGGCAAGAAGGCCATCACCGAGCAGGAGATCGAGGAGGCCAGCATCAAGGTGGTGGCCGGCCCCGAGAAGAAGAGCCGGGTGGTCACCGAGAAGGAAAAGCGCCTCACCGCCTACCACGAGGCGGGACACGCCATCACCCACTACTACTGCAAGACCGCCGACCCGGTGCATGAGATCTCCATCATCCCCCGGGGCATGGCCGGCGGCTATACCATGAGCCTGCCCGAGAAGGACCAGACCTACGTCACCAAGACCCAGATGCAGGAGCAGATCGTCACCCTGCTGGGCGGCCGGGTGGCCGAGCTGCTGGTGCTGGACGACATCTCCACCGGCGCCTCCAACGACCTGGAGCGGGCCACCAAGACCGCCCGCGCCATGGTCACCCGCTACGGCTTCTCCGAGCGGATGGGCCCGGTGGTCTACGGCTCCGACCCCGGCGAGACCTTCCTGGGCCGTGACTTCACCCAGGGCCGGGGCTATTCCGAGACCATCGCCGCCGAGATCGACAGCGAGATCCGCGACATCGTGGACGAGGCATTCGAGACCGCCCGCCGCATGCTCACCGAGCACCGGGACCAGCTGGAAGTGGTGGCCCAGGCCCTGATCCGGCGGGAGAAACTCAGTGGCGAGGAGTTCAAGACCCTGATGGAGGGCGGCCAGCTGCCCGAGGACGAGGCAAAGCCCGCGGCTCCCGAGGCACCCCAGGCGCCCGAAGCGCCCGCCGCCCCCGAGGCGCCCGCCCAGACGACCGAGCCCGCGCAGGCGGCGGAGCCCGCCCAGACCGCGGAGTCTGCCGAGACCGCGGAGCCGGCCGCACCCGCGGAGGGCGCGGAGCAGTCCCCGGAGCCGGACGGCGAGCCCCGGCCGTGAACGACCGTTCGTGAAAGGGAAAGGAGCGATCCTGCATGGAAGAAAATTTTGACCTGTTGGCCCAGTCCCGCGCAAATTACTTCACCAAGGGCAGCCCGGTGCAGTTTGTCAAGGTGGAACTGCTGAAGGGCGATGTGAGCGGCGACATCGCCGTCTGCCTGTCCTTCAAGAACATCACCGCCAACCCCCTCACCCAGCTGCAGATCACCTTCAAATGCAAGGACCGCAGCGGCGCGGTGGTCTGCCAGGATCAGTTCGTCTACGAGGGGCTGAACGCCTCCCACGGCGAGGTGTTCGGCGCGGATGACGCGGTGTATATCAGTTCGTCGCCCATCGGCAGCGTGGAGGTGGAGCTGGGCACGGCCCGCTTCGCCGACGGCAGCGCCGTGGACCTGACCGGCTATCCCCGGGTGCGGCTGACCCCGCCCAAGAAACTGCCCCCCGAACTGGCGGAAAAACTCTGCGAGCGCACCCGCAAAGAGGGCCTCACCGTGGTGCCTCAGGTGCTGGACGAGGGCTGGTATTGCGCCTGCGGCGCCTTCCATCCCCGGGAGGAGGACGGCGTGTGGTGCAGCGAGTGCGGCTCCGACCGCATCCTGCTGCAGAACACCCTGTCCAGCCTGCTGCAGAGCAATACCAGCGCGCCTGCCACCGACGACGAGCCCACCCGCATGGTGCCGCCCGTCCGCCAGGAGGAGCCCACCCGCGCGGTGCCGCCCCTCTCGGGGCGCCCCGCCCCCGCGGCGCCGGTGGAGGAGGACGACGATGTGATCGTCGCCCCGCCCCGCCGGGCCGCCCGGCCCGCCCCGCAGCCTGCCGCCCAGCCTTACGCTTCCCGCGGCCAGTACCAGGCGCAGGATCAGTACGAGGAGGAGTATGATGAGCCGGAGGAGGATCCCCGGGATGTGATCGCCGGGCGGATCATCCGCTGGGCGCCCCCCATCACCGCGGTGCTCTGCGCCATCATCGCCGCCGTGGGCTTCATCCTCACCCTGTAACGATCTCACAAAAGCGGCCCTGCCGGAAAAGCCGGCGGGGCCGTTTTTTCGGCCCCATCCGCGGGCGCGGCATCCCTTGACATTTTGTGGCCGGGCGTGGTTAAATAAATTTGTATGCGCAAAATATAGTAGAACAAGCCCCCGGTGGGGGACGAAGGAGAGAGCGGTTTGGCAAAAAAACAGGAATACTCAAACGAGAGCATCGTCAGCCTCAAGGGTGCGGACCGGGTGCGCAAGCGCCCGGCGGTCATCTTCGGCTCCGACGGGGTGGAGGGGTGCGCCCACGCCATCTTCGAGATCCTCTCCAACTCCATCGACGAGGCCCGGGAGGGCTACGGCGACCGCATCGTGCTCACCCGCTTTAAGGACGGCAGCATCCAGGTGGAGGATGCCGGCCGGGGCATCCCGGTGGACTACAACCCCAAGGAGGAGCGGTATAACTGGGAACTGGTCTTCTGCGAGATGTACGCCGGCGGCAAGTACACCGCCGGCGAGGACAACTATGAGTACTCCCTGGGCCTGAATGGTCTGGGCCTGTGCGCCACCCAGTACGCAAGCGAGTGGATGACCGCCGAAGTCTGGCGGGACGGTTTCCACTACCACATCGACTTCAAAAAGGGCGAGCCGGTGGGCGGCCTGCAAAAAGAGCCTGCCGCCCGCCACAAGACCGGCACCACCATCCGCTGGAAGCCGGACGCCGAGGTGTTCACCGACGTGAACGTGCCCGCCCAGTATTTCCTGGACACCATGAAGCGGCAGGCGGTGGTGAACGCCGGCCTTACCCTGGTGCTGGTGGACGAGACCGGCCCGGAAAAGACCACCACCACCTTCTTCTATGAAAAGGGCATCGAGGACTATGTGAATGAGATCGCCGGGCTGGACGCCATGACCCCGGTGGTGTACTGCGAGTCCACCGCCATGGCCCGGGACCGGGAGGACCAGCCGGAATACAAGGTCAAGATGAGCGCCGCCTTCTGCTTCTCCAACAAAACGCAGCTGCTGGAGTACTACCACAACTCCAGCTGGCTGGAGCACGGCGGCAGCCCCGACCGGGCGGTGCGCACCGCCTTTGTCGGCCAGATCGACGCGTTCCTCAAGAACAAGGGAATGTACAAAAAGGGCGAGAGCAAGATCACCTTCGCCGACGTGCAGGACTGCCTCATCTACGTCTCCAGCAGCTTTTCCACCCGCACCAGCTACGAGAACCAGACCAAAAAGGCCATCACCAACAAGGGCGTGGCCCAGGTGATGACCGAGTTTCTGAAGCACAACCTGGAGGTCTATTTCCTGGAAAAGCCGGACGAGGCCCAGAAGCTGTGCCAGCAGGTGCTCATCAACAAACAGAGCCGCGAGCACGCCGAAAAGACCCGCCAGTCCATCAAAAAGACCATGGTCAGCCAGATGGACATCGCCAACCGGGTGCAGAAATTCGTGGACTGCCGCACCAAGGACCCCGCCCGCCGCGAACTCTACATCGTGGAGGGCGACTCCGCCATGGGCGCGGTCAAGACCAGCCGCGACTCGGAGTATCAGGCCATCATGCCGGTGCGGGGCAAGATTTTGAACTGCCTCAAGGCGGACTATGACCGCATCTTCAAAAGCGAGGTCATCACCGACCTCATCAAGGTGCTGGGCTGCGGCGTGGAGCTGGGCGGCAAGAGCAAAAAAGACCTGGCCACCTTCAATCTGGACAACCTGCGCTTCAACAAGGTGGTCATCTGCACCGACGCCGACGTGGACGGCTACCAGATCCGCACCCTCATCCTCACCATGATCTACCGGCTGGTGCCCACCCTCATCCAGGAGGGCTACGTCTACATCGCCGAGAGCCCGCTGTACGAGATCAACACCAAGGCCCGCACCTTCTTCGCCTACACCGAGCCGGAAAAGGCCAGCATCCTTTCCCGCATCGGGGAAAAGGAGAAGTACACCATCCAGCGCTCCAAGGGCCTGGGCGAGAACGACCCCGAGATGATGTGGCTCACCACCATGAACCCGGAGAGCCGCCGTCTCATCAAGGTGGAGCCGGAGGAGGCCGAGCGCACCGCCGCGATGTTCGATCTGCTGCTGGGCGACAACCTGGCCGGCCGCAAGGAGCACATCGCCGAGCACGGCGCCGAGTATCTGGACGAGCTGGACCTCTCCTGACGGCAGATTTGTGAGGTAGAACGAGAATGGCAAAAAAACAGACGAAAAAAACTGCGCCCGTCCGGCCCCAGCTGGGCGACAACGTGGAGATCCCCGGCGCCGGCGTGGTGGTGCATTCGCCCATCACCGAAACGCTGGAACAGAACTATATGCCCTACGCCATGAGCGTCATCGTCAGCCGCGCGCTGCCGGAGATCGACGGCTTCAAGCCCGCTCACCGCAAGCTGCTCTACACCATGTACGAGATGGGTCTGCTCAAGGGCGCGCGCACCAAGAGCGCCAACATCGTGGGCAGCACCATGCACCTGAACCCCCACGGCGACGCCGCCATCTACGACACCATGGTGCGCATGGGCCGGGGCAACGAGAGTCTGCTGGTGCCCTTTGTGGATTCCAAGGGCAACTTCGGCAAGGCATACAGCCGGGACATGGCCTGCGCCGCCAGCCGCTACACCGAGGCGAAACTGGAGCCGGTGTGCGAGGAGCTCTTCCGGGACATCGACAAGGACACGGTGGAGTTCGTGCCGAACTACGACGGCACCACCACCGAGCCCACCCTGCTGCCGGTGACCTTTCCCACCATCCTGGCCAACAACACCCTGGGCATCGCCGTGGGCATGGCCTCCAACATCTGCTCCTTCAATCTGGCCGAGCTGTGCGAGACCACCGTGGCCCTGATGAAGGACGAGGGCCACGACCTGCTCTCCACCCTGCCCGCCCCGGACTTTGTGGGCGGCGGCGAAATTCTGTACAACGAGGCCGAACTGCGCAAAATTTACGACACCGGCCGGGGCAGCGTGCGGGTGCGGGCCGTCTGGAACTACGAAAAGGACGGCAACATGATCGAGATCACCCGCATCCCGCCCACCACCACCGTGGAGGCGGTGATGGACAAGATCGCCGAACTGGTGAAGGGCGGCAAGGTGAAAGAGATCAGCGACATGCGCGACGAGACCGACCTGAACGGCCTCAAGCTGACCATCGACTTAAAGCGCGGCCAGGACCCGGAAAAACTCATGCAGAAGCTTTTCCGCCTCACCCCCCTGGAGGACAGCTTCGCCTGCAACTTCAACGTGCTGGTGGGCGGCCAGCCCCGGGTGATGGGCGTGGGGGAGATCCTCACCGAGTGGGTGGCCTTCCGGGCCGAGTGCGTGCGCCGGCGCACTTACTTTGACCTCAAAGGCAAGGAAAAACGGATGCACCTGCTGAAGGGCCTGGAGGCCATCCTGCTGGACATCGACAAGGCCATCTCCATCGTCCGGGAGACGGAGGAGGAGGAAGAGGTGGTGCCCAACCTGATGATCGGCTTCGGCATCGACCAGGTGCAGGCGGAGTATGTGGCCGAGATAAAACTGCGCCACCTCAACCGGGAGTACATCCTCAAGCGCACCAAAGAGATCGAGGAGCTGGCGGGGGAGATCGAGCGCCTCAATGAGATTTTGAAGAGCCCGGCGAAGATCCGCCGCATCATCATGGACGAACTCTCGGCGGTGGCAAAAAAATACGGCCAGCCCCGCCGCTGCCCCATCCTCTACGACGCCCCCGAGCCCGAGGAGGCCGCCGAGGAGGACACCATGCCCGATTATCCCGTCACGGTGTTCTTCACCCGGGAGGGCTACTTCAAGAAGATCACCCCCCAGTCGCTGCGCATGAGCAGCGAGCAGAAGCTGAAAGAGGGGGACGAGGTGCGCTGGCAGTGCGAGACCCACAACACCGCCTGGCTGCTCTTCTTCACCAACCGGCACCAGGTCTACAAGTGCCGCGCCGGCGATTTCGCCGACACCAAGGCCAGCGTGCTGGGCGACTTTGTGGCCGTGAAGCTGGGCATGGAGGAGGGGGAAACGCCGGTGTTCCTGGCGGTCACCGACGACTACAAGGGCCATATGCTATTCTTCTTCCAGAACGGCAAGTGCGCCCGCATCCCCCTTGCCAGCTACGCCACCAAGCAGAACCGCAAAAAGCTGCTCAACGCCTACAGCGACAAATCGCCCCTGGCGGCCATGCTGCAGCTGCCGGAGAGCGAGGAGCTGGCGGTGCGCACCAGCGCGGGCAGGCTGTTGCTGGTGCACTCCACCCAGATCAGCGAAAAGGCCACCCGTGACTCAGCGGGCGTGGCGGTCATCACCCTGAAGAAAAACCAGACCATCGAGAGCGTTAAGCCCGCCTCTTCGATGGAACTGGCCAACCCCCACCGCTACCGGGTGCGCACCCTGCCCGCCGCCGGCGCGCTGCTGCGCCAGGAGGACCAGGCCGAACAGCTGCAGCTGAGCCTGTGAAGCCGCCTCGGGCCAAGATTTTCCTTGCATTTTACAGGGCCTTGTGCTATGATGTTTTTTGCATAAAAGTGTGTATTAAAAGCTAAGGAGCGTTTATACTATGAGTGTTATCGAGATCGTTTGCGGCGTCGTGCTGATGCTGGTGGCCGTGGCCATCATCTTCCTCACCCTGGCGCAGGAGTCCAAGGGCAGGGGCCTGTCCGGCGCGATCATGGGCGAGGGCGGCATGATGGAGGCGGGCCGCACCCGCCGCAAGGACGTGAAGCTGGCCAGAGCCACCCGCATTCTGGGGGCTGTGTTCCTGGTGGTCATCGTGCTGGTGAGCATCGTCAGCGTCATGGAGTAAATCCGCATCTTCCAGGGGGTTCGCAGCGGCGGGCCCCCTTTTTGTGAATCGCCCCACGGGGGCACGAGGTAGTGTATATGTCCATTCGATCCAAGATCCTGCGGGAACTGGAAAAAAAGCCCCGTCGGCTGGGGGAACTGAAAAGCGTGCTGGGCAACGACAAAAAGGTCCAGCGGGCGGTGGAGGAACTGGTGGAGAGCGGCCGCGTCCAGTACAAAAACGGCGCCTGCTTCCTCACCAGGGGCGGCCTTGCGGACGCCGCCCTGCCCTGCCGGCTGGTCAAGCTGGGGGAGAACTTCGCCTTTGCCTCCCAGGCCGACGGGCCGGACATCTTCATCCCCGGCCGGGGCCTCAATGGCGCCATGCCCGGCGACGGGGTGCTGGTGAAACTGTTTGACAAGCCCAAGGTGGCCGGCAGCCTGGAAGGGGAGGTGCTGGCGGTCACGGAGCCCCGCGACACCTTCGTGGGCGTGGTGGTGGCCGAGAAGGGCAAACTGTTCCTCTCGCCGGACGACTGCCCCTTTTTGCGCCTGCAGATCAAGAAGAGCGCCGCCGGCGGGGTGCGCCCCGGCGACAAGGCGGCGGTGGAACTGCTGGAGCGGGGAAGCGACTACGCCGACCACCGGGCGGGGGTGGCCATGCGCTTCGGCAGCGCCGAAAAGGCCCGCCAGTGCGTGCGGGCGCTGCTCTACGCCGCCGGCCGCAGCCGCCAGTTCCCCGACAAGGTGAAGGCGGAGGCCCGGACGATCGCCGAGCCCGGCCCGGCGGACTTCAAAAAGCGGCTGGATCTGCGGGCCGAGCCCATCTTCACCATCGATTCCGCCGAGACCAAGGACATCGACGACGCCATCAGCATCTCCGCCAGCGCCGACGGCTGGCAGCTGGGGGTGCACATCGCGGACGTGAGCCACTATGTGCGCGCCGGCAGCGCGCTGGACAAGGAGGCGTTGGAGCGGGGCACCTCGGTGTATTTTGCCGACAGCGTCATCCCCATGCTGCCCCGGCAGCTGTCCAACGGGGTGTGCAGCCTCAACGAAGGGGTGGACCGGCTGGCTTTCTCCTGCATCATCCAGCTGGACAAGACCGGCGCCATCCAGAACTTCCGCTTTGAAAAGACCGTCATCCGCAGCCGGGTGAAGGGCGTGTATTCCGAGATCAACGCCCTGCTGGCGGGCGCGGCCGACGAGGCGCTGGTGGAGAAATACGCCCCGGTGGCCTCGCAGCTGCCGGTGATGGCCCAGCTCTATCAGCGGCTGGCCGCGGCCCGCAAGGCCCGGGGCTGCATCGACATCGAGACCGACGAGGCAAAGCTGGTGCTGGACGAGGAGGGCCGCTGCGTGGAGCTGGAAAAGCGGCAGCGGGGCCTGTCCGAGCGGATGATCGAGGAGTTCATGCTGCTGGCCAACCAGTGCGCGGCTAAACTTGCCCGCATCCACAAGCTGCCCTTTGTCTACCGGGTGCACGAGAGCCCCAACGCCGAAAAGACCGAGCGCCTGCGGGACCTTTTGCACCTGGCGGGTCTCAACGCCAGTTTCAAGGGCGACGCGCCCACCGTGGCGGAACTGGCCGCCCTGCTGGACGCCACCCGGGGCAAGCCGCTGGAGCGGGCGGTGCACATGGGGGTGCTGCGCAGCATGGCCAAGGCCTGCTACGAGCCGGTGCCCAAGGGCCACTTCGGCCTGGCCCTGCGGGACTACGCCCATTTCACCAGCCCCATCCGGCGCTATCCGGACCTGGCCATCCACCGCATCCTCAGCGATTACTGCGCCGGGGTGAGCGCCCGGGAACTGGAAAGCCGCTACATCGCCTTCGCCGCCGAAGCCAGCGAGCGCTCCAGCGCCGCCGAGGTGGCCGCCATGCAGCTGGAGCGCAGCGCCGACAGCTGCTACAAGGCGGAGTATATGGCAACCCATCTGAACGAGACCTTTGCGGGGCGGGTGTCCGGCGTCAGCCGGCACGGCTTTTTCGTGGAACTGGACAACACCGCCGAGGGCTTTGTCAGCGCCGACACCCTGGGCGGCGAGCCGGAGCTGGTGGAGGGCTTCAGCCTGCGGGCGGGCCGCCGCCGCTGGCAGCTGGGCGACCAGGTGTTCGTAAAGGCCGTGGCGGCCAACGTGGCCCTGGGCCGGGTGGATTTCGAACTGGCGGATGCGGCAGCGGAATAAATAAGGGAATATTTGCCTAAACTGGTGGCATAAACCTTTTTTGAGGAAGAAAGGGGAGTGCACACCATGGGCCTTGCGCTGTTGTTTGCAAAGTCCGCCTCCGCCCAGTCCGATCTCGCCGCCCTCCGGCCGACCTGCCGCGGCCCGGAGCAGCTGGAGCAGGACCTGCGGGACTGCATGGCGGACATGCGTCAGAACCAGATGCTGTTCGATCTGGAGACCGAGCCGGAGCTCATCGACCAGCGCATTTACGAATACCAGGCGATCCAAAGCCGCTATCGCTATCTGCAGCGGCAGGCCCGGGCCGCGGGGCTGCGGGCCATTTTGTGAGCGGGGCGGCCTGGCCGGTGTGGGCCGCCGCCGCGGCGGTCCTGCTGGCGGTGGGCCTTGCCGCGGCAAAGCACCGGCGCCCGCTGGCGGCCGCCTTTGGCAACGCGGTGGCGGGCGTGGCGGCCCTGGGGGCGGTAAACGTGCTGGCCCCCTTCACCGGCGTGGGGCTTGCCCTCAACTGGTTCACCTCCTTCATCGCGGTGGTGCTGGGGGCGCCGGGGGTCATCTGCCTGCTGGCCCTGCGGCTGCTGCTGCGGACATAACACAACAAAAAGGGCGTTCCCTTTGGCGGGGAACGCCCTTTTTGGCGGAAAACGACCGGACCGTAAGCCGGGTTCTGTATTAAACGACAATCTATCTTGGCCTTGCGTCGCCGCAAGGCTCACGCCACCTCCGGGGCGCGCGGGGCGCGCTGTATGCCCCATACGGGTGTTGCTTCTGGTAGGGTTTACATAGCCGCAAAGTCGCCAGTGCGCTGGTGAGCTCTTACCTCGCCTTTCCATCCTTACCGCGAAAACGCGGCGGTTTCTTTCTGTTGCACTATCCCTGGGGTCGCCCCCGGCTGCCGTTAGCAGTTACCATTCCCCTGTGAAGCCCGGACTTTCCTCAGAGCGGACGTGATGCCGCCCCGCTGCCGTATGTTCCACTCGTTTTCCTGCATTGTATTGTAACACAAACGTCCATCCGCCGCAAGGCCGCGCGCCACCAAATTTTTCTTGCAATACAGCTGCTGGCCCTTTATAATTAACACTGTGGGCCGCTAAAGCGGCAGAGTGGAAAGTACAAATGAAAGGGGTCTATGTTCATGATCAAAAACGAATATCTGGCCCGGGTGTATGCCCAGGTGGAGCAGCGCAATCCCGGCGAGAAGGAATTTTTGCAGGCGGTGCGCGAGGTGCTGGAGAGCCTGCAGGTCATCTGCGAGAAACACCCGGAGTACGAGGCCAACGGCGTGCTGGAGCGCATCGTGGAGCCCGAGCGCTTCATCCAGTTCCGTGTGGCCTGGGTGGACGACGCCGGCAAGGTGCAGGTGAACCGTGGCTTCCGCGTGCAGTTCAACAGCGCCATCGGCCCCTACAAGGGCGGCCTGCGGCTGCATCCCAGCGTGAACGCCTCGGTCATCAAGTTCCTGGGCTTCGAGCAGATCTTCAAAAACAGCCTCACCGGCCTGCCCATGGGCGGCGGCAAGGGCGGCAGCGACTTTGACCCCAAGGGCAAGAGCGACGCCGAGATCATGCGCTTCTGCCAGAGCTTCATGACCGAACTTTCCAAGCACATCGGCCAGTTCACCGACGTGCCCGCCGGCGACATCGGCGTGGGCGCCCGGGAGATCGGCTATCTCTTCGGCCAGTACAAGCGCCTGCGCAACGAGTTCACCGGCGTGCTCACCGGCAAGGGCCTGAAGTGGGGCGGCAGCCTGGTGCGCACCGAGGCCACCGGCTACGGCCTGTGCTACTTCACCCAGGAGGCCCTGGCCTGCATGAAGAACGACAGCTTCGCCGGAAAGACCGTGGTGGTCTCCGGCAGCGGCAATGTGGCCATCTACGCCTGCGAGAAGGCCACCCAGCTGGGCGCCAAGGTGGTGGCCATGAGCGATTCCTCCGGCTACGTCTACGACCCCGCCGGCATCGACCTGGACCTGATGAAGCAGATCAAGGAGGTGCGCCGCGCCCGCATCGTGGAGTATGCCAACGCCCGGCCCGGCGCCACCTTCACCGCCGGCTGCTCCGGCATCTGGACCATCCCCTGTGACATCGCCCTGCCCTGCGCCACCCAGAACGAGCTGGACGCCGAGGGCGCCAAGGCGCTGATCGCGAACGGCTGCAAGGTGGTGTGCGAGGGCGCCAACATGCCCAGCACCCCCGAGGCCATCGAGGTCTTCCTGGCGGCGGGCGTGCTGTACGGCCCCGCCAAGGCGGCCAACGCGGGCGGCGTGGCCACCAGCGGCCTGGAGATGAGCCAGAACAGCCTGCGCCTTTCCTGGACCTTCGACGAGGTGGACGAGCGCCTCAAGGACATCATGAAGGGCATCTTCCACGCCGCCTACGACGCCTCCAAGGAGTGCGGCGTGGAGGGCAACCTGATGGTGGGCGCCAATGTGGCCGGCTTCTTGAAGGTGGCCGACGCCATGGTGGCCCAGGGCATCGCCTACTGACCGTTCAAAACATACCGCAAACTGCGCCGCCTGCCGGAACACCGGCGGGCGGCGCTTTTTTCCATCCTCTGACAAAGGCGGTTGGAACTGGGCGGCCCCCGGCGGTTGCGCGGCGATGGCTTTTGTGTTAAAATGTAAAAGTACGTCACATAAAACAAACGGCGGGGAGGTGGGCGCGTGCCGCATGAGCAGACGCCCGCCGAACTCACCTTTCCGGTGGAGGAGCGCTTTGACGGCTGCACCCTGCGGGACTTTATCGGCAGGATGGGGGTGTCGGCGGGCCTTGTGCGTCAGGTCAAGCGCGCCGGCGGCTTTTTTGCTGACGGCCGGCCCCTGCGCACCTGCGACCGGGTGGCCGCGGGCATGACCGTGCGCTTTGCCCTGCCGCCCGAACCGCCCACCACCGTGGCGCCTCAGGACCTTCCCCTCACCGTGGCCTATGAGGACGAGCACGCCATCCTGCTGGACAAGCCCGCGGGCACGGCGGTGCACCCCACCCTGAACTACGCCGACGGCACGCTGGCCAACGCCTACATGGGCCTGCTGGCCCGGCGGGGCAAGGCGGGGGTGTTCCGCCCGGTGAACCGCCTCGACCGCAACACCTCCGGCCTTGTGCTCTGCGCCAAAAACGCCTTCGCCGCGCCGCTGCTGGCCGAAAGCGCCGAAAAGTGGTACCTGGCGCTGCTGGAAGGCACGCCCCCGGCGGAAAAGGGCCTCATCGACGCGCCCATCGGCCGGGCGCCGGGCAGCATCATCCTGCGCTGCGTGTGCTCCGGGGGCAAACCCAGCCGCACCGAGTACCAGGTGGTGCGCCGCTGCGGGCGCTACACGCTGGTGTGGGCCCGCACCCTCACCGGGCGCACCCACCAGCTGCGGGTGCACTTTGCCCACATCGGCTGCCCTCTGGCGGGGGATGACCTCTACGGCGGCGGCAGGGGGGCGATCGCCCGCCATGCGCTGCACTGCGGGTGCATCGAGTTCAAACGGCCGGCGGACGGCCAGACCGTGCGGGTGGAAAGCCCGCTGCCGCCGGACATGGCCGCTTTGGCAAAATGTGACGGGGATTTGAAAATCCTGTGAAAAACCGTGCCTTCGGCTTGTCCGGCGGGGGGCGGGAAGTGTACAATAAAACACGGACATGCGCCCTGAGAGGGCATTTCTTCAGGAAAGGAGGACACAGCGCCCATGGCGATCAAGGAAAAAATGCCGCAGGAACAGGGGGAGCAGGCGCTGCCTGAGAACGGGCAGGCGGCCGCGCCCGCCGACGCGCCCGCCGCTGCCGACAGCCCGGAAAAGGCCGAAGCGGCCCCGGCAAAGAAGAAAAAACGGCGGCCCGTTCCGCCCCAGAAGGTGAAAAAGGCGCTGGATCCCCTGGTGACCAAGGCCAAGCAGAAACCGCAGACCGCGGTGCTGGGCCAGTTTTTGTACGATGTGGGCTTCTGGGCCGAGTACACTGTGCTGCGGGCCGGCCGGCATCTGCGCCGCTTTGGGGAGTTGCTGCGCGCGAGGGCGTGCGCGGTGGGCCGGTTCTTTAAAAACACAGCGGGCAAGAGCCTGCTCAACGCCTGGAAAGAAGTTTCCGCTCCGTTTGTGCGCCTGTGGAACGGCAGCAAAAACATTGCCGCGCTGGTGCGCCAGGAGAAAAAGAACGTGGGCACAGCAAAGGCAGTGGGGGAGGGCCTGGCCTACTTCGGCCGGGGCGTGCGCCGTTACGCGCCGCTGATCCGCCCCTCCTTTGCCTATGTGCTGCCGCTGCTGGCGCTGGGCCTTTTCGTCTATGTGGTGAACACCGTGCTCAGCTACAACTATGTGCTGGCGGTGGAGATCAACGGCAAGGTCGTGGGCCATGTGCAGAGCGAACAGGTGTTCGACGCCGCCACCGCCGAGCTCACCCAGCGCATCGACGCGCTGGGCGACGAAAGCCGGGAATTCACCATCACCCCCACCTACTCGCTGGACGTCTCCGATACGCTGATGGATGAGGCGCAGATGGCCAACGTCCTGCTACAGGAGTCCAGCGACGAGATCCAGGAGGCCACCGCCATCTATGTGAACGGCAGCCTGCTGGCGGTCACCACCGAGGGCGAGGCGCTCCACGCGTTCATCGACGGTCTGAAGGCGCCCTATGAGGATCCGGACAATCCCAACCTGCGGGTGGAATTCACCAAGGATGTGGAGTTGCAGGACGGCAACCTCTACTTCACCGACTCCCTCACCGACCTGCAGGGCATTATCGACATCCTCACCGGCGAGGAGCAGGGCGAGGTGACCTATACCGTGCAAAAGGGCGACGTGCCCAGTTCGGTGGCCAGCAAGTTCGGCCTGTCGGTGAGCCAGCTGCAGGCGGAAAACCCCCAGCAGGACATCCTGGAGGATTTCTTTGTGGGCGATGTGCTCACCATCAGCCAGGCGATGCCCTATCTGGAGGTCAAGCGGATCGTCACCCGCACGGTGCAGGAGTCGATCGACTACGACACCATCACCCAGGACTCCGCCGACCTTCCCTTTGACACCTACAAGATCGAGCAGGAGGGCGAGGAAGGCCTGGACGAAGTGGTCTACGAAGATACTTACTACGGCGACTCCAACACCCCCGAGACGGTGGAGATCAGCCGCACCACCCTGAAAGAGCCGGTCACCCGGGTGCGCCTGCGGGGCACCAAGCTGGCCAACGGCATGGTGGTCTCCGGCACCAACGGCACCTGGGTCTGGCCGGTGCCCTCCTACAAGGGCATCAGCCGCTGGATGAGTTCCAGCCACAAGGGCGTGGACATCCGCGCCAACTACGGCGCCTCCATCATCGCCTCCGACGGCGGCGTGGTCACCACCGCCGGCTGGCATTACAGCTACGGCAACTACATCATCATCAACCACGGCGGCGGCCGGCAGACGCTCTACGCCCACTGCAGCAGCCTGGCGGTCCACGCGGGGCAGGCGGTGAGCCAGGGCCAGGTGATCGGCTATGTGGGTTCTACCGGCAACTCCACCGGCAACCACTGCCATTTCGAGATGTTCGAAAACGGCGTGCGCATCAGTGCCTACAAGTACTTCGCCGGCATGTGACCGATCGTTGCAAAAGCGCCCTTCCTCCGTGAGGAGGAAGGGCGCTTTTTGCGGTCACAGCCGGGTTTTGCGCGAAACAGAGGGGAAAATGGCTGTCGCTGCGGGGCGATACAGGGCGAAAACCGGAGGGAAAGGATGGAACTTTTGAGCATAGAAGTTACAAATTCGGCAAATACTACCCCTAAGGGTTCCCTTTTTGCGCCGTTCGGTGTATAATATAGCAGTTACAGTGCCCGGCACGGCCCTTTCGGGCCTGCAAGAGTGCCTATGCGGAGGTCGTCCAATTGGAGAAATTTGTGATCAACGGGGGCAAACCCCTTACCGGCGAAGTGTCCATCAGCGGCGCGAAGAATGCGGCGGTGGCCATCCTGCCGGCCACCATCCTCGCGGCGGACAGGTGCGTCATCGAGAATCTGCCCGCCATCAGCGACGTTACGGTGTCGCTGCAGATCCTCAGCGCCCTGGGTGCGAAGATCCGCATGCTCACCAAGAACAGCTATGAGATCGACACCACCCACATCGTTGCCACCCAGGTGCCGGACGAGCTGAGCCGCCAGATGCGGGCCAGCTATTATTTCCTGGGCGCGCTGCTGGGGCGGTTCGGCTCCGGCAAGGTGGCCATGCCCGGCGGGTGCAACCTGGGCCCGCGCCCCATCGACCAGCACTTGAAGGCCTTCTGTGCCCTGGGCGCGCAGGACTCGGTGGAGTACGGCATGATCGAGGTGTCCGGCCAGCCGCTGGTGGGCGCCCATGTCTTCTTTGACACCGTCTCGGTGGGCGCCACCATGAACGCCATGCTCAGCGCTGTGCTGGCCGAGGGCCAGACTGTGCTGGAGAACGTGGCCAAGGAGCCGCACATCGTGGACCTGGCCAACTTCCTGAACATGATGGGGGCGGACGTGCGCGGCGCCGGCACCGACGTCATCAAGATCCGGGGCCGCAAGGCGCTGCACGGCTGCACCTACTCCATCATCCCCGACCAGATCGAGGCGGGCAGCTATATGGTGGCTGCCGCCATCACCGGCGGCAACGTGCTCATCAAAAATGTCATCCCCAAGCATCTGGAGCCCATCACCGCCAAGATGGAACTGGCGGGGGGCATCATCGAGGAGTACGACGACGCGGTGCGGGTGGTGCGCACCGGCGACCTTCTGCCGCTGAAGATCAAGACCATGCCCCATCCGGGCTTCCCCACCGACATGCAGCCCCTGATGACGGTGCTGCTCACCCTGGCCCGGGGCACCTCCATCATCACCGAGGGCATCTGGGAGAACCGATTCCGCTATGTGGACGAGCTGGTGCGCATGGGCGCCAACATCCAGGTGGACGGCCAGGTGGCGGTGATCGAGGGCGTGCCGGAATTGCAGCCCGCGCCGCTGCGCGCCTCCGACCTGCGGGCCGGCGCCGCCCTGGTGATGGCCGCGCTGGCCGCCAAGGGCACCAGCGAGATCGACGAGATCAATCACATCGAGCGCGGCTATGAGGACCTGGTGGAAAAGCTGCGGGGCCTCGGCGCCGACATCCGCCGGGTGGAAAAACCCGTGTCGGTGCTGCCCCAGGCGCTTTAAAACAGAACATCGGGGCTGTGCCGCCGCAAAGCGCGCACAGCCCTTTTCTGATACTTAACAGAACGAGAGGTTTCCATGGCTTTCTTCACATCTCTGTATTCCGGTTCCTCGGGCAACTGCTCGGTGGTGCGCTGCGGCGACGAGTATCTGCTCATCGACATGGGCAAGAGCTGCCGCATCACCCTGAACGCCCTAAAGGCGCTGGGCCTTTCGGTGGGCGGGATGCGGGGCATCCTCGTCACCCACGAACACAGCGACCACATCGCCGGGCTCAACGTGTTCCTGCGGCATTACAGCGTGCCGGTCTACGGCAGCGCCGCCACTCTGGACCATCTGGACGGGCTGGGCGTGACCCCGCCGGGCGCGGAACTCATCGCCATCGAGGGCCGTTCGGAGCCGGTGGGCGGCTTTACCGTCGCCGCCTTTCCCACCAGCCACGACGTGCCCTGCTGTGGCTTTCGCATCACCGCGCCGGACGGCTCGGTGATGGCCATCGCCACCGACCTGGGCTGCCTGACCGGGGAGGTGCACACCGCCCTGGCGGGGGCCGATCTGGTGGCGCTGGAGGCAAACTATGACCTGCACAGCCTGCGCTACGGCAGCTATCCCTATTACTTAAAGCGGCGCATCGAGTCGCCCCGGGGCCACCTGGACAACAACGAGTGTGCCGCCAAGATCCTGGAGCTGGTGCAGCAGGGCTGCAAAAAATTTGCGCTGTGCCATCTGAGCAAGGAGAACAACACCCCCGACCTGGCCCTGGGGGCGGTGCGCAGCGCCCTTGTGGCGGCGGGCGTGACCCCCGGCCCTGGGGTGTGGGTGCAGGCCCAGAAGCGGTCGGAACCCAGCGACTGGATGGAGTTTTGAGGATGCAGAGGATCGATTTGATCTGTGTGGGAAAGCTGAACGCCGCCTATTGCGCGGCGGGTGTGGCGGAGTACCAGAAGCGGCTGCGGGGCCTGTGCGAATTTCGCGTCATCGAACTGCCCGAGGTGACCGTCAGCGAAAAGAACGCCGGGCCCGCCGTCATCGAAAAGGCGCTGGAAAAGGAGGGCAAGGCCATCCTTGCCAGCGTGCGCAAAGGCGCGGCGATCGTCGCCCTCTGCGTGGAGGGCAAGCTGGTCAGCAGCGAGGAGCTGGCCGACCTCATCGCCCGGCAGGCGGTGGGCGGCACAGGGGACATGGCCTTTGTCATCGGCTCGTCCCACGGCCTTGCGCCCGCGGTGAAACAGGCCGCCGCCTGCCGCATCAGCCTGGGGCGCATCACCCTGCCCCACCAGCTGGCGCGGCTGGTGCTGGCCGAACAGCTTTACCGCGCCTTTTCCATCAACAACCACGGCAAATATCACAAGTAAGACCCGCGAAAAAGGAGGTTCGCCCACATGAAAAAGATCCTTTCCCTGTGCCTTGCCGCCGCCCTGGCCCTGAGCCTTGCGGCCTGCGGCAAGGCGACGTCCGAGAGTTATCCGGTGGAGGTGGTGGGTCCTGAGCGCACCAGCGCCCCCATGCCCACTGCGGCCCCGCAGACCAGCGCTGCGCCCCAGCCGGGCTGGGCGGTGGCGCCCCGCACAGACATCGAGATCACCGGCAGCCTGGCGGACTATGAGAAGCCCCAGACCACTCAGCTTGCCCAGCAGGACCAGCTGGCCTTCTTTGTGCAGAACGGCAAGACCGGCGTGATCGACCTGGAGGGAACGGTGCGCATCCCCGCCGAGAAGGACGTGCACTGGTGCGGCGTGTGCGGCATCACCAACGCCGACGAGAGCGAGGTCTACGAGCAGGACGGCACCGTTGTGGGGGCGGGCGGCCACGGCACCGGCTCCAGCAATGTCTATTATGACGTGAACAGCGGCACCGTCTATGTGGAGGACGTTGACTGGCTGATCAGCTGGGACAATATACAGGTCAGCACCAACCAGCCCTTCATCGCCAAGGCGGTGAGCATCACCCCGAAAGAGGGGGCCGGCGGCCCGGAGGATACTTATATTGACGGCACCGACACCGCGGTCACCATCGGGGAAAAGCAGGGGGACATCATCATTCTGCCCAGCGGCAAACCGCTGGACAACGTGATCTACGAGCAGGTGAACAGCGCCTCCGAGGGCTTGTTCGCCGCCAAGATGGCAGGCCTGTGGGGCTTTGTAAACGCCGCCACCGGCCAGCAGGCGGTGCCCTTCATCTACAGCGAGGTGCGCCCCTTCAACGAGGGCCTGGCCGCGGTCAATACCGGCAGCGGCTGGGGCTATGTGAACACCGCCGGCAGCGAAAAGACGGTGATGACCTTTGAGAACGCCCAGACCGCCTCGGGCGGCAAGGCGTGGGTCAAGACCGCCGACGGCTGGGGCGTCATCCTCCTCAGCGACTGGGCCGCATGAACCGAATAGAAAAGAGCCGTCCGCCGGAACAACCGGCGGGCGGCTTGTTTGTTATTTCAGGAAAGCGAGGTCGATCTCATAGGGGCTTTCGGTGGAGTATTTCATGGGGGCTTCCGCGGTGTACTTTGCCAGCGCGGCCGCTGCCTTGACCGGGTCGGCCAGGGTGCCGGCGCCGCCCACGCAGCCGCCGGGGCAGCCCATGCCCTCCAGCAGGTAGCCGTTGTACTTGCCCGCCCGGGCCATCATCAAAAGGCGTTTGCAGTCCGCAAGGCCCTGGGCGCTGGCCACCTTGACCTCCCGGTCCGGGTCTATCTGATGAATGGCGTCCACCACGGCTTTGGCCACGCCGCCGCTGGCGGCAAAACCGCGGCCGTCGGCGCTGGCGCGGTCGAAATCGTCGCCGGGTTCCGCCTCCAGTTCCTCAAAGTTGACGCCCCTGGCCTCGAACATCCCCATCAGTTCCTCAAAGGTGAGCACAAAGTCCACGTCGCTACGGATGGTGCGGCGGCTGGCCTCCAGCTTCTTGGCGGAGCAGGGCCCCACAAAGGTGACCTTGATGTCCCGGCCCAGCTTGCTCTTGGCAAGGCGGGCGGTCAGCACCATGGGGGTCATGGCCATGCTGATGTGCTGGGCCAGTTCCGGGAACAGTTTTTTGGCCATCACGCTCCAGCTGGGGCAGCAGCTGGTGGCCATGAAGGGCTGGTACTCCGGCACCTCGCGCATGAAGTCCTTGGCCTCCTCGATGGTGCACAGGTCGGCGCCGATGGCCACCTCCAGCGTGTCCACAAAGCCCAGCTGGCGCATGGCCGCCTTCAGCTTGCCGGGGGTCAGGCCCGGGAACTGGCTCACAAAGGCCGGCGCCACGATGGCGTAGTTCTTGTCACCCTGGCGGATGCTCTGGATCAGCTGGAAGATCTGGCCCTTGTCCACAATGGCGCCGAAGGGGCAGTTCACAAGGCACATCCCGCAGGAGACGCACTTGTCCTGATCGATCTTCGCGCGGCCCAGCTCGTCGGAGCCGATGGCGTTCATGCCGCAGGCGGCGGCGCAGGGGCGCTCCATCTTCACGATGGCGTGGTAGGGGCACACATCCGCGCACTTGCCGCACTTGATGCACTTGTCCTGGTCGATCACCGACCGGCCGCCGGGGGTGAACTGGATGGCGTCCTTGGGGCACACCTCCTTGCAGGGGTGGGCCAGGCAGCTGCGGCACATCTCGGTCACCTCCACCTTTTTGGGCGGGCAGGCCGAGCAGGCGAACTTGATGATGTTGATGAGGGGCGGATCGTAGTATTTGCTGGCGATCACGCTGTTCTCGATGCCCGCGTTGGTGGGCGCCTGCTCGTCCAGCGGGCGCAGGGGCAGCCCCATGGCCAGGCGGATGCGCTCGGAAACGATGGCCCGTTCCAGAAAGATGCTGTTTCGATGGGTGCCCACCTCGCCGGGGATGATCTTGTAGGGCAGCTTTACCATCTCGGCGGCGTAGTCCTGCCCTTCATAGGACAGACGGGCTACCTCGGTAAATACCTTGCGGCGGATGTCGGTCACGGTGGTGTAGATACCGCGCATTGTGCTCATAGAGGGAACTCCTTTCCGGAATTTGCGATCGCAAACAGCTTTGGTCGCGATGATTCACAGTAAAACTATACCATAAAGATGCCCCGCCGCCAAGGGCGGAATGCACTTTTCCATGATAAATGCCAAAAATTTAACGATTACACAAAAAAAGCGCACACACGCCCGGGCGCTTTGTGGAAGGGGCGGAGGACCCGACCGGCGGGAACGGGCCCGGAGGCGGAAAAAGGCCCGCCCCGGCGGCGCGGGGCGGGCGATGGGTGCAAAAAAATCAGAGGATCTTGTTGATCTGCTCGCCGGAAAGCCAGCAGTCCAGACTGTGAAAGACAATGGCCGCCCGCTTTTCCATGGACTGCGCGGTGGCAAAGGCCACATGGGGGGTGACGATGGTGTTGGGGGTGTGCAGCAGGGGATGGTCGGCGGGCAGGGGAGGCTCGGCCTCAAACACGTCGATGCCGGCCCCGCCCAGATGACCCGCATGCAGCGCAGCGGCCAGGGCTGCGGTGTCCACCACCGGGCCGCGGGCGGCGTTGAGCAGCAGCGCGCCCGGCTTCATGCGGGCGATGGCGTCGGCCCCGATGAGGCCGCGGGTGGAGTCGTTCAGCGGGCAGTGCAGGCTGAGGATGTCCGCCTGGGCCAGCACCTCGGTGAGGGGCAGATAGGTGATGAGTTCGGTGTCCGGCTTGTGGCTGAAATCACTGGAGGCGATCACGCGGCAGCCGAAGGCGTCAAACAGCTGGGCCACCCGGGAGCCGATGGCGCCGGTGCCCACCAGGCCCACGGTCTTGCCCCGCAGTTCCTGCCCCACCAGTCCGTCCTTGGTGCCGCCGGTGCGGCAGCGCTCTTCCACCTGGGGCAGGTTGCGCAGCAGCGCCAGCGCCATGCACACCGTCAGCTCCGCCACCGAGTCGTTGGAGTAGCCGGAGGCGTTGCTCACCGCCGCACCCATCTGGCGCGCGGCGGCAAGGTCCACATGGTCCACGCCGGTAAAGGCCACATCGATGAACTTCAGGTGCTTGCAGGCGCGGATGACCTCGCCCGGCAGCGGCATATTGGCCAGCATCAGCACGTCCGCATCCTGCGCCTCCTCGATCAGGCGCTCCACATCGGAGGTGCGGGCGTGCGCGGCGAAGGTGTGGCCGGCGGCGACAAGGTCGGCCGTGTAGCGCGCCAGCAGGCTGTCGGGGATGCCCAGCGATTCCAGTAAAACAATGTTCATATAAAAGCTTCCTTTCGCCACGGGCCGGCGGGGCCCGTCTCACTGCGTTGTTGCTTTGCCCCGCGTCGGGCGGGGCACGTCCGGGTCTTATTGTAGCACCGAATAAAAAAGTTGTCCACACCGACGACCGCTTTTTCCCGGCGGGGAAGGAAGAAGGATACCCGGCGGATGGCTGCAAACGGCGCAGGCCCGGCCTGCCGGCCAGGGAAGGAAAAAACACGTCGGCGGGGCAGACGTTACCTGCCCCGCCGACGGATGTGCGCCGTGTCCCGGCCCAATGGCTTTGCGCTTTTTACGCGATGCTCTTGAGATAGGCCGCCAGCTTTTTGTCCTCTCCCTTGATGTGGTTCAGCAACCATCCGGCCAGAAGGGTGTTGATCTGGCCTACGTTCGCCACGGTGGGCCCCTCGGCCTCGGTCTTTTTCACCAGGCCGGCCGCCGTCTTTTTGAAATCGTCGTGGATCTTCTTGTGGCGCAGGTAATCCGGATAATGGTTTTTGGACTGGATCGCTTCTTCGTCCGCAAAGTGCTTCTCGGTGTAGTTCAAAAGAAAGTTCGCGGTGCTGGACGGCTGGGTGCGCCCCTGCCCTTTCGAGCAGGCGTCCAGCAGCGAGTTCACAGCGGCGATCAACTGGCGATGCTCCGAGTCGATGACGCTGTTTCCGGTTTCCAGGTCCTTGGTGAATTGATAAGCCATTCGTCTCTCCTCCTTATAACTCGATCAAACAATGCGACCATTGGCGGCCGGCCTGTTGCCGCCACGTCTTTGCTCCCCGCCGGGCAGGAACGTTCAGAAAACGCTTGACCCCCTGCGAGCCCGGCCATTGGGTGTGTCCCTAAGTACTGGCTAAAACAACATTAATTATATATGATACCACGCCATCGCGAATTTATCCGGTGATCCTGAAAAAATATTCATAGAGACATTTACGCCCAACCTCAAAGCGCCGCTGTGTTCGCCCGCCAGGGCGCGCGGCACACGCATCCATCCTTCTGCGGGGAGCAGGAAAAAGCGGACACGGAGTGCGCTGCCCGCTTTTTCCGGACGCAACAGAGACCGCCGTAAATCTCAAAGAAGTTTCTCAAATGCGGAGGCGGGCTGCTTGCAGAGGGGGCAGGTAAAACCGTCGGGCAGGGTCTCGCCCTCGTAGATGTACCCGCAGATTTTGCATTTCCATTGGATCATGGGCCGTTCCTCTTCTTCCGGTGCGGCCGCGCTGCCGGAAATACGATCCGGCAAGGGGCGTGCCGTCGGCGCAGAAAAACCGGGAGCGGGCGGCTCATCCGCGGCCTGCAGCCGCTCTTTTTGAGGCTCGCCCAGCAGGTCGCTGCGGTCCTGATAGGCGGTGTGGAGCATCCGTTCGGCCAGGGGACTGAGCGGCTGGCCGTAAAATGCCGCGTAGACCTCCCTGATCTCGGGGTTTTCGTGGCTGGTGCGCAGGGCCATGGAGCCGTCCCGCCGATACAGGGCGGCGATGCGTCGCCTGCGGGTGTCGTCGGCGTCTTTTGTCATGTCCTTGGGCTTCCCGCCGCCGCCGATGCAGCCACCGGGACAGGCCATGACCTCCACAAAATGATATTGCTTGCCGGTCTGTTTCATGCCTTTCAGAAAGTGCCGGGCATTGCGGGTGCCGTATACCACAGCCACCTGCAGTGTAAGTTCCCCGATCTTTACCTGGGCCTCCCGCACTCCTTCATAGCCGCGGACAGGCTCGAGCTGAAGCAGCGCCGGAGGCGCAGCCTGGCCGGTGAGGTATTCGCAGGCGGTGCGCAGAGCGGCCTCCATCACGCCGCCGGTGTTGCCGAAGATGACCCCGGCCCCGGAAGCCCTGCCCATCAGGGAGTCATAGGGGGAGTCCTCCAAGGCGTTCCAGTCGATCCCGGCGGCCTTGGCCCACCGGGCCAGTTCCCGGGTGGTGATCACCTGGTCGGTGTCCCGCAATCCTTCGATGCCGTGATAGTCGGCGGCGGCGCGCATCTCCCTGCGCCGGATCTCGAACTTTTTGGCGGTGCAGGGGGTCAGGGCAACGTGCACGATCCGCCCGGGGTCCAGCCCCATCTTTTCGGCAAAGTAGGTCTTCACCGTGGGCCCCTGCATTCCGATGGGGCTTTTGGCGGTGGACAGGTGAGGCAGCAGTTCCGGCGCATAGATCTCGGCAAAGTGTACCCAGCCGGGGCAGCAGCTGGTGAACTGGGGCAGGGGACGGTCCTTCTCCGTGATCCGGCGGATCAGTTCACTGGCCTCTTCCACAATCGTCAGGTCGGCGGCAAAATTGGTGTCCAGCACATAGTCGGCGCCCAACGCCCGCAGAAGCGCCACCATTTTTCCCTCAACAAAGGCGCCGGGCTCCATGCCGAACTCCTCGCCCAAAGAGGCGCGGACGGCAGGCGAGGTGCTGATCACCACCACCTTTTCGGGGTCGGCGATGGCCTTTTGTACCGGGACGATCTCGTCCCGCTCAGTGATGCTGTCCACCGGGCAGGCGTTGGCGCACTGGCCGCAGTAGATGCAGACGGCTTTCCCGCCGGTTTGTTCCAATGTGTAGGTGCCGTGCACCCCCATCAGATCGGCACAGGCGTTTTTGCACATGCCGCAGCGGATACACTTTTCTTCCCAGCGCACAATGCTGGGGTTGTCCGCCTCAATGGGGACGCGGACGGATAAGGGCAGATGGTTCAGTTTCTTCACATTCCTTTCTTTGACAGTTTTTTTCTGCAATCTTCACACAAATACATCAGCTTCAAATCATAGGACAGGATGGAGATCCCTGCCTTTTGCTCCAGCTGCGCGGTCAGGTCGCCGAGATCGATGTCCAGCAATCTGCCGCACTGCTTGCACACCAGGTGATCGTGACGCAGCGTGCGGTCGTACCGGTCAGGCATGCCCTCCACCGATACCTTCCGGATCAGATCCTCCTGGCACAGGCGGTTGAGGTTGTTGTACACGGTGGCCAGCACCACGGCGGGATAGGTTTGCCGCAGGGCGTCAAAAATCTCCTCAGCCGTCATATGGCCGGAGGAGGCGGTCACGATCTCTAAAATTTTCTTTCCGTACTTAGTCAGCATATTCCAACACCCTGATTTTAGAATTATTTTAATTCTATTATATGGATATTTTGTGCCCCGTCAAGAGGCCCAAAACGGCCAAACTATCGAGAACACGGGAAAACCCCAAAAGCGGCGCGGCACCGTGCCATGTGTGAAAAGGCCGGCGGCGCGAATCGTATGAAACAACAAAAAAGCCACCAGCTGAATGGCTGGTGGCTTTGGCCCGAGTGTCATGAAAGGATCTGTGGAAATCCGGTAATATCAATGTGATGTACCCGTCTTGTTTTTATCATGATGCACTCAATGCTTTAGAGTGTTTCGTAGTTCTGACATCCTAACATACCCATTTTCATCCTCGACATCCGATGAAAGAATACTCATGATTTCAATGATTTCTGAAATATAAGATTGGCTAATTTCCGGGCTCAACACCAAACACCCGTATACGTCATTGCAGAAAGTGTAGTTGACGGCTTTATTTGTTCCTTCCGTCAATGAATGATATGCTTGCTGAAAAGAGCGAAAGGACGCAACCCCGTACCAATAGCTGCTTTCGCAACCATCAGTCTGATATTCGGCAAACTGGATACAAGCATCAGCGGCACTGGCCTGCGCCAATGCCCTAATATCATCCTTGTTGTTTTTTTGAATTTGCCAGAGCAGTGCAAAGATTAAAGTGGAAATGGAAAGACAAACGATTAAAAAAGCTTCAAATCGTTTTTTCATATTGTGAACCCCTTCCCCTATATACCGAACAGTGATGACGAACACTAATAGAATTATGGCATAAGTTATACTAAAAACAAGGACAAGAATGCGCTCTTCCTTACACACTGCCCACTCGGATGAAGATGCTAAGGCTCCCCCTGTGGCGGAAAAGATAGAGGGGGCACCCTCAAAGAGAGCGGCTCAATAACAAAAATACCGCAGAGGAAAACCTCTGCGGTATTTGGTCGGAGTGTCATTTAAGGGTTTCAGGAAATTATAAACACAAAATGGTATTCGGGTGTGGGCAATCAGTATTTTACAAGGGCTTATTAATCAACTTGTAGAAATAGAATTAATTACTTATTTTGTGGAAGTGGCCTTTTTAGATTCTTTATATATATTTGAGGGGGGGATGGCGTTCATTTTTACAAAAAAGATGTGTATTTTCTTTCCTTGGTATGCTATATCAAAGATCTCGCCATTTTCTCGAATAACTTCATTGGGATTTTTGTTATAGTCAAAGATTATATAGTACCCCTCAGAATAATTATAGCTCACAAGATAGCTGTATAATTCTGGTATTCCAGATTTGTAGTATTCTTTACCTTTCCACAGTTTTGTTTCAATAATAGTTTTTTCGGAAGGAATAGTGATATCATTATTGCCGGCACCAGAGCGTGGTTCGCAAAAAGTTTCTTGCCGAATAAATAATACAAGTGCTCCACGCAAGGTGTCTTCATCGATTTTATCTTTAGGAAATCCTTTGAAAACGCCATTTTCCATTTTTCTCTTGAATTCATTTATTGCTGCCGCAAAAGACATATCACTGAGAAAAGAAAACTCGTAATTTAATTTTTCAAACAATCCTTTGCAAAATGATCTAACGTTTAAATCATTTGCTTGAAAGAAATCTTTGCGCTTCGCGACTTTTTTTGTGAACTCGCTAACGGAAAGACTTTTATGCTCGATTGCATCTGAGATTGAGCTTGACACAAATAGCGAAAATTCATTGCTTAGTATAGGGGCAGAATTATTAAAACAGTAATCTTGAACTATCCTAATAACGGTTTTTGATGTATCAATACCCATATTCAAATTTTAGACAGCTTAAATGCTTTTTCTGCAACGGAATATTTATGTATTTTCTTTCCGTTCTTTCCGACTTCTTTAATTTCAATCAATCCGTGTTCCTCTAATATTATTATTTTTCGCGAAATTGCCATCTCGTTAGTCCCTAATTCTGTGGCAATTTCTTTTTGTGACTTAGACCCATCTATTGTTTTATAGACACGTAAAAGAAGTTCATCTGCTTGCAAAAGAGCAACGTATTCTTCTTGAAGAGCCTTGTTAGAACGAAGATTCAAAAATTCAATTTTTTCGATTGCATCAACTTTATGCTTGATGTAATTTACAGAAGCATATAGTTCTTGGCTTTCACTCATTCAAAATTCCCCCTAAAATAACCGCTTAGGACATTTTGATTTTGCATTAACGACATATTCCAAAAGCCCTGCTTTTTCTAAAGAAACTGCAAATAGCCGTACTGCTTCGGATGAAGTGCCAACCTCCACGCTGATTTCTTTTAGTGTCTTTGTGCCGTCGAAGAGATCATACATTTTTTGACGCTGCTCAGTAGTGAGGTACTTAGTCCTAAGTTGTTCGTTAAAATCCGAAAGTTTGTCCTGCGACAAAATTGTTAGCATTTTTCTTATAGCTACAAGCTCTTCTAAAATACGTTCATTTATATCCATGGTTACTTCTCCTCTGTTTCTTCAATGACACCAGAAACTCCGTATTCATCCAAATTAAATGCTGCCTTATAGCGCCCTTTTTGCTTGGCGGGAACAACTAACCCAAGTAAAGCCCATTTGTTCCATATGCGGGCTATCGTAGAATGGGAACACTTGTTCTTTAATGCGGCAGACACTTCTCTGGTAGATCTCTCACCATTCGAATATTGGTAAATTTCTATTAACTGTTCTGTGTTCAGTTCAGACCTCAAAACATCAATGATATTTTTACGATTTACCACTTTATAAATAAGAAGAAACTCTTCAAACAATGCTTCCAATTTGCTATCTTCCATTATGACTCTCCTAACTCCTTGTTGGCATAATACAATGCAATTTTTGATAATGATTTTTTAATGATTCTGGCATTTCCTTTAAAGGTATAGTCGACTAAGTTCTTATCGACTAATTGTTGTGCAAATATTTGAAGCGTATTGATTTTACATCCAATATCATCGCTGATTTCCGGAAGAGTTCTCTCGCCATCAAATGCGTCATACATATTCCGTCTTAAGTCGGAGGTGAGAAAATCATTTTTAAATTTCTGCAAAGCATCAACTTTTGTCTGTACGGTAAGAAGCTGAACTTCTTCTAACAATTCTCTTAGTAAGTTTTCCGTAATAGTATTTTCCATAATTTGCACCTCCATATTTTAGTATATAGATGTGGGTGATATCTGTCAATATATTCAATGTAATATAACTTGTAATACCTCCATTTTTCTCCCGTGTTAATTCCATAAAACCACATTATATAGTGGTTTTTAAAGTTCCGTTCTATATATAAACAAGTTAAACAAGATTATATAAGATACAAACTCCTATTTTCTCGTTAAAATTAATCAAATTGTAACGTCAATATTGTTTATGAAGTTTGACAAATAGACAGTACGACGCAAACATACAATGAAATGGTGCTTTGGGGGATAGGGTTGAACATTACTGAGGTTATACTTATAAATTTTACCAACAACCCCTATGAGTGCATAATGAAAGAAGTTCTTCGTTATGAGAAGCCCGCCCCGCAGAAGGCCCCGGAAGGATCGCCTTGTGCGGGGTGTCCTTATTGGCGGGAGATCTCCTGTGTTTTCTGCTACTGGAAGTACTTCAAAGAGCAGAGCTAATATGTTAGCATTTGGCCCTAAACGACGCCCAGTTTGCAAGGGGTTCCGACCACATTCTTGACGGGAGCAATATGATTTTCTTATCCATTCTCGATTATCTCAAATACTGCTAACATTTTGTTCCGGAGCAGCGGAGGCGCTGCGTGGAAAACTAAGCTGTAAAAACACCCCATCTGCAAGGGCCTGCGAGCATA
Source organism: Candidatus Allofournierella merdavium (assembly GCF_944382735.1). Lineage (NCBI taxonomy): Bacteria > Bacillati > Bacillota > Clostridia > Eubacteriales > Oscillospiraceae > Allofournierella > Candidatus Allofournierella merdavium. Next base: position 1,993 of record NZ_CALWND010000008.1, on the reverse strand, counting down.
GTTTTAGAGAGGCTAATGCAATTTCCTTACTTGCTTATTTTGGACGAAACACTTTCCACATCTGACGAACTGGGGACGGTTAAGCCCATCCACCAGCATTTCTCTTTGGGACAATTTGTCCCAAGGTTAAGGCCCTTGGGCCGCAGACAGTGCGCTGTGCGCCGGGTTTGGGGAGGCTCCCCAACAAGCGTTTTTGCGGCCCTCTCGGGCTGCAAAAATAGCAAGTGTGGCCACACTTGCCCTGCTTGCCGTTAGTGTACTCCCGTATAACTCCTATGGATTTGACGGGACTTGTCCGCCTTTTCTTCGTTGACTTTTACTATAATTTATAGTATTATATTTTATAGTAAAGGAGGATGATATGTATGTCATCCATTGATTTAGTGATTCTGGGGATTGTGCTGGAAAAGCCCCAAAGTGCCTATGACATTCAAAAAGATATTGAGTACCACAATTTCTCCCGCTGGACAAAAATCAGCATCCCATCTGTCTACAAAAAAGTGCTCCAACTAAAAGAAAAAGGCTATCTTACGAGCGATGTGGTAAAGGGAGAGCGGTTTGCTGAAAAGGCAATTTACTCGATTACCGATGCCGGGAGAGCCTACTTTGAAACGCTGATGGACACTATCGCTGAACAGAATGTGCCGCTTACCTTTGACTTCAATGTGGTGATTACGAACCTCAACAAAATGGATCGTCCCCTTGCCCAAGCTCTTGTCAGCAAGCTGCGGAAAAGTATTCTTGCATCTGCGGAAAAAAACGAGGGGTATGCACAGCAATATGCAGACATTCCCTTGGTAGGCCGGACAATCTTTGATCAGCAGCGCCTTTTGTATCAAGCGCTGTTAGCATGGTTGGATTCCTTTTCGGCCCAGTTTTCCGAAGAGGGGAACGCCCCGTAATGGCACGAAGTACCTTAACGGTATTCTTTGAAAATCCATTTTGGGTCGGGATCTACGAGCGTATTGATGGTGATCGGTATGAGGTTTGCAAAATTACTTTTGGTGCGGAGCCAAAGGACTATGAGGTATGGGATTTCCTGCTCAAAAATTGGAGCAAGCTGAAATTCAGTCCGCCCATCAAAGCAAAACAAGTTGAGGAGCGGAAAATAAATCCCAAACGGATGCAGCGGGAAATCCACAGTAAGTTGCAGGAACCCGGGATTGGTACAAAGGCACAGCAGGCATTAAAATTGCAGCATGAACAAAACAAGCATCGGTGTACAAGGGGTACAAACAAGATTAAAAAGAAATTTTAGATTTGAAAGTAAGTAGAGTGGCAAAATCAAGAGTGTTCAGATTTTCCACTCTACTTGAACGTGGTCGCTGGTTGCGCTGATTGAAATAATCAGGCCGTCAGCGGCTTTCCTTTTGTCATCAAATTCAATGCTGTCCCAGTGGTCAAGATAATAGGAAAGCTCCTGTTCCTTCTGGGGTGACATTGTTTCAACGGACAATTCTGCAATCGCCTTTGAAATGGTCTGGCGGCGAGTGTCCAGTTCTTCAATTTTTTTGTTGGCATAGGCAAGCAGTGTCGCATTGGCTCCGGTCAGTGTATCAAGCAGTTTTTCAATTTCGGCCTCGACCTGTGCAAGCTCGATCTGATAGGCGGTCAGTTTCGGATTTGCTTTTTCCTCTTTGTCGTGCCGGACTTGAAAATTCTTAAATCTTGCCCGCATGGCATTGAAGATAAATTCCTCAAATTCAGGCTTGCGGATTTTCCCACAGCCCGGACAACCTTTTGTTTGAATACGTTTCGTGCAACGGAAATATTCAACGCTTTTAGGATTGTGCGTGGCCTTTAGCGCATATCCGCAATGTCCGCATTTGACTTTTCCGGCAAGCCATGTGTTTTTCGGTTTGCGGCCTTGCTGGAAGGACTTATTCGCCATTAGCTTCTTCCGGCATTTCAGCCATACGTCAGACGGTATGAGTGCTTCGTGTGGGGCAATCACAAGTATCTGGTCTTTCAGGCACCTGTCCTTATCCTCCTT
>NZ_CALWND010000007.1:0-209179 GCF_944382735.1 Candidatus Allofournierella merdavium | reverse complement strand
GCGGATGGGCAGATGAGTCAGGAGATCCAATGGGTCTGCCGGTATGAGGACGCTTTGATCCAGCCGCCCCGGGCGGTCCTGGATATCAACATGGGGGAATACGCCTCCGGCAATCGCTAATCATCTTCCCGGGCGATGTGCGGCCGTGTCACCGGCCGTGGTGGTCATTGGTTTACGCTGTAATAACAAATCACATGAAAGGTATTGTAAATGGATGTCAGAGGTCTGTCTTCAACGTATCAGGTCAGGAGGCTGACGGCACAGGATGCGGATTCCGTTTACGAACTTTCCATCGGAAATCCTCTGTTTTATGAATACTGCCCTCCGCATGCAACCAGGGAGGGCATCATGGAAGACATGCGTGCGCTGCCGCCCGGCAAAAGCGCCTGCGACAAGTTTTATGTGGGCTATTTTTGCGAAAACGAGCTGATTGCCATTATGGATCTGATCTTTTCTTATCCGGCTAAAAACACCGCATGGATAGGGCTGTTTATGATGAATCAAGGCCATCAGCACAGGGGGATCGGATCTGAAATCATCCGGGAATGCGCAATGTGTTTGAAGGATCTGGGGGTCGAATTTATCCAGTTGGCCATTGCCAAGGGTAACCCTCAGAGCGAACACTTTTGGCGGAAAAATAAATTTCATAAAACAGGAAGAGAGGTCCGGAAAGAGGGATACACGGCTGTTGTCATGCAGCGAGCGCTGTAAGCCGTTTCAACGCCGTAAAATGTCAGGCTGACATTTTACGCGGGTCATGATCCCATGAATATGGACCAGGAGATTATAAAGAAAAGAGGGATACTGATGGAAAAGGAGAATACCGTCTGCCCCTTCTGCGGCCCGCTGGCGGTGCAGACGAAAGAGTCTCTCAACGGTTCCTACCGCCAATATGACCAAATTCTTCGCAAACTCATGGAACTGGAGCGGCAAGGCCGCATGGAACTGTTCGCCGGTGACTGCCCGCTGGAGAATACCGATGCGGTGCTGGATGCCGAGCAGCATTATACCGTTTGCCACTATGTGCGCTGCCGCAGATGCGGCGCCCTCTATTTTTTGGGCGCCTGCATTCGGGGCGCGCCCGTGTTTCGGCGGGTCCCAGACATCCGGAAGGAAAACCTGGGCACCCGGCTGTGGGGCCGGTGCGGGACCTGCTTTTTGCAGGGAAAAAGCTGAAGCAGGCGTCAACGCGGACGTCACAAAACTTTCCAGGAAAGTCCCCCTGGTTTGCCATGCGTTCGTGAAAGAGACTTGGAGAATCAGCTTTTTACTAACGCACGAGGCCACGGCAAAACCCGCGGCCTTTCATTGCTTTGGGATATAGAAAAGATATTTTATTCTCTATGCTCTTGGTTTCTGATCTTGGTTTTCCGGGGATGGTCGTTGCAAGCTTTTTCAGCAATCAGGAAGGACTGAACATGTGTTGCGACTCAAACATACACAGCGCCATGGTATTTGACGACTGTTCTCCCTCCCTGCCATTCCTGGTATTGATAGAATAGAATTTCTCGGCGCAGCTGCGTTTTACCCAATCAGCGATGAAGATGGTGATCGCCTCACCAAAAAAGACATTCAACGAAGGTGAGCCCGGGTCTGTGCATTTTGATTTACAGGAGAAAACAGCTATGACAATCCAACAAATCATCGACGACAAATCCATTAAGCGCTTGGAAAAGAGGAATGCCATCGTTGAAGGCATCCTCAACAGGAGTTTCGATTTTTCCGCAGTTTCTGCGGCCTGTTCATTTTTGCCCGAAAAAAAGATTGCCCTTTTGCTGGAAGCCATTGAAGAAGTTAGCCGTTCCAAAGAATTTTCCTTGGAAGAAGATTATCTGAATCTGTCAGAAAGATATATTTTGTCTTCTGATCCTTCCTGCAAAAGGGAAGCTTCCAGAATCGTTGGAAATCTTGCGGCTGCTTTTCCGGCGAAGCTTGATCACGCCATAGCCGCTTTGTTGCAAAACGCGAATGATGACGGAACGGTGACCCGATGGGCAAGCGCTTATGCTTTATCCCGCATCGTGATACTCCCGCAATACGCAAAGGGACCTCTGTTTGAACAAATCTGCGATTTGTGCGAAAAAGAAACGGAAAGCGGCGTAAGGAACCAATATGGGAAAGCGTTAAAAAAAGCGGAAAGAATCAGATAGATTCACGGCCTGCCCCGCCCATGCGCTGCAGAGATTCACACCGCTTTCCGCCATCTGCTGTATAAATAAACATCCACCGGCCAAGCCGGTGGTTTTTCACATGCGGGCATAGCCCTATGTTCTTCGCCACGCGTAGAACGCGTAATACGGTCTGCCAGCTGCGTGGGATTGTTACTTGCCGCCCGTGAACGGGCCGACCTGACTCATCGTGAGTTGTTCGCCCAGCTCATCCTGTTTCAGTTGGTTCTTTATGTACTCCGCAATTCGGCTCTCGTTCTTTCCCACCGTATCCACATAGTACCCTTTGCACCAGAATTCCCGGTTTCGATATTTGTACTTCAGTTCGCCGAATTGCTCATACAGCATTGTGCTGCTCTTCCCTTTCAGGTAGCCCATGAAACTTGACACTGAAATCTTTGGCGGTATCTCTACCAGCATATGAATGTGATCCGGGCACACTTCCGCCTCCACTATCTTTACGCCTTTCCATTCACACAGCTGCCGCAATATTTTTCCTATTGCCGCCCTCTTTTCTTTATAGAACATCTTCCGACGGTACTTTGCCGCAAAGACTATATGGTATTTGCAAATCCACTTCGTATGCGATAAACTGTTTATGTCGTTCATGCTCATTTGAATGACCTCCTTGTGGTTCTTTTGATGCAGTTGGCAGACCGCATCTCTATCCTACCACAAGGAGTTTTTTTATGCCCTTTTTCTGTTCAACTATTTAATTCTTACCGAACCACACGTCTAACGTGTGGTTTTGGGATACAAAAAACTGACAGATCCCATTCGGGATCTGTCAGCTTATCATGGCAAGCCTTAACAAAAAAGATATTTTAGGAAAATTATGCTTGTTTTATCGAACTCTGAAAAACCTTCTCTTGACGTCCACAATATCTTGACGCAAAAGATTATACTTCTTTACAAAACAGAACAGTCACAAAATCTTGTCACTAAGAATATCTCACCGGTATCACAAATGTAAATGATTTTTAAAATCTTTTGCAGACATTACTTCAATATCATCATAAAAGTATGCGTTCCCATTTACATCGGAGCAATTTTTTACACGCTGCAATGATTGTCTAATTGATGAAAAGGGATTATTAGAGACGTTAGAAACACCCGCCAAATCTGCAAGCGTATCTTCCATGCTATCAATACCATTATCATCTATCACTACTATAAGCTTTAACCGCTTATGTGCGTCAGAAGGGTTACAACGGGGAAATATATGTTTTTCCAGCGTAATATAGCTTTCGACTGCTTTATCTCGAATTGATGCGATAAGCGCATTAATATTACTTTTCTGGTTTTTAAAGAACAAATCCCAATAATCTTGGCAGACTTCTTTTGAATGTGGACACTTCGCTTTTTCCTCATCAAAATTTTGCTTTGTGATTCGTTGCTTAAATCCGGATTTGAATTCAATCATTTCTACATTCTTTTTAGAGAACATCACCCCATCCACAGATGTTGGTTTCCGTTTTTCTTCAAAAAGATTGCTACAAATATCATCAAAGCAATACATTGTTGTATCGTCATCAATCAAGGGGTGCCCCGCATTATAGGATTGCGATATCGCTGAAACTGATTTTTCATACCCGCTCCAATTAGCCTGGGCATATGCTTGCAAATCAACTCCTATCATAATTATTCCTCGTTATTTGTGAGATACTTGTTTCGCAACATCTTGACCTCAGATAAATATTGCAAAAAATCTTCATAGATTTTGCCCATGTCGTTATTTACACAATGATACTGCACAAATCCATTTTCAAGCATATCGGTTTGATAGAAATTAGTTATTTCCGAAATATCATACTTTCGCATGAACGCATCTATTGCCAACATGAAGTTAGGGCTATGCGTTGTCAGTAGAATATTCACATTAAGTTCTTTAACTAACAACACGATAATTTCTGCAAACGCATTCTGCCACTTAGGATGAAGATGAGCTTCTGGCTCATCTAAGATGAGCATAGTTGTATTATCGATTTCTCCTTTGTTGAGAAGCATTTTAATAATAGAAAACGTTTTTGAGCCGGTTGCCAAATTAGATATTCTCAGTTTAAGTCCATCTTGAATATAGTACTCACCCTCTGATGAAAACTCAAAAGTTCCAGGAATTATACTATCAATTTTTGTTTTGGTCTCTTTAAGCATTTCACTCAAAACGGTTTGTTCAAACACCGTTAAAGACTTACTGCTTCTGAGAACAAACCTTAATTTATCCTTATGAGTGCCTATCCTTACTGGATTTAAAAAAGTCTCATGTCTCTCAGTAGTGCGCGCCCTGAAATATCCTGGCATAATTCCGTCGTCCAGAATGAATGGATCATCCACAAGATAAACTTTTTTGTATGGAGAGATAGTGAATACGGGTGAACCGTCATTCACTACCGAATTATCTTCCATTGATAAATGAAAGTAAACCTTATCTCTATCCGAAAGTTCTATCTCTGATATTCTCCCTTGCCTTTTGACAGGTTGTATCTGATTAGAAAACTCAATTCCTAGTGTTTGGTTAATACTCTCGCGAGTATAGTTTATTAGATCCGGATCGTTGTTGATTTCAGAAATCAATCTTTCCAATCCGGAAATGGCTTCCTCTTTTTGTTTGTCTAATGAATCTTTTAAAGCTTCTTTTGAAACACCTTCCGCTTTTACTCTAAAAAACCTCGAAATTCTACTACTTTCAATTTGCTCGACAAAAAAAGAAGTATCTAAATCATGCAATTCGTCGATTAATTTGTGCACCAATTCCTCCATTGTTTCTGGAGAAATTTCTTGACGATATTCGCCCGTAACCAATGATCTTAAAATGGGATACGATTCAAAAACATCTAATTCATCCTTGCGAATTGAATTTCTCGAATAGCGCAAGAATTCCAATGTATCATCTAGATTTCTTAGGTGTTTTATCACATAAACACACTTGTCATTTTCTGCCTTGCGCTGAATATTAGCAACTGCATCTAACAATGAATATAAGGTTTTTCCAACCGTCGTTTTTCCAGAATTGTTTTTTCCAGTAATGACAGTCAGCCCACTCAATGTGATTGTCGAATCCTCGACTATTCCAATGTTTTTTAATCTAATTTGCATAAGGCACCCCCTTCTGAAGGCAACGGTTTGCTTTCATCATATCAAAAAGGCGTTACGGTTTCAATTAGAACGGCTTTAATCATTTTATATTTCATACCATCTTTAAGATTATTATAATTTCATCTAAGATTATACTTATCTGGGGCGTTGTTTGTTGAGGTTTGCTTTTTAACAGTATTTCATAGATGATTGCAGGGTGTACATACCGGTACAATAAAATAAAGATAAGCAAGAAGCTACTTACAGTATAGTATAAATAACTCCATCCCACAAGGTAATCGAAGGTGTTTCACCATATGTGTTCATCCAAATGTCACCGCAAGGTTAGGTTGATTTTTTCTTTATATAATGGTATTCTAAAATTAGAAAAGGAGCATAAGATTCCCTGATTTAAGGGGGGATTCGAATGAAACCAAAAGCAGTCCGGCTTATTCCTTTGCCACCAACCAATATCAATATACTATGTCGTATGAACCGTCTTGATTTTTTCAAGGCGGTTTTTTGTTGCCATGTTTCAGAAAGGAGGATTCGTATGAAAAAAGCAAAGGCTTCGTCTGTCGATAGGCAGAACACCAATCGCTCGTCCCTTTCCATTAATCAGCATAAGGAGGAAACACTTATGAAGACAAATGAACATCCCATTGAACTGGTCCAGAAGTGCTGCGCCGAGTATTATGACGGCAAGCCTGTAACAGAAATCAGCAAAGAAAATCAAGTGGCCCGCTGCACCATTTACCGGTGGCTGAAGCAATACAAAAATCTGGCGCCGGACTTGATTCCCACTCAAAGAGCCCTCAACAGCCTGCAACAAAAACAACAGCGAACGGAGCAGATCTGCCAGATCCTGAAAGCGGTCAATTGTACGGCTTCCGATCCAGTTTCGGTAAAGCTCTTTGAGTTGGAAAAACTTGTAGAGCAGTATCCTATCCGGGTCCTCTGCGATGCATTGGAAGTAAACCGGGGAACGTTCTACAATCACATGAAAAGCAAACAGAAACCGTCCCTTCGTGCTCAGCGAAGGAAGGAGCTCTCTGTAGCTGTCAAAGAGGTCTTTGAGGAAAACCATGGGTTGTTTGGCTCCGATAAAATTCTTGCTGTACTGCAAAGTCGGGGATACAAAACCAGCAAAAAGACCGTCCTCGGCATCATGCATGAACTGGGGCTTTATAGTTTCCGAACCACGGCTAAGGCGGATTACAAAAAGTGGGTGAAGCTCCAGGGGACCCCCAATGTCCTGAACCGCCAGTTCAATGTCAGTGCGCCCAACACGGCATGGGTAGGAGACTGCACCCAGTTTGCGGTGTGCGGCAAGAAATACCACATCTGCGCCATCCTGGATCTGTATGCCAGAAAGGTGATCGCCTACAAAATCTCTCCTCGGGCAAGCACCCAGTTGGTGACCGCCACCTTCAAGCGGGCATTTGAGGAAAGGAATCCCGGCGAAGATCTGATCTTCCACTCTGACCGGGGATGTCAGTATACATCCCAGGCCTTCCGAACTCTTCTGCGCGATTGCCATGTGACGCAATCCTTCTCCAAAGGGGGCACGCCCTACGACAACGGTGTGATGGAGTCCTTCTTCTCCTCTCTGAAGCAGGAAGAACTGTACCGGAGCTCCTACCGGTCTGAAAACGAATTCAAGAAAAGGGTTTCCGAATATATGAAGTTCTACAACAAAAGGCGCCCTCATCGCGCCAACCAGTACAAAACACCAGATGAAGCGGAGAACGCCTTTTATGAAAAGAATGCCGGCTGAATCCGTTGCGGCAGCCGGTTCAAATAAGGGGGCTTAAAGCTGTTTGGGATCAAAAATGAGAAAGTTTGAATATTTGTGTCGCAGGAGGCCAAATGCCGGAAAACCTTGATATGACAATAAAAAATGGGAGTCAAGCTTCATTCGATCTCACCGGATCGTTCAGAACTTGACTCCCATTCATGTGGTTGCGGGAGGCGGATTTGAACCACCGACCTTCGGGTTATGAGCCCGACGAGCTACCAGGCTGCTCCATCCCGCGATATCCAGCGTCCTCTCTTGAGGGCGCTTTATTAATATATCACGCCGCACGCTGCTTGTCAAGACTTTTTTGTGCGGTGTGCGCCGTCTCCCAGCGGCAGTGTTATCCCAGATACTTTTTCAGATAAGCGCCGGCGCCGGTTCCATCGCTCGCCGTCAGCCGCCAGCCGCCCCGGGCGGCCTCGTCACGGGTGAGCACCGCCACCCGGCAGTTATCCAGATTCACCGCCCAAAACTGATCCAGCGGATTGCCCAGCGCCGCGGTGAGCATCGCGTGAAGCGCCGCGCCGTGCCCCGCTACCAGCAAGGTCTGCCCCGGGTGATTTTTCGCGGCAAAGGCGAGAAAATCCCCGGTGCGCTCCAGCGCGCTTTCCAAACTCTCCGCGCCCTCCGGCGGGCGGTAGGCGGGCGGGTCGGTGAAGAACGCGGCAAACCCCGGGCCCAGGGCGTGAGGGTCCTTACCCTCATACGGCCCGAAGGCGATCTCGATGAGACGCCGGTCCGGGCTTATCCTCTCCTTCGGCCAGCCGGTCACCAGACTGGCGGTGTCCATTGCCCGCTGCAAGGGGCTGGAATACACCACGTCAAAGTGCACCCCGGCCAGCCGCTGCCGGGCCTCCATCGCCTGCTGCCGGCCGGTATCGTTCAGCGGAATATCGGTGCGTCCCTGCAGCATCGCCCGCACGTTCCAATCAGTCTGGCCGTGCCGGATCAGGTACAGCTGTGTTTCTGCCATGGGAAAAGGCCCTCTTTCGTTTTGAAGACCGGATTATCGGCCTTTTGTTTTGATATGCTGTTGTTGCGGCCGAAAATCACCACTTGGCCTTGGTCTCCACCACCTTGCCGGCGATGAACAGCTTGTCCAGTTCCTCGCCCCGCAGCACCTTGGGTTCATAGGCAGGGTTGAAGGGCTGCAGGATCACGGCGTTGCCCCGCAGCACATACTTCTTTAAGGTGCCCTCGCCCTCGTCGCCGTAGACCATCACACCCAGATCGCCATTTTCCAGCGTGGGCTGCCGGTGTACCAGCGCAAGATCGCCGTCACTGATGCGGGGTTCCATGCTGTCGCCCTTGACGACCAGGTAGAAATAACTGCCGGGATCCTTTACCCGGGCATACTCCACGCCATAGTCTTCCTCAAAGGCAAGCGCGCCATAGCCCGCCCGCACCGTGCCCACCACCGGGATGGGGCTCTCCTCATAGCCGCCGAAAAACCGCCGGGACGCCGCGGAATCCACCGCGGCCAGGCCCAGAAGATCGTCGGTAGAGGTGTTCAGCAGCGCCGCCAGCTGCACCAGGGTCTCCGGGTCCGGCGAGGAACGGCCGGTCTCCCACTTGCCCACCGCCTGCTGGCTTACCCCCAGCCGGGCCGACAGGCTTTTCTGGCTGAAGCCGCTGCGCTTTCTCAGTTCCTTTAAACGCTGTGGAAACATGGCCGTTTCGCTCCTTTCCTGTTGGTCTTATTATACAACCGTAAGCTGTTTTTGTAAAGAAAATCATAAAAAAAGTTGTTAAATTGTCTTGACAACAACCATTAGTTGTTATAGAATGAGGGCACAGAGACGATCCTTCGCGCTGTGCGGCAAGATGGAGGGAATCAATATGAAAGATTTGTTGTGCATGATGCTGGCGATTTTTGCGGGGCTGGGCGTTGTGATGCTGGCCGGCGCGCTGATCGAAGGGGGCCTGTCCGCGCCGCTTCTGCTGGGGCTTGCGGCGTGCATGCTGGCGACACGGGGATTCTATCGGCTGAGCAGCCGCCCTGCCGGCAAACCAAGGCGCCGGGCTCCCTGCGCGGCGCGGGCTGCCCGCAAGGCAATCGGCCTGCGGGCCGCCTGAGCCCCCGGCACAATACACTATATAGAATATAAGGCGGGCGGAGGCATTCTCCGCCCGCCTTCCCCATGGTTTTTGCAGCGGTGAGCCTTAAAATCCCTTGACAGCCGTGCCAAAGTATGTTAGTATATGTAACGCGCTATCAAAACGCGCACGGCGGCCACTGGGGAGAGGTGTCCGAGTGGTTTAAGGAGCCGGTCTTGAAAACCGGTGACCCGCAAGGGCCGTGGGTTCGAATCCCACCCTCTCCGCCATTTACAACCGAATCAACATCACACACTTTGCTCTGGAGAAGTACTCAAGAGGTCGAAGAGGCGCCCCTGCTAAGGGCGTAGGTCGGGAAACCGGCGCGAGGGTTCAAATCCCTCCTTCTCCGCCAGGAAAGGCCCGCACGAATGTGCGGGCCTTTTGTTTTACCATCTTGCGCCCGGCCCGCCCTTCGGACACGGGCCATGGGGCGTTTACCGCCGCGGGACCGGCCTTTGCTCCCGGCGGGGACCAATGCCCCGGCGAGCCGGGCCGCAGGAGCGCCGCGCCCTGCCCTCACGGCTCTGCGGCCGGGTTTTGCCGCAGGAAGGTGCGTGCGGCGGCGCGAATGTCTTCCACCAGCTGCCGCACCACCGGATAACGGTCGTATGCCTGCCGGGAGTAACACAGCATGAACTGTCCCCTCGCGCACTCATCCGCAATGGGCACGCACACCAGCCGCCCCTCCTGCACGCCTTTGTAGCGTTTGGCGGCGGGCCAGAAGGAGAGCGCGTAACTCTCGTCGTCCTTTTCCACCAGCGGGATCACGTTGGCCACCGTTTCCACCCCAACCTTTTTCTGCTCGGGGCTTTGGCACAACAGGCCGTCCAAAAAGCCTTCCGGCATCTCCGATGCGCGCTCCTCCTCCTTCATATCCGGCAGGATGAGATAAAAATTTTTCAGTTCCTCCAGCGTGACGCTGGAATGGCTTGCCAGGGCATGCCGCGCATTCACCAGACAGCGATACTCTCCGCTCATCAACAGGACCGGCGGGTTGCCCTGGATTTGGGTCAAGCGTGCCAGCTGTTCGTTCTGATGGCACATCACCAGAGACAACACCGGCTTGTTGGCGCTGCGGGAGATGAAAGCCTCTGGTTTTTCGCTCACGTTGAAGCCGATGGACAATTCCGGGTATTTTTTCCGGTAGCGCAGCACAATGTCCGGCAGCAGAAAGTCGGGAAACGATATATATGTATACAACTCGATCTGGCGCAGATCGTCCTTGCGGCCCATCTCTTTCCAGCCGTCGTAAAACTCCAGGATCTGCCGGGCCTCCGCAAACACCCTGCTCCCCTTTTCGGTGAGCCGCACCCCGCTGGCGGATCGCTCTACCAGGGTGAACCCCAGTTCTTCCTCCATCAGCTTCAGAGATTTGGTCAGGCTTGGCTGTGCCACATAAAGCTGTTGTGCCGCACGGGTGATCGACCCAGTCTCCGCCAGCGTTACAAAATACTGCAAAGACTGTATCTTCATCTTGCTCCCTCCTCCCCAACGGGGGCATGCCTTTTTTTCATGCCCCCTTCTTTTTTCTGTATTACCCATAATGTTTTCAACATGATAAGCTAATTATAGCAGAACGACCAAACCAGTCAAGTTTCCGCATGGTTTCGGTCACAAGACTATTATAACTCAAATAAAGGAGTGTGCATCATGACTAAGCGCGAACGTTTCGAAAAATTCCTGGCGAACGAACCGGTGGACCGGGTACCTGTGGCCTTCTTCCACCACTTCACCACCGAGCAGGAATGGCTCACCGGCCTGACCAATGAGGCCGCCTTTGAGAAAAACATCGAGGGCCACCGCATCGCCCGTGAGAAGTTTGACCCGGACGTGATCAAGATCATGAACGACACCCTTATGATCATGCCGGTGGATACCTCCTTTGTCAAGACCGCCGCGGACCTGCGCAAGATCGAGCCTCCCATGCCCGGTTCCCCCTTCTTTGAAAAGAGCAAGGAGCTGACCAAGCGGGTGGTGGACATCTACAAGGACTCCGACGCCCCCATTTACGTCACCGCGTTCAGCCCCAGCATCACCCTGCGCAACAGCATCAGCGGCATGGACATCGGCACCGAAGTGGCCCACTCCAAGCTGTACAGCTTCCTGGAGGAGGATCCCGAATCCGTGATGGCCGCGCTGGACAAGATCGCCGACAGCATCATCGCCCTGAACAAGATCCTGCTCACCGAGTGCGGCGCCGAGGCGGTGTATCTGAGCGTGAACAACCAGGCCCACTATGTGCCCGACGAGTTCTACACCAAGTACATCACCCCCTCCGACAAGAAGGTGCTGGCCGGACTGAACCAGCTGAGCCGGTTCAACATGCTGCACATCTGCGGCTACCACGGCAAGAGCAACAATCTGGAGCTGTTCAAGGATTACGATGTGCCCGTGTTCAACTGGGCGGTGCACGCCGAGGGCGTGGGCCTGGCCGAGGGCAAGAAGCTGTTCGGCGGCAAGCCGGTGTGCGGCGGCTTTGCCCAGGCCGAGACCATCTACACCGGCACCCGTGAGGAGATCACCGCGGAGGTGGCCAAGTATCTGGACGAGGCCGGCCAGGTGGGCGTGATGCTGGGCGCGGACTGCACCGTTCCCACCGACATCGACGACGAGCGCCTGGAGTGGGTGCGGCAGGCCGCCATCCAGTACGCCGCCAATCCCCGCGTGAAGCTGTAAGCCGAAAGCACATTCACCTTTGGTCGTAAGGAGGGAAATCGTTTTGGAAAAGCAAACTCGCAGCGGTTGGGACACCTTTAAAGCCTGGTTCGGCATCGGCGCGCTGATGTTCGGTACATACTGCGGCGCCAACATGGCCTCCGGCGTGTACGCCTCGGCCTACATCGTCACCCTGGGCGGCGGCTGGGCCTTCCTGTGGCTGGCCATCTTCTGCTTCGCCATGTCCTTCTTCTGCGCCATCGGCCTGGACTTCATCCGCGCTTACAAAACCAGCAACTACAACGCCTACTATCTGGCGCTGTACGGCGTTGACAAGCCCAATTCCAATCCGGTTCTGAAGGGCATCGTCACCATCTTCTTCGACATCTACACCATCCTGATGGGCGTGGTAACGGTGGCCGCCACCGTGGCGCTTTTTGCCGAGTTGTTCAACTCGCTGCTGGGCGTGCCGGTGTTCCTGGGCAGCGTGATCGCCGTGCTGCTGTTCACGGTGCTCACCATCTACGGCGCTTCCTTCCTGCGCAAGTTCAACACCGTGATGACCATCTCGCTGATCCTGTCGCTGGTGGCCATTCTGATCGCGGTGATCGTTGTGAGGGGCGACGTGCTGGCCGAGCGCATCGGCAACTTCAGCATCGGGCCGGACTGGGGCCTCACCACGGTGAGCGCGCACATGTCCATGTTTATCTCCTACTGCTTCACCACCTCCAACTGGGGCTCCTCGCTGAGCAACTACGCCGACCAGATCCACACCAAGAAGGACGCCATCGGCTCCGGTATCACCATCGGCGTGCTGGTCACCCTGCTCTTTGTCATGACCGGCGCCATCGTGCTGCCCTTCATGCCGGAAGTTTACGAAGGCACCCCCATCCTGATGATCTGCCAGCAGTACCTCAGCCCCGTGCTGACCATCGTCTACTGGATCGTGGTCATTTTCTCGGTGGTGTCCACCGCCCCCACCTTCACCTTCAATGTGGCGAACCGCTGGTCTATCGTCTGGAAGAGCGAAAAGGTTCCGCAGAGGGTCAAGTTCTTTGTCATCGCCCTGGCCTTCCTGCTGGCCTGCTGGTTCATCTCCGGCGTGGGCCTGATGGCCATCGTCCAGAAGGGCTATGTGCTGCTGGGCAACCTGGCGCTGTTCGCCATCGCCATCCCGCTGCTCATTTCCATCGTGCGGGTCGCCAAACTGGATAAGGCAAACAAGAAGCAGGCCGCCAACAACGGGTAACACCGCTTCACGCCCCGGTGGGGCGTTCGGGCTTTGCTGCTGACCCGATGCCCGGCGATACAGGCTTGTATTGTCGGGCATCGTTTTGTGTGTGTGTGGTTCATCGGGCCCGAGCGGCCCTCTGAAAGGAGAAACGTCATGGATTCCAAATGCTACCAGAACTATCTGAAGATCCTGCACAAGGAGCTGATCCCCGCCATGGGCTGTACCGAGCCCATTGCCATCGCCTTTGCCGCGGCAAAGGCGCGGCAGGTGCTGGGTGCCATGCCCGAGGAGATGGTGGCCCTGTGCAGCGGCAACATCATCAAGAACGTGAAGGGCGTGAACGTGCCCAACGCCGGCGGGCAGAAGGGCATCGAGGTGGCCGCCGTGCTGGGCGCTCTGGCCGGCGACGCCGACCTGGAACTGGAGGTCATCAGCCGGGTGCCCCCCGAGGCCGCCGACCAGGTGCGCCGGCTGGTGGCGCAGGGCGTGTGCCGCTGCGAACTGGCGGAGGGCGTGGAAAACCTGTACATCCGCATTGAGGCCAAAGCCGGCGCCGACACCGCCGTGGTGGAGGTAAAGACCAAGCACAACCACATCGCCCGCATCGAGAAAAACGGCCAGGTGCTGCTGGAGGCGGACGACATCCCCACCGAGGACGCCGGCGACAAGAGCCAGCTGAACCTGAAGGACATCCTGGAATTTGCCGACACAGTGGAGATCGGGGATGTGAAGGAACTGCTGGATCAGCAGATCAACTGCAACAGCGCCATCGCCCGGGAGGGCCTGGGGGGCAACTGGGGCGCCGGCGTGGGCCGCACCCTGCTGGAGGTGAACGGCGACGGGGTGCGCACCCGTGCCATGGCCAACGCCGCCGCCGGTTCCGACGCCCGGATGAACGGCTGCGCCTTGCCGGTGGTGATCAACGCGGGCAGCGGCAACCAGGGCATCACCTGCACCATGCCGGTGGTGACCTACGCCCGGGAGATGGGCGTCAGCGACGAAAAGCTCTACCGCGCCCTGACCCTGACCAACCTCATCGCCCTGCACCAGAAGCGGTACATCGGCAACCTGTCCGCCTACTGCGGCGCGGTGTCCGCCGGCACCGCCGCGGCCTGCGGCGTTGCCTACCTCCACGGCGAGGGCTACGATGTGATCGGTCGCACCATCATCAATTCCCTGGGCAACGTGGGCGGCATCGTGTGCGACGGCGCCAAAGCCTCCTGCGCGGCCAAGATCGCCAGCGCGGTGAACAGCGGTCTGCTGGGCTATGAGATGGCAAAGCGCGGCCGGGTGTTCCCCTTCGGCGAGGGCCTGGTGGAAGAGGACTACGAGCACACCATCCGCAACTTCGGCCGCCTGGGCAAGGACGGCATGAAGGCCACCGATGTGGAGATCCTGAACATGATGATCGGCAAATAACGCCGCTGCCGCCAGCCGGCGCGGCGGGCATTGCCTGTCCTCTCTCCCGGCGCTGCCCCCCCTGCCGGGAGGACAGGAGCGGGGCCGTCTTCGGACGGCCCCGCCTTTTTTCATTTCGGCGGGTCTTACCGTTGAACCGGCTGCCCCGATGGAGTAAAATAAAGGGAGCATCTGCTACTCACAAACGAAAGGTCGCAAGCGATATGAACTACGATTTCACCTCCATTCTGGACCGCCGCGGCAGGGACGCCGTGGCCGTGGACGGCCTGGGCGCGGGGCCCTTTGCCCCCGCGGCCCCCAAAGAGGGGTTTGACGCCATCCCCATGTGGATCGCGGACATGAATTTCCCCACCGTGCCCACGGTGCCCGCGGCGCTGGCGGAGCGGGCGCGGCACCCCGCCTATGGCTACTTCTCCCCCACCGACGAATATTTCAACGGGATCAGGGGATGGCAGGAAACCCGCAACGGCGTGACCGGCCTGACCCGGGAGTGCATCGGCTACGAGAACGGCGTGCTGGGCGGTGTGATCAGCGCGCTGAACGTGGTGTGCTCCCGGGGAGGCAAGGTGCTGCTTCACTCCCCCACCTATGTGGGTTTCACCTCGGCGCTCTCCAACAACGGCTACGACATGGTGCTCAGCCCCATGACCCGGGACGAAAAGGGCGTTTGGCGGATGGACTTTGCGGACATGGAGGAGAAGCTGCGCACCCAGAACATCCACGCCGCCGTCTTCTGCTCGCCCCACAACCCCTGCGGCCGGGTGTGGGAACGGTGGGAACTGGAACAGGCCATGGCCCTGTTTGAAAAATACGATGTGACCGTGATCTCCGACGAGATCTGGAGCGACCTGATCCTGCCCGGGCACAAGCACATCCCCACCCAGATGGTGAGCGAGTGGGCCCGGCAGAACACGGTGGCGATGTACGCCCCCAGCAAGACCTTCAACCTGGCGGGGCTGGTGGGCAGCTACCACATCATCTACAACAAGCGCCTGCGGGACCGGGTGCTGAAGGAATCCAGCCTGTGCCACTACAACGAGATGAACGTGCTGAGCATGCACGCGCTGATCGCCGCCTACAAGCCGGAGGGCCGCGCGTGGCTGGAGGAACTGCTGGAAGTGCTGGGCGGCAATGTGGACTACGCCTGCGACTACATCCGGCAGCACTTCAAGGGTGTGGAGACCTTCCATCCCCAGGGCACCTACATGCTGTTCGTGGACTGCACCGAATGGTGCGCCGCCCACGGCAGGACCATCGACCAGCTGGAGAAGGCCTGCTGGGACGTGGGGGTGGCGGTGCAGGACGGCCGGGCCTTCCACGGCCCCTGCCATCTGCGGATGAACCTGGCGCTGCCCCTTTCCCGGGTGCGGGAGGCATTCCGCCGGCTGGACAGATACGTCTTCAACGCCTGACGCGGGGCCCGGCCATCCTGTTTATTTGCAGCAAAGCGCCCCCGGGGCGGCACAACGGCCGCCCCGGGGGCGCTGTTTGTGTGGGATTCAGTCGATGACGGTGCGGGTGCGCCCGATGCCCACCACGCTGGCGGTGAGCTTTTTCCAGGTGTTGCAGCCGCAGACGCCGTCCGCCGACAGGCCCACCGCCCGCTGGTAGGCCCGCAGGGCGCTCTCGGTGTTGGCGCCGAACTTGCCGTCCAGGGTGCGGGTGGAGTAGCCCAGGGCGTTCAGCGCGTCCTGCAGGATGAGCACATAGGTGTTCACACAGCCCCGGCGCAGGGTGGGGTAGCCGGAGGTGGTGCCGGAGCAGGCGGGGGTGCCGTAGCGCCGGTCGAAGTGCACCCAGGTGGGGGTCATGCTCTGGGGCTCCACATAGCCCCAGGCGCCGGTGTTCTTGGCCGCCCGCCAGATGGCGTTGCGGGCGGTGGAACCCTGGCCCTGGCCCACGTCAAAGGCCACCCCGGCGTAGTGCTGGCTGGCGGTGCCGTGGCCGCCCTCCCAGATGCGCTTGAAGGCGTAGCCCACATGGATGCCGCTGCCGTAGCTGCGGCGGGTGAGGTTCCAGGCCTCCATGGCGGCGGTGGTGGTCCAGAGGGTAGGGCTGGAGGAGCTGCCCCGGAACTCCCGCACCCGCAGGGTGGTGCCGGTGGAGTAGGGCATGGGGTCGCTCTCGTTGAGGTTGTAGGTCATCATTCGGTTGGTGTAGGAATCGTAGACGAACACTTTTGCCATAAGACATTCTCTCCTTTCAGTTCTGGCCGCAGGGGCAACTGCCGGGTACGGGATCGTTCAGCAGCTGGTAGATGCGCTGCCAGGTCTGGCGGTCCACCACGCCGGTGACCGGCAGGCCCAGCCCCTCCTGGAACAGCCGCACCGCCTGCTCGGTGGCTGTGCCGTAGACGCCGTCCACCGGCACGAACTCCGCCGCGCAGTAGAGCGCCGCCACCTGGTTCATCAGCAGCTGCAGCTGCATCACCGCGTTGCCCGCGCTGCCCAGGGCCATCACATAACCGGGGTACTCCGGCCCCGCCGCGGCGGCGGCCTCCTCGCTGCCCGACGCCGCCAGGCTGATGAAGGTGGCGGACAGGGCGTTCCAGACCGTCTCATCGGCCACGCCGGTGACCGGCAGGCCGAACTCCTGCTGGAAGGACTCCAGCGAGGCCCTGGTCAGCGGGCCGAACTCGCCGTCGATGCCGCCGGGAGACTGGACCTCGTCGTAAAAGTAGCCGATGTACTCCAGCAAAAACTGCAGCCAGGCCACATTGTCCCCTTGGGCGCCCTCGACCAGATCGAACCCCGGCCAGGGCTGGAGGTTGTAGGCCAGCAGCAGGCCGTCCTGGCCGCGGAGCACCTGGCTCTGCTGGTAGAGCTTTGCCCAGGTGGCGGGGCCGATGACCCCGTCCTGGGTGAGGCCGAACAGCTTCTGGAAGGCCTTCACCGCCGTTTGGGTGGCGGTGCCGAACTCGCCGTCGATGGCGATGCGGGGGATGGAGGAGTAGTAGGCGCTCATCAGCACCAGATAATACTGGGCCTCCCGCACGGCGCGGCCGCTGCTGCCCAGCCGCAGGGGGCTGCCGGGGTAGGTGCCGGGGCGCTGGTCAGGGGCCAGCAGCTGGTTGGTGACGTCGGCGTAGACCTGGTAGAGTTTGCGCCAGGTGGCGGGGCCCACCACGCCGTCCGCCGTGAGGCCGAACTCCCGCTGGAAGGCTTTCACCGCCGCCTCGGTGCCGGAACCGAAGATGCCGTCCACCGCCGGGGCGGGGATGGAGGAATAGTTGCTGGCGGCGATGCGCAGCCAGAACTGCACCTTGCGCACGTCGTCGCCCCGGCTGCCCACCCGCAGCGCGGTGCCGGGATAGCCGTCGTCCGAGGAGTTGATGTCGTTTTCCAGGCTCTGATACTCGGCCCAGATGGCGTCCCAGGTCATGCGGCCCACCACGCCGTCCACCGTGAGGCCGTACTTTTGCTGGAAGGCTTTCACCGCCGCCTCGGTGCCGGCGCCGAAGATGCCGTCCACCGCGAGGTCCGGCAGGCCGGTCTCGAACTCCGACAGCTGCTGCAGCCAGAACTGCACCTGCTCCACGCTGTTGCCGGTGTCGCCCCGGCGCAGGGCGGTGCCGGGGTAGCCGCTGCCGGTGATGGTGTCCTGGCTGCCGGTGGGTTTTTCGCCCTCGCTGGTCAGTTCCGCCAGCTTCTTCACGCTGACGTAGATGTAGCTGATCTTGTACCAGGTGGAGCGGCCCACCACCCCGTCGGCGGTGAGGTTGAACTGCTTCTGGAAGGCCTTCACCGACGCCTCGGTGGCCGCGCCGAACACCCCGTCGGTGCCGGGATCGCCGAAGGCGGGGTAGTTCTTGGCGATGCGGGTGAGCTGGCGCTGGATGGTGCGCACCGCCTCGCCGGAATCGCCCCGGCGCAGCGCCGTGCCGGGGTAGCTCTGGGGGATGCCCTGGATGTTGTTTGTGCGCACGATCTCGATGTTGTTGCCGTAGTAGTAGCGCAGGATCTGCAGGGCGTTCAGCCCCTCGCCCGCCCGGTCCACCGTGCCCCACTGCTTCATGCCCGGGCAGGTGACGGATTTGCCGTCGCAGTACTCGGTGTAGTAGGGCTCGATGGTGCCGGTGCGGCGCACGTAGGTGTTGAAGATGTCGTCGGTGATGCGCTCCATCGGCTCGAAGATGTCCCGTCCGTGGACGTAGTACTGGTCGTAGCTGGTGGAGTTGGTGATGTTGAAGTTGTAGCCCTTGCTGGGGTACCACTCGGTGAAGATGCGGTTGAGGGCCAGGCTGATCTGGGCGTGGATGTTGGCCCGCAGGGCCTGCTCCGGCCAGGCGGGGCGCACCCATGCCCGCGGCCCCGCGCACAGAAAGCCCCCGGGGCCGAACGTGAACGGCCCCGGGGGCTTTGGCTCCTCTTTTGTTCTTCGCGCCTCAGCCCAGGCGCTCCAGCAGGCGGCGGCGGGCGGCCAGCAGCACTTCGCCGCTGGCCGTGTAGCGGGTGGAGGAGGCGCAGACCTCCTGTGCCAGGGCGTCGGCCGCCGCCGCGTCGCTCCTTTGCAGCTGATACAGCAGCTCGCAGTCCTCCGCGCCGCCCCGCTGGGCCTCGTACCGGGCGCTGCGCAGGGGGCCGTCGGGGCCGGGGTAGACGATGTGGGCGTCGCCGGCGGGCAGCAGCGCCCCCTTGTGGGGGCAGCAGGCGCTGTGCCAGATGTCCCCGCCGATGTAGTAGTTGAAACCCCAGTGCAGGTAGCCGGAAAACCGCTCGCCGGCGGCCAGCCAGAGCAGCCCCCGGCTGACGGTGAGGGGCAGATCCATGCTGCGGTTGGCCGCCCGCCCGGCGGGGAAGGCGCAGGTGTAGAACCACACCTCCTCCCCCGCCGCCTGCAAACGGCGGAAGGCCTGTTTGTTCTTTTCCCAGGTGTCCAGCTTGGGCGCCCACACGTCCACCCCGCCGCCCAGATTGGTGGCCTCCACCGCGTCCACGATGGGCGCCCCCGGCAGGAATTTGCGGCAGACGGCCGCCAGGATGCGGTAGGCGGCGGTGTTGTGCACCTGGGGCTCGTCCGCCAGGGCCTGCGCCACCCGCCCCTGCCAGCCGTTTTTCCGGACGACCTCGGCCCACCGGGAAAAATACAGCCGCAGCTGGAAGTACCCCTCCTCGCCGGTGACGGGGAGGGTCTCGTCCCAGAAGGGGTAATACTCGGCGCCGGTCCACTCGCTCCAGTGGGCCACATGGCCGCCGCAGAGCCACCGCGCGCCCTCCTCCAGGGCGATGCGGCCCACCTCCTCGGCCAGGGAGAAGTCGAAGCCGGCGAGTTTTCCCTCCCGCCGCACCGGCCGGCCGGCGGGCAGCAGGATGTGGGTGCAGCGCATTTCCAGCTGGGCGCGGATGTAGCGGCGCATCAGCCGCCGCCACGCCTCTGTGCCCTCGGCGGCCCCGTGCTGGGCGGCGATGTTCTCGTAGCAGAAGAAGTTGAGCATCCCCAGCCTGCCCGCGCCGGCGGCGGGCACCTGCGCGGCGTACACCCGGCACTCCACCGGGCACACCGCCCGCTGGCCGCCCCGCTCCAGCGTCAGCGCGCCGCAATAGCGGCCGGGGGCCTGGTCGGGCGGGACCTCCACGCTGATCCAGAAGGCCCTTCCCTCCGCCGGCCGCCCCGGCTCGCAGGGGAGCAGGGCGTCGTACACCGCAAAGGGGGCCCGCCGGGTGACGTAGTCCCGGCAGGCGCCGTAGTCGGTGGTGGTCATCAGGGTGGGGGCGGTGTTCTCGTTCACCCCCACCTCCCGCAGGCGGTAAAGGCGCGCCGGCGGGCCGCCGGCTTCCCGCCAGGCGAAGGAGAGCCGGCACGCCCCCTCCCCCGCCGAAAGCAGCAGCTGAAAGGCGGCATGGCCGCCCCGGGGCGCGTCCAGCCGGGCCGCCCGCGCCCCGGCGAGGGGGCTGTCCGGGTACAGCCAGGTGCAGTCGTCGCGCACGCAGAAGTCCATGGCGTTCACCTCTCGTCGTCGGAGGGGGCCGTGTCCGCCGCCGGCACACGGATCGTCACCCGCGTGCCCCGGCCCGGCTCGCTCTCGCAGAAAAGGCCGTAGCCCGGCCCGTAGGCCAGGTGCAGCCGCTCGTTGATGTTGCGCACCCCGTAGCCGCCCTTGGTGTTGGCGCTGGAGGCGTCGGCGGAAAAGTTGGCCCGCAGGGTCTCGGCGTCCATGCCCACACCGTCGTCCTCCACCG
Organism: Candidatus Allofournierella merdavium; assembly: GCF_944382735.1. Taxonomy (NCBI): domain Bacteria; kingdom Bacillati; phylum Bacillota; class Clostridia; order Eubacteriales; family Oscillospiraceae; genus Allofournierella; species Candidatus Allofournierella merdavium. Next base: position 188,551 of record NZ_CALWND010000007.1, on the reverse strand, counting down.
TGATGACCAGGTCCGCCCCCTGCCGGAAGGCGGCGATGCGCAGGCGGCCGGTCTTGTCCGGCCTTTCGAAGATGCCGTGGATGATGGCGTTCTCGATGATGGGCTGGAGCACGATCTTGATGATGGGGCACGCTTCCACCCCCGGCTCCACCTCCCATTCCACCTGCACCCGGTCCTCAAAGCGCATATTCTGGATCTCCACATAGAGCCGGGCGTGCCGCAGCTCGTCCGCCAGGGGGATGACCTCCCGCCCCCGGCTGAGGGACAGCCGGTAGAACCGGGCCAGGGCGTTGACCATCCGGCTGATCTCGGGCACGTTGCGGGTGATGGCGGTGCAGTTGATGAGGTCCAGGGAGTTGTAGAGGAAGTGGGGGTTGATCTGGGCCTGAAGGGCTTTCAGCTCCAGGGCCTTGATCTGCTGGCCCTGCTCCAGCTTTTCGTCCATCAGGGTGTCGATGCGCCCCATCATGTTGCTGAAGCTGCGCATCAGCTGGCCGATCTCGTCCCGGCCCTGGGGCTCCACCCGGGCGGACACGTCCCCCCGCTCCACCGCGTGCATGGTGTCATTGAGCAGATAGAGCCGCCGGGTGATGGACTGGCTGAGCCGGTAGGCCAGAAAACAGGCCGCCGCCGCCAGCAGCGCCACCACCGCCAGCATCTCCAGCCGCAGCTCCCGGCTGGTGCGGAAGATGTCGTCCCGGGGCAGGGCGGCGGCCAGCGTCCAGCCGCAGTTTTCCAGCGCCACCGTCTGCGCCCGGCAGGGCCCCTGGGGGGTGTCCACCTCGGCCCAGCCCGGCGCGCCCGCCGCCGGCAGAGAACCGCTCAGCTGCGCCGCCCGGTCCGGGTCGGAGGCGGTGAGCACCCGGCCGCCGTCCAGCAGCAGCACGGTGCCGTTCCGGGTGGTGGTGCTGCGGCTCACCGCGGCGCTCACCCGGTCGGCGGCGATGTCCACCCGCAGGATGGCCAGCGGCTGCTGCACATGGCTGGGGTCGTAGAGCAGGCGCATCAAAGAATACCACTCCCGCTCGCCCTCCGGCTCATCGGCAAAGTCGGCGGGGCCGAACCAGCAGGCCACGCCCCCGTCCCGGAAGGCATCCATCCAGGCGCTGCCCTCCACCGAGGCGAGGGAGACGATGTCGGCGGAGTTGGTGTAGAGATAATCGTTGCTCACATACAGCCGGATGCGGTCCACCCCGGACATGGAGCGCAGATAGTCGAAGGTGGTGGAGATGCGGTCCCGGTCGTTGAGGCGCTGGATGTAGGTGGTGCTTTCCGGGTCGCTGGCCGCCAGGGTGTAGAGGGCGGGGTCCATGGTGAGGATATCCGTCACCTGGGGCAGGCGGGCCAGCAGGTCCTCCACGGCGGTGTGGGTGTCCTCAAAGGCCTTCTCGGCGGCGGAGAAGGTCTGCTCCTCGATGACGGTGTTGATGCGGTGGAAGGCGTAGAGGGTGAAGGCCCCCAGGGGCAGCACCAGCAACAGGAAAAAGATGCACAGCAGCTTGCCCCGCAGCCCCACGTCCAGCAGCAGGGTGCGCCCGGCGGCGCGCAGTTTATTCTTCATGGCAGCAAAGATTCTCCCGGTAGAGTTTGGGCGGGATGCCCACTTCCTTGGTGAACAGTTTTACAAAATACTTGCCGTCGGCGTAGCCCACCGCGTGAGCCACCTGGTAGAGTTTGAGGCCGGGGTCGGCCAGCAGGGCCTTGGCCCGCTCCATCCGCAGTTCGGTGAGTTTGCCGTTGATGGTGCGCCCGCTGTTCTTTTTGTAGGCGCTGCACAGATAGGTGTGCACAAAGCCCAGGTCCCCCGCCACCGCCTGCACCGTGAGGGTGCTGTCCGACAGGTGGGCCGCCAGATATGTATCCACCCGTGTGACCAGGTCCTGCGCGTTGCTCTCCACCGCCTGAAAATAGGTCTGCATGGCATCGGTGAGGGCCTGCCACAGCAGCCGCAGGGTGGGCTGCCTGGCCGCGGTGTAGAGCAGGTAATCCCCCTGCTGGGTGACGGCGCTGATGCCCCGGCTCTCCGCCGCCGCCAGCAGCGCGAAGACGATCTGGCAGTAGAGGTTGCGCACCACCTCCGGCGGGGTGCCCTCGCAGCGGCGGATGTCCCGGTAGAGGCGGGCGGTGAGTTCCATCGCCTCGGCTTTGCGCTTGTGGCGGATCAGGTTGCCCAGGGCGGTGAAGGTGGCCTTCTCGTAGGCGTACACCTGCCCGTTGTTCGGCGCCGTCAGCTCGCCCTCCTCCCCCCGGTAGAACACCAGATTCGGGTCGGGCCGGGCGCGCTGCTCCAGCTCCGCCGTGACCTGGCGCAGCACCGCGGCGATCTCCTCCAGGTCGATGGGCTTTTCCACATAGCTGGCGGCCCGCAGCTTGATGGCCCCCTTCAGGTACTCCTTGTCGGTGTAGCCGCTGAGAAAGATGAACTGGCAGTCGGGGTACATCTCCCGCACCGCCCCCGCCAGTTCCAGGCCGTTCATTCGGGGCATCTTCACGTCGCTGATGATGATGTCCGGCCGGTGGGCCCGGGCCATCTCCAGCGCCTGGGCCCCGTCCTCGGCGGCGTCCACCCGGTCCACCCGCAGTTCCTCCCAGGGCAGGCGGTCCCGCAGGATCTCCCGGGGCATCTTCTCATCGTCCGCCACAAGCACGGAAAAGCGCACGGCGGTCTCCCCCTCTCTCGGTCACTGGGTTTGTACATTCTACCTATAATATAGACTGAAATTTCCGACGCTTCAATGGATTTTCGTACAAAAAATAAATTTTCCCCAAAACAGCATAATCTTTCCCTCCTATCATAATCCGCTCCCGTTGTTTTGCGCCGGCGGGTCTGCTACGATGGTGGTGGACGAAAAAGACTTGCGAAGGAGGCCGGACCGATGAAACATGGCAAACATCCCTTCCTCCGGGATCTGAAAGAGAACCGGGTCAAGTGGCTGATGCTGCTGCCGGCGGCCATTGTGGTGATCCTGATGTGCTACATCCCCATGGGCGGCATCGTGCTGGCCTTCAAGGAGTACAACTATCACGACGGCATCTTCGGCAGCCCGTGGGTGGCCTTCAAGAACTTTGAATACTTCTTCCAGTCGGGCAAGGCCTTCAGCGTCACCCGCAACACCATCCTGTACAACATCGCCTTTCTGCTGGTGAACACCTTTTTGCAGATCACCTGCGCCATCCTTTTGTCGGAGCTGGCGGGCAAGTGGTTCAAGCGCATCACCCAGTCGGTGATGTTCTTCCCCTACTTCATCTCCTGGGTGGTGGTGGGGGCCTTCATCTACAACATGTTCAACTTCGAGTTCGGCGCGGTGAACACCTTTTTGCGCTCGGTGGGCCTGGACCCGGTGGACATCTACTCCAACAAGGTGGTCTGGCCCTTCATCCTCATCGGGGTGAGCGCCTTCAAGAACGTGGGCTACGGCACGGTGATGTACCTGGCCAGCATCATGAACATCGACGGCCAGCTGTACGAGGCCGCCGACCTGGACGGCGCGAACATGTGGCAGAAGATCCGCCACATCACCCTGCCGGGCATCCGGCCCACGGTGGTGATCCTGTTCCTTCTGGCCATCGGCACCATCATGAAGGGCGACTTCCAGATGTTCTGGCAGGTCACCGGCAACAACCCCATGGTGCTGGACGTGACCGACGTGATCGACACCTATGTGACCCGCTCGCTGCTGCAGCTGCAGGAGTTCGGCATGACCAGCGCGGCGGGGCTGTACCAGTCCGTCTTCTCCTTTTTGCTGGTGCTGCTGGCCAACAAGCTGGTGAAGAAGGTGGAACCCGACTACGCGCTGTTCTGAAAGGAGGCGGCCTCATGGCAAGCAAGACCAAAACCGGCAAAAAGCCCGTGGGGCGGGACCGGGTCATCTTTGACGCCGTCTCCGCGGTGGTGCTGACGCTGCTCTCGGCGTTCTGCCTGCTGCCCTTCCTGCTGGTGCTCAGCGGCTCCTTTTCCGACCAGACCTCCATTTTGACCCACGGCTACCAGCTCATCCCCGAGACCTTCTCGCTGGACGCCTACAAGACCCTGTTCAAGATCCCCGGCGATCTGCTGCGGGCCTACGGCGTGACCATCTTCGTCACCGTCACCGGCACCTTCCTGGGGCTTTTCTTCACCAGCATGGCGGCCTATGTGCTGGCCAGCCACACCTTCCGCTACCGGTACCAGGTGTCCTTCTTCTTCTACTTCACCTCCATCTTCGGCGGCGGCCTGGTGCCCTGGTACATCTTCAACACCAAATACCTGCACTTCCACAACAGCATCATCGCGCTGATCCTGCCCATCCTCATCAACGTGACCTACCTGCTCATCCTGAAAAGCTACATGGCGGGCATCCCCGAGGCGCTGTATGAATCCGCCCGGCTGGACGGCGCCGGCGACTTCACCATCTACCTGCGGGTGGCCATGCCCCTGTGCAAGGCGGGCCTTGCCACGGTGGGCCTGTTCATCGCCCTGAACTACTGGAACGACTGGTACGACGCCATGCTGTTTCTGGACGAGGGGCGCAGCGATCTGTACCCACTGCAATACTTTTTGAACAACATCCTCACCAAGGCCCAGGCCATCGCCCAGGCGGCCGCCCGCAGCGGCCTGCCCATGAGCGAGGTGCCCAGCGAACCCATGAAGCTGGCCATGACGGTGGTGGCCACCGGCCCCATCATCCTGCTCTATCCCTTCCTGCAGAAGTATTTCGTCAAGGGCGTCACCATCGGCGCCGTGAAAGGCTAACGGTAAGAAGCCGCGCACCGAGGTGCACGGCAGTGTATAATTCACTTATAAGGAGGAAAAACCATGAAAAAATCAGCGAAACTGCTGGCGCTCGTTCTGGCCCTGGTGCTGGTGCTGACCGCCTTCGCCGGCTGCGGAAGCTCACCCAGTTCCGCGGCCACCCCGTCCGGCACGTCCGGCGCGTCCGGCTCCACCGCGGCCGCCGGCCCGGACATCTCCGAGGAAGTCACCCTCACCATGTACCTGATCGGCGACCGCCCGGTGGACAACGACCTGGTGTTCGAGAAGATCAACGAGCGGCTGAAAGAGGCCATCAACGCCACCATCGACGTGAAGTTCATGAGCTGGAGCGAGTATGAACAGAAATACCCGCTGATCTTCGCCTCCGGCGAGGACTGGGACATCATCTTCACCGCCGACTGGTGCTTCTACAACGCCCAAGCCACCAAGCAGGGCTTCTGGGAGATCACCCCCGAGGCGCTGGAGACCTACGCCCCCATGACCGCCGAGACCATGTACCCCGAGGCCTGGGAGCAGGCCAAGGTGGACGGCAAGGTCTATATGCTGCCCATGAACTACCAGGAACTCACCGCCTACGTCTGGATGGCCCGGGGCGATCTGATGGACAAATACAACATCGAATCGCTGGACACCTTTGACGGTGCCGAGCAGTATATGCAGGCCATCGTGGACAACGAGCCCTCCATGATCCCGCTGGACGTGGGCTCCGACTACGACCGCCAGTTCGTGTTCGATCTGATCTGGAACGTGGAATCCAACGCCAAGGGCGACGACCGCTACGCCGTGCTGCCCCCCACCAACCTCATCACCTGCGTGGGCGAGAACGACCCCGAAGCCAACGTGATGAGCACCCTGGACGCGGACATCTTCATGAACACCCTGAACAAGGTGAAGGACTGGCGTGACCGGGGCTTCTGGAGCCGCAACGCCGTGGTCAACGCCCAGAACAACACCGAGAGCTTCCAGGCGGGCAAGTCCGCCCTGGCCGTGATGAACATCAACACCGCCAAGAGCCTCTACGCCACCCTGCAGGCCGAGCACCCCGAGTGGGACGTGCGGGTGTTCGACGCCATGAACGGCGCGCCGGCCACCATCCAGTCCTATCTTGCCAACGGCATGAGCATCTTCTCCAAGTCCAAGAATCCCGAGCGGGCGCTGATGGCCCTGGACTACCTGCGCAACGACGAGACCTGCCACAACCTGTTCTGCTACGGCATCGAGGGCGTGCACTGGGAGGCCGTGGGCGACACCGGCCTGAAGTCCCTGCCCGAGAGCACCAACTACGCCTATGACAGCAACTGCAACTGGGGCGTTCGCAACGACAAGTTCTGGCGCACGGTTGAGGGCGGCATCCCCAACGCCGAGGAGCTGACCGAGAACTGGAAGGCCACCGCCCGCAGCGGCCGGTACCTGACCTTCGTCTTCGACGACTCCGCCGTGAAGAACGAGGTGGCCGCCGTGAGCGAGATCTACAACTCCGACTACAAGCTGCTGCAGCTGGGCTTCACCGATGACCCCGAGGGCGACGTGGCCAAGCTGAAGACCAAGCTGGAAGCCGCGGGCTCCGCAACGCTGCAGGACGCCTTCCACACCCAGGCCCTCGCGTTTCTGGAGACCCATCCCGTAGAATGACCACACCCATCGCGGGGGAGGCGGGCGCGTCCCGCCTCCCCCGCTGCCTTTCCTCCCCTGATGCGCAGCGGGGCGGGCCCGTCCTCCCGGCCCGCCCCGCCGCGCGTTCGGGGGCCCGCCATCCGACCCAACGGGGGATCTTTTTATGACGAACTATGAATTTCTTTTGACCGACAGCCTGGAAAAGGTGCTGCCCGACCGGCGGCCCGCCGCCGCCGACCCGGGGCCGGTGCGGCTTTTGCGCAACCAGCGGTGGGCCTTCCAGCTGGCCTGCACCTGCCGCAACGACGACTTCGGCGAGACCTCCACCCTTTTTTCTCTGAAGTGCGGCGGCACGGCGAAAAAGGCGGCGGAGCTGTTCCGGGTGGAGCTGGTGCCCTGCGACTATCCCTGCCATGGCACCTGGGACGAAAACTACCTCACCACCCGCCCCGGCCTGCTGCCGGACCTGCTGCGCCCCGCCGGGTGGGAGGAGGCCTTCAAGGCGGTGCCCGCCCAGTGGCGCAGCCTGCGTTTTGTGCTGGACGCGGCGAAACTTGAACCCGGCCCCTTTGACCTGACGCTGGAGGTCATCGGCCCGGAGGGCGAGCCGCTGGCGGCCTTTGCCCTGGAGGGAGAGGTGCTGGACGAGGCGCTGCCGCCCCAGACCCTGCTGCAGACCCAGTGGTTCCACGCCGACTGCCTGGCGGACTACTACCATCTGCCGGTGTTCAGCGAGGAGCACTGGCGCGTCCTGGACAACTTCATGGCCAGCGCCGCCGCCCACGGCGTGAACATGCTGCTGACCCCGGTGTTCACCCCGCCGCTGGACACGGCGAAGGGCGGCGAGCGCACCACGGTGCAGCTGGTGGACGTGGCCCTGGAGCAGGGGGAATGGCGCTTCGGCTTTGACAAGCTGCGCCGCTGGGTGGCCATGGCCCGCCGCCACGGCATCACCGAGATCGAGGTGGCCCACCTGTTCACCCAGTGGGGGGCGGAATTTGCCCCCAAAGTCATGGTGCACACTCCCCGGGGCCCCGAAAAATACTTCGGCTGGCACACCCCGGCGGTGGGCGGCGAGTACACCGCCTTTCTGCGGGCTTTCCTGCCCGCGCTGAAGGCCGAACTGGACGGCCTGGTGGGGCTTGACCATGTGTGGTTCCACATCTCCGACGAGCCCCACGACCACGAAAAGGAGACCTACGCCGCCGCCAAGGCCACGGTGGCCGACCTGCTGGCGGGCTGCCACGTCATCGACGCCCTCAGCAGCTACGACATCTACCGCCAGGGCATCGTGGAAAAGCCGGTGGTCTGCTGCGACCAGATCCAGCCCTTTGTGGACCACGGGGTGAAAGGGCTGTGGACCTACTACTGCGAGGTGCAGGCCCTGGCGGTGCCCAACCGGTTCATGGCCATGCCCAGCGCCCGCTGCCGCGTGATGGGGGCGCTGCTCTATCAATACGACCTGGAAGGGTTTTTGCACTGGGGCTTCAACTTCTACAACGCCCAGCGCTCGGTGCGGCCCATCGACCCCTTCCGGGTGACCGACGCCGGGGAGGCCTTCCCCTCGGGGGACGCCTTCCTGGTCTACCCCGCCCCGGACGGCACCGCCTGGGGTTCGCTGCGGGGGGAGGCGCACCGGGAGGCCCTGCAGGACCTGCGGCTGCTGCGGCTGTGCGAGGCGCGGGCCGGACGGCAGCGCACCCTGGCCCTGCTGGAGGAGGCCGCCGGCGTGCCGGGCCCCCTCACCTTCACCCGCTACCCCACCGACAAGGCCTTCTTTGATCGCCTGTGGGCGGGGGCGCTGGCCCTGCTGGAGGCCCCGTCCCGGTGAGACCGGGCCGGGGGAAAGAATCCCCGCCCCATGGCGCTGCCCCCCGGCGCCATAGGCCCCGTGCCCCTGCCTGCCCTTTGCCGCCGCCCCTTTGCCGGGGCGGCGGTTTTTCCGTTTGCGGGGGGCATGGCCCGGGTCTCTATTTCATACCATTGCAGAAAGGGGCGAAACGCCCCGCTGCGATGAGAGGGGGGCGCGCCATGGCCGCCGATGTGCGCTACGAGGTGCGGGAGGTCTTTCGGTCGGACGACCCGCAGGCGCGGGCCGCCGCGCTGGAACGGCTGGCCGGGGAGTACCGCCGGCTGCTGCTGGCCCGGTGGCGGGAGACGGGCCCCGCCCGGGAAGAGGAGGACGAAGGGGGGCGCGCGCCATGAGAGCGGCGATCTACTGCCGGCTGAGCAAGGAGGACGAGGGGGCGGAGGGCGCCGAGTCCGAGAGCATCCAGAACCAGCGGTCCATGCTGCTGCAATACGCTGCCGCCCACGGCTATGAGGTGCAGGGGGTCTATGTGGACGAGGACTACTCCGGCGCGGACCGGGAGCGCCCGGCCTTCAACCGGATGCTGGCGGCGGCGGAACAGAGGGCCTTTGAGGTCATCCTGGCCAAGACCCAGTCCCGCTTCACCCGGGACATGGAACTGGTGGAAAAATACCTCCACGGGGCGTTCCCCCGGTGGGGGGTGCGGTTCATCGCCGTGGTGGACCAGGTGGACACGGCGGACGCGGCGGGCAAAAAGAGCCGCCAGATCAACGGGCTGGTGAACGAGTGGTATCTGGAGGACCTGTCCAACAACGTGCGCTCGGTGCTGACCCACAAGCGCCGGGCCGGGCGCTACATCGCCGCCTTCGCCCTGTTCGGCTACCAAAAGGACCCGGCGGACAGCGGCCATCTGGTGATCGACCCCGCGGCCGCGGCGGTGGTGCGGCGGGTGTTCGCCCTCTATCTGGCGGGCAGCGGGGCGGCGCGGATCGCCCGCCTGCTGAACCAGGAGGGGGTGCCCGCGCCGTCGGAATACCGGCGGCGGCAGGCCGCCGGGCCGGCGGGCGATTCCCGGCCCGGCGGGGCGGTGTGGGGCAAGGCCGCCGTCTACCGGATGCTCACCAACCGTACCTACGCGGGCGACCTGGAGCAGGGCCGCCACCAGCGGGTGAGCTACAAATCCAAGCAGACGGTGTGGCTGCCCCGGGACCAGTGGATCGTGGTCCCCCACACCCACGAGCCCATCATCGACCCGGAGCAGTTCGCCCAGGTGCAGCGGCTGCTGGCCCGGCGCGCCCGCAGCGGCGGCGGCGGGCAGGTGAATCCGCTGGCGGGCCGGGTGGTCTGCGGGCTGTGCGGCGGCGGCATGGAGCAGACCTGCTCCGGCTCTGCGCCCCGGGGCGGCCAGGGCCCCCGCCGGTATTTCCGGTGCCGGATGTCCCAGCGGGACCCGCGGCGCTGCCCCGGCCAGCCCTACATCCCGGCGGAGGACCTGCAGCGGCTGGTGCTGGAGCGGGTGCGGGCGCGGATGGCCGCGCCGCTGCAAGCGGCGCTGGCGGGCGGGGACGCGCCGGACGCCGCCGACGGGCGGGAGCAGGCGGCGCGCCGGGAACAGCAGCGGCTGGACCGGGAGATCGCCCGCCGCCGCCGCGCCCTGGAGGAGCTCTATCTGGACAAGTGCGCCGGCGCGGTGAGCGCCGAGCGGTACGCCGCGCTGGACCGGGCCTTTTCCGAACAGCTGGAGGGGCTGACGGCCCGGCGGGCGGCGCTGGAGGGGCAATGCGCCCCCGCCGGGGCGGGGCAGGCGCTGGCGCGGTGGCTGGAGCGGGCGGCGGCGCTGGAGGCGCCGGACCGGGCGCTGGTGAGCCTGCTGGTGGAGCGGGTGGTGGTGTACCCGCCCGACTCCGCCGGGGCGCGGACGGTGGAGATCCACTGGACGTTTTAGCCCTTTGCGGGTTTGGTCGCGTCCGCCCAGGTGGGATATACCTCGCTGGAGGCCACGTTGGCGATGTACTTGCGGAAGCTCACCGTCACGTTCTGGGCGCTGGCCGCGGGCCGGCCCAGATGCACCGTGATGGTCTCGGGGATGATGGGCGCGGTGAGCACCGCCGGCGCCGGCTCGCACAGCTGCACCGGCGCGGTGCTGGGCACCCCTTCGGGGCGGTAGAGGGCATGGGGCGGCACCTCGAAGGTGTCCGGCAGGGGGGCGGGCGCGCCCAGCCGCTGCATGGGCCGCATCTCCAGCTGGGCCAGCGACACCTGCCCCGCGAACACCTGCAGGCCGTCCAGCGTCACCGTCTGGTAGCCCTCCTTGTCCGCCGTCAGGTTCCACACGCTGTAGGGCCGCTGCACCGCGTCCTCGTCCAGCGAGAGGGCCGCCGGCGGGGCGGACAGTTCAATGTCCCGGGCGTTGCCCTCGTCGTCGGTGTACACTTCCACGACCTGTGCCGACGTATCGTCGGCGTTCTGTATCCGGATGCGGACGTTCGGCACCGGCGCGCTCTGGCGCGCCGCGTAGGTCTGCACCCGCAGGATCCCGTTGCTCATAGGCTGATGCTCCTTTTCTGTCAGGATGATAAAGGCGGCTGACCCACCTTATTCACCGGCGGGGCGGGTGGTTCCTCTTGGATTTTGGGGCAAACTGTATTATACTGAGAAAAGTGAAAACGCCACTGTGAAAGGGGACGAAAACAATGCGATATACTGTGGAAAATGAATTTTTGCGCGTGGAGGTGGACAGCCTGGGCGCCGAACTGGCCAGCGTGGTGGACAAGACCTCCGGCGCCGAGATGCTCTGGCAGGGGGATCCGGCGGTGTGGCCCCGGCGGGCGCCCGTCCTGTTTCCCTACTGCGGCAAGCTGGTGAACGGCGGCTACACCGCGAAGGGCCGGCGATACGACGGCGGGCAGCACGGCTTCGCCCGGGACATGGAGCACGAGTTCCTGGGCTGCGAGGGCGCATCCCTGCGCTTTCGCCTGGCCAGCAGCGACAAGACCCGGGCGCTGTTCCCCTTCGACTTTGTGCTGGAAAGCACCTACACCCTGGACGGCCGCACCCTGCATCACACCCTGGCGGTGACCAATCCCGGCGAGGAGGTGCTGCGCTTCGGCATCGGCTACCATCCCGGCTTCAACCTGCCCTTTGACGAAAAGCACACCACCGCCGACTACGAACTGCGCTTCGATACCCCCCAGACTCCCGTGGTGCAGGAGACCGAGGGCGGCTATCTCAACGGGCATACCCATCCGATGATGGAGAACAGCGCCGTCATTCCCATGAACGACCGGATGTTCGACAACGACTCCATCTGCATGGGGAACCTCTCCGCCAAGACCCTGTGCCTGGTGGAGAAGGACACCGGCCGGCGCATCAGCTTTGGCATCGAGGGCTATCCCTACACCCTGATCTGGAGCGCGGTGGGCGACCCCACCCTCCGCTTCCTCTGCGTGGAGCCCTGGTGCAGCCTGCAGGATCGGGCGGACGCCTCCGGCAACTGGGAGGAGAAGCCCTGCGCCGCGGCCCTGGCCCCCGGCGAGCACTGGAGCACCGACCTGGCCATCACCTTCCAGCGCTGAGCGAAACAAACGGCGCCGCGGGCGGCAGCACCGCCCGCGGCGTTTTGATGTCACACAAAAAGGAGGACCTGACATGTCCACTGCTTTTGAGAGCCGCACCGCCATGCTGCTGGGGGAGGACGGGGTGGAAAAGCTGCGCCGCGCCCATGTGATCCTGTTCGGCGTGGGGGGCGTGGGCGGCTATGTGGCCGAGGCGCTGGCCCGGGCCGGGGTGGGCGCGCTGACCCTGGTGGACGACGACCGGGTGGCCGAGAGCAACCTGAACCGCCAGATCATCGCCCTCACCACCACCCTGGGCCGCCCCAAGACCGCCGTGGCCGCCGAGCGGGTGCGGGCCATCAACCCCGCCTGCCGGGTGGTGGAAAAGCAGCTGTTCTACACCCCCGAGACGGCGGATCAGGTGCCGCTGGACGGGGCGGACTATGTGGTGGACGCGGTGGACACCGTGACCGCCAAGCTGGAGATCATCGCCCGGGCCCGGGCGGCGGGGGTGCCGGTGATCAGCTGCATGGGCACCGGCAACAAGCTGCACCCGGAGCTGCTGCGCCTGGCGGTGCTGGAAAAGACCGCCGGCTGCCCCCTGGCCCGGGTGATGCGGCGGGAGTGCCGGGCCCGGGGCCTGAAAAACGTGCCGGTGGTCTATTCCCCCGAGCCGCCCCGCGCCCCGGTGCAGCCGGCGGCCCAGGAGGGTCCCGGCCCCGACCGGGGCGGCGCGCCCCGCCGCCAGACCCCCGGCAGCGTGAGTTTTGTGCCGGGGGCCGCCGGGCTCATCCTGGCGGGCAAGGTGGTGCGGGACATCACCGGCGCGGAGTGACGCAAAAAACGGCCCGGGGCCTGCGTTTTCGCAGGCCCCGGGCCTTGTTGTGTGTTCGGGCACGGCCGCCGTCAGGCCGCCGCCGAGGTGTCCTCGTCGTCCAGCGCGTCCGCCTGGGCCAGCCCGGCGATGGTCAGCCCGCCGCTGAGGTAGTGGCTGCCGCCGTCGTAGGCCAGGCCGATCTTGTAGCGGGCGCCCGCCTCCAGCCCGGTGAAGGTGCCGGTGCGGTACTCGCCGTCGGCGGTGAAGTACATGGTGCCGCCGTCCACATATTCCCGGCCGCCGTAGGTCTCCTTCCACAGGGTCACCCGGTAGGAAAAGCGCGCCTCGCTGGTGGTGGTGGCGCTGCTGGTGATGGTGATGGTGTCGCCCGCGGGCACAAAGTAGCCGCTGGTGCGAGCCTGCACCCCGTTGAACACCATGTAGAGGGTATCCCCCACAATGGTGGTGGCCAGGGTGGCGGAGGTATCCAGCCCCTCCTCCGGCCAGGTGATGCTGCCGCCCGGCTGGGCCTCGTTCTTGTTGGTGACCTCCGGCTCCTCCTCGCTGGAGCCGCAGCCCACCAGCAGGCTCAGCGCCAGCATCAGCGCCAGCGCCAGCGCCCACAAACGGTTGTTGCGTGTCATAATTTCCCTCCGTACAGCGGCCGGCTTTGACAAACCCGCCCGCTGTGCTACAATAAAGTCAAGCGGAACACCCGCCCCGGCAGGCCGCCGGGCCATGGGTGGATACCTTTTTATTATAATCCAAAACGGCCCGGCTTACAAGGCCAACCGTTCCCGAAAGGAGTTTTTACAATGGATGCCCTTGATTTTGTGGATCTGGTCCGGCACGGCATGGTGCGCTTTCGCCTGCCCGACGGGCCGGTGGTCTATGTGGACCCCTTCCAGCTGGAGAAGGCGCACCACGACGCCGACCTGATCGTGGTGACCCACAGCCATTCCGACCATTTTTCCCCGGAGGACCTGCGCCGGGCCGCCGGGCCGGACACCTGCTTCGCGGTGACCGCGCCGGTGGCCGACTGGCTGAGCCGCGAGATGGGGGTGGCCACCCCCTACATCAGCCTGCTGAGCCCCGCCGCGCCGGAACTGGTGTTCGAGTGCGGCGCGACGCTGACGCCGCTGCCCGCCCAGAACAAGAATCATCCCCTGGGCTTCGGCTTCGGCGCGCTGCTGACCATGGGCGGCTTCACCTACTATGTGGCGGGAGACACCGACGTGCTCAGCGATGTGGCCTGCGACGTGCTGTTCGTGCCCTGCGACGGGCTGTACAACATGCTGAACTTCATGGAACAGGTGCCCGCCCAGCTGGCGGCCATGAGCCGCAAGCCCGGCGTGGTGGTGCCCTACCACTATTCCGGCTATATGGAGGGCACCGACAAAAACGGCCCCCGGCTGGCGGAAAAGCTGGAGGGCCTGGGCTACAACGTGCGGCTGCTCTGCCGGCCCTGAGCGCAAAAACCATCACAGGCGAACCGGGCGGCGGCCCCCCGCAAAAAGGGGGGCCGCCGCCCGGCTTTTTGTTCACTCGGTAAGCGGGATGGAACTGGCCAGGGTGGGGTCGAAGCCGGAGGCCGCGGCGCCCAGCGACCGGCGGTACAGGGCGTAGTCCGCCGGAAGCCGGGTGGGTGCAAAACCCGTGATTTCCTTGAACACCCGGTTGAAGTTGCGCAGGGTGTTGAAGCCGCACCGTGACATCACATCCGTCATGGTAAGCTGCTCCTGCCCGGTGAGCAGCTCCACCGCCTTTTCCACCCGCAGCACGTTCAGATACTGGGAAAAGGTGAGCCCGGACATCCGCTTGAAATACCTTGAGAAGTAGGCCGGCGCCATGTGCATGAACTCTGTGGCCTGGGAAAAATCGAATTCCTCCTCCGCCCGGTCCAGCACCACCAAAAGCTGCTTGTAGCGCATCAGGGCGGGGTGGACCGAGGGCAGTTCGGTGCGCAGTTCCCTGTCGCGGAAGATCGCGGTCATCAGCATCGTGATCATCGCGTTCATCTTTTCTGTGTAGAACAGCTGCTTGTCCGCGCACTCCGCGGCCATCTCGTCCAGTATATCCCCCGCGTGATACCGGTCGGGAAAGATCGGCTCCTTCAGATAGCACATCTGGGGAAACAGCTCCCCGAACTGCGCCACCGTGACGCGGCTGCCCTCCGCCCCGGAGATGCTGTGCACGCTCTCGCTGCAAAAAAACGCGCACTCCCCCGCCCGCATCGGCCAGCTGCGGCCGTCCAGCATGACCCGGGCGGTGCCCTCCCGGCACACGGCCAGTTCGCTTTCAAAATGCCAGTGGGCCACATTGTGCAGGTTTCTGTACCGCTGCACCCAGACCTTGCAGCCCTTTTCAAACACCCGACGCTCCTGTTTTGCCAAACAATCGCCCCCTGTTCATTATCCCACAACCGCGAAAAAAGTCAATAAATGTCCAAATCCGGGCAACATGTTTCTTTCAAATGTTCGTCATTGGATATATATTTATCTTAAAAAGTGGTTTTATTTTATTCGTTTTGTCAAAATAAAAGCCTTCCGAGCCGCTTTGGGAGGCCTGTAAAAAAGGAGGAGAATCATGGAGAAACGGTTCACTTTGTCCACAAAGGCAGGCGCCGTCCGTCTGCTGACACTGTTTGTCGCGCTCATTGTTCTGTGCGGGTTCGGCGCGCGGGTGCTCTCTTCGGCCGGCGGCGCCGTCAAGATCTCCCGCGTGACGCTGGACGCCCGGGGCGCCACCATCGACGCGGACCTGTACTACCCGGCGGGGACCTCGGATGAGAACAAGCTGCCCGCCGTACTGGTGGCCCACGGCGCGGGCGTGGGCAACGGCATCATAAAAGGGTACGCGGAGGAACTGGCCCGCCGCGGCTTTGTGGTTTTGAACGTGAACGCCTACGGAATGGGGCTCAGCGAGAGCCCGGATTCGGACGAGAGCGGCATCGGTGCCGAGGTCTACCAGCGCCTGGGCACCCCCCACGGCATGCTGGACGCTCTGGAATTCATCCGCTCGCTGAATTTTGTGGACCAGACCCGCGTCGGCATGGTGGGGCACTCCCTGGGTTCCATCCGGATCGCCTACGCCGCCATGGACGACTGCGGCTACTACACCCTGAACGACCGGCTGATCAACATCCTGCACGACACCTTCGGGCAGACCTTTACGCCGGCCGAGATCGACCAGGACGCGGACGCCCTGGCCGCCGAGCGGCTGAACGCGGATCAGCTGGCCTACTACGAAGAGCTGCGGGAGGCCTGCCGCCAGGAGTACGACACCCGCATCCGGTCGCTGTGCCTGGTGGGGTACAGCCCCAACACCAACGATCAGCTTCAGCTGCAGACCGTGACCGTGGGCGGCCATGAGGTCACCCGCAACTGCCAGGTGAACGTGGGCATGATCGCCGGCGCCTACGACGAGACCCACCGCCACTTCTACACCGACGACGCCACCAAGAGCAACTGGTACACCGGTTCGGAGGACGCCCAGCTGGAGATGTGGTATACCCTCGACGACGTCGCCCAGGCCAGCACGGTGGTGGGCCCCTTCGTGGGCACCTCCGTGGCGGACAACGCCGCGCTGAGCGACGCCGTGGCGGACCGCACGGCGCGGGTGTGCATGCTCAACCCCGAGACCCACTCGAAAAACCTCTTCTCCCGCGACACCGCCTCCGACATGGTGCGCTATTTTGAGCAGACGCTCAGCTACAACCGGGGCGATCTGGCCGACCCGGACACCGTTCCCCTGGATGCCTCCAACATCCTGTTCCAGTGGCGGGAACTGCTGAACTGCGCCGGGATGATCTTCATGGCCTGCGCCGTGATCGCGGCCGCGGCGGTCCTGGTGAAAGGCCGCTTCTTTGCCGCCTGCGTGGCGCCCGACCGGTCCGGCACCGTGCACATCAAGCACCTGGAATACTGGCTCTTCGGCGCGCTGAGCGTCGCCATCGGCTTTTTCGCCATCTGGAAGGTGAACGGCCTCTTTGTGCCCAGCCTGCCCTACGTCCGCTTCCTGCCCTTCCAGACCTGGTGGCTCACGGTGATCTTCATCGCGCTGCTGGCTTTGGGCTCCGCGATCCTGCTGGCGGTTTTCTGGTGGCGGTGCAAAAAGGCCGGCAATTTCGACAGCCTCAAGGCCCTCAACGCCGGGATGAAGGTATCCGCCATCCTGAAAACCATCCTGCTGGCCGTGGTGCTGCTGGCCTTCGCCTACTTCACGCTGATGCTCAGCGAATACCTGTTCAACCAGGATTACCGGCTGTGGATGGCCGCCTTCACCGAGATGAAGGTGGAGTACTGGCAGTACATCTGGCGCTACACCATCATCATGCTGCCCTGCTTCCTGCTGATCGGCGCTACCACCAACTATGTCATCCGCAAGGACATCCCCGCCTGGGCGGACACGCTGATCGCCGTGCTCATGAACTCGGCCGGCATCTGGCTGTGCTGCCTGGTGAACTACGAGATCATGGTGCGCACCGGCAACCCCTGGAATTCCTTCATCTCCACCTATCAGGTGCTGCTGATCGCCCCCATCACCGTTTACATCACCCGCAAATTGTACCGGCTGACCAACAGCATCTGGCTGGGCGCCGCGGTCAACGCGCTGCTCATCAGCTGGTCGCTGTGCTCCGCCAACGGGTTTGACATCAACGCGTTCATTCCCCAATCCGCCATGAGCGTCTTCTTTAACGTATGATAAGCGCAGGAGGGACAAAATGAAAAAGTACTTTACACTGTCCACAAAGGAGGGCAGCGCCCGTCTGCTGGCATTGTTCCTGGCTTTGATCCTTGTGTGCAGCTTTGCGGCCCGCATGGTCTCCACCGACGGCGGAAACGTCAAGATCTCCCGGGTGGTGTTCGACTCCCGGGGCGCCACCATCGACGCGCAGCTGTACTATCCCGCCGGCACCTCCGACGCCGACAGCCTGCCCGCGGTGCTGGTGGCCCACGGCGCGGGCGTGGGCGAGGGCAACCTGCGGGGCATCTCGGAGGAACTGGCCCGCCGCGGCTTTGTGGTGCTGAACTCCAACGCCTACAACATGGGCCTGAGCGAACAGCCCATCAACGATGAGTTTGACTTCGGTGTGGATCAGTTCAACCGCGGCGGCACGCCCCACGGCCTTCTGGACGCGGTGGAGTTCCTGCGCACGCTGAAATTTGTGGACCAGACCCGCATCGGCATCGTGGGGCACTCGCTGGGCGCCCGGCGGGGTGGATACGCGGTGGCGGCCGACTGCGGCTACCTCACCTTCAACGACATCATGGTGAATGTGCTGCACGACACCTTCGGCCAGACCTTCACCGCCCAGGAGATCACCCGCCCCGCGGACGAGCTGGCCGCGGAGCGCCTGAACGCCGACCAACTGGCGCGGTACGAGGCGCTGAAGGCGGAGAACCGCGACCACTACGACACCCGTATCCTGGCCCTGTGCCTGCTGGGATACAGCGCCAACGACGTTCCCCAGCTTCAGATCCAGACGGTGAGTGTGGGCGGCCACGAGGTCACCCGCAATTGCCAGGTGAACCTGGGCCTTATCTCCGGCGTGTACGATTTCGGGCACCGGGAATATTACAACAACGACGCCACCAAGGCCAACTGGTATACCAACGGGGAAAACGTTCAGCTGGACGAGTGGTACGCGGTGGATGACCTCACCCAGAGCAGCCGTCAGCTGGGCAGCATCCTGGAGACCTCCGTTGTGGAGAACACCGATCTCGCCGCGGCCATCCAGGCCCGCACCTCGCGCATTTTCGGCATGACCCCCGAGTCCCACGCGAAGAACAACTTCTCCACCTACACGGCCAGCGATGTGGTCAAGTATTTCGAGCAGATCTTCGCCTACAACGGCGGTGAACTCACCGACGCCTCCACCGTTTCGGTGGACGCCTCCGGCACCGTGTTCCTGTGGCGGGAATCCCTCAACTTCCTGGCGATGATCTTCATGATCTGCGCGGTGATCGCCGCGGCCGGCCTGCTGCTGAAGACCGAGTTCTTTGCCGGCTGCGTGGCGGCGGCGGAGACCGGCGCCGGCGGGTTCAGCAAGGCCTGGTACTGGATCTTCTCCGCGCTGGGCATCGCCCTGGGCTTCTTCGCGATCTGGAAGGCGAACAGCATCTTCGGCTTCCTGCTCCCCTATTTCTCCTTCCTGCCCTTCTTTGAGAGCTGGTGGTACGCCTATCTCTTCATTGCCATCGTCGCGATCGGGTCGCTGGTCCTGCTGGTCCTGGCCTGGCTGCGGGAGCGCAACACCGCCGGCGGGGCTAACCTGCGGTCGCTGCATCTGAAGATGCCCGTCCGCTCGGTGCTCAAGACCCTTCTGCTGGCCGCTGTTTTGCTGGCCTTCGCCTATCTCACCCTGATGGTGATCGTTTATCTGTTCGACCAGGATTACCGGCTGTGGATGGCCGTGTTCACCGAGATGAAGGTGGAGTACTGGAGATACATCTGGCGGCTGTTCCTGGTGTTCATGCCCTGCTGCCTGGCCATCGGCGCGCTGACCAACTATGTGATCCGCAAGGACCTGCCCGGCTGGGCGGACACCGCGCTCACCGTGGTCATCAACTCCGCCGGCGTGTGGCTGTGCTGCATCGTGGAATGCATCACGATGGTGGTGGCGGACCGCTCCTTCAGTTCCTTCGTGTCCACCTATCAGATGATCATCCTCATCCCCATCACCGTTTACATCACCCGCAAGATGTTCAAGCTGACCAACAGCATCTGGCTGGGCGCGGCGATGAACTCGCTGCTGATCGCCTGGTCGATCTGCTCCTCCACCGGCCTGAATCTGGACCGCTACCTGCCCCAGACCTGGATGAGCGTGTTCTTCAACATCTGATCGCCGCGGCGCGTTCCCGTCCGGCCGGACTCAAAAAGCCCGAATCAAAAGAGAAAGAGATCTGCCATGAACGATGAAAACCGAGAGACTCCCGTACTGGGAATAGAACTGGGCTCCACCCGCATCAAGGCGGTGCTCACCGACGCCAGCGGCCGGGTGCTGGCCAGCGGCTCCTGCGACTGGGAGAACCGCCTGGAAGACGGATCCTGGACCTATCACCTGGAGGATGTGTGGGCCGGGGTACAGGCCGCCTGGTCCGCCCTGGCGGAAACCTGGCGCGCCCGCACCGGCACGCCCCTGGCCCGCGTCGGCGCCCTGGGCGTCTCCGCCATGATGCACGGCTACCTGCCCTTTGACAAAGAGGGCCGGCAGCTGGCCCCCTTCCGCACCTGGCGCAACACCAACACCGGCGAGGCCGCCGCGGCCCTCACCGCCCGCTTTGGCTTCAACATCCCCCAGCGGTGGAGCGTCGCCCATCTGTATCAGGCGATGCTGAACGGGGAGGGGCATGTGAAGGACGTGGCCTTCCTCACCACCCTGGCGGGCTATGTCCACTGGCAGCTCACCGGCGAAAAGGTTCTGGGGGTGGGGGACGCTTCCGGCATGTTCCCCATCGACAGCGACACCTGCGACTACGACGAAGGGATGCTGGCCTCTTTCGACCAGCTTCTGGCCGAGGCGGGCCTGCCCTTTACCCTGCGGGGCATCCTGCCCCGGGTGCTGCCCGCCGGGGCGGACGCGGGCCGGCTGACCGAGGCCGGCGCGCGCTGGCTGGACCCCACCGGCACGCTGCAGCCCGGTGCTGTGATGGCCCCGCCGGAGGGGGACGCGGGCACCGGCATGGCCGCCACCAACGCGGTGGCCGCCCGCACCGGCAACGTGTCCGCGGGCACGTCGGTGTTCGCCATGGCGGTGCTGGAACAGCCTCTCTCCCGGGTCTACCCCGAAATAGACCTGGTCACCACCCCCACCGGGCGGCCGGTGGCCATGGTGCACTGCAACACCTGCACCTCCGACCTGGACGCCTGGGTACGCCTGCTGGGCCAGATGGCCGAGGCGGCGGGGGCGAAGCTTGCAAAGCCCGCCCTCTACGACCTGTTCTATCAAAAGGCGCTGGAGGGTGCGCCGGACTGCGGCGGTCTCGTAAACTTCAACTGCTATTCCGGCGAGCCGGTGGCCGGCCTTTCCGACGGGCGGCCATTGCTGACCCGCCGGCCAAACGCGCACCTCACCCTGGAAAACTTCGCCCGGGTCCAGCTGTACTCCGCCATGGCCACGTTAAAGCTGGGCATGGACATCCTGCTGGAAAAAGAGCAGGTGAAGCTGGACCGGCTGCTGGGCCACGGCGGGCTGTTCAAGACCCCGGTGGTGGGCCAGCGGCTGCTGGCGGGCGCGCTGGGGGTGCCGGTGTCGGTGATGGATACGGCGGGCGAGGGCGGCCCCTGGGGCATGGCCCTGCTGGCCCTTTACCGGCTGCGCTGCGCGGAGGGCGGCGCCCCCGCCCTGGAGGACTGGCTGAACGAGGCCATCTTTGCGAAGGCGGCGGGCAGCACCATCGCCCCCGACGCGGCCGACCGGGCGGGCTTTGACGCCTTTATCCGCGATTACACAGCCTGCGTGCCGGTGGAGAAAGCCGCCGCGGACGCGCTGCGCTGACGAAAGGAAAATACGACAATGAGCATGAAGCAGTATGAATTTTGGTTCGTGGTGGGCAGCCAGTTTCTCTACGGCCCTAAGGTGCTGGAGACGGTGGCCACCCGGGCCGCCGAGATGACCGAGGCGCTGAACGCCTGCGGCCGGCTGCCCTGCAAGCTGGTGTACAAGGTCACCGCCAAGACCAACCGTGAAATTACCGACGTGGTGCGCCAGGCAAACCACGACCCGGCCTGTGCCGGCCTTGTGACCTGGTGCCACACCTTCAGCCCCTCGAAAATGTGGATCAACGGCCTGGCGGCCCTGCAAAAGCCCTGGTGCCACTTCGCCACCCAGTATAACCGCACCATCCCGAGCGACGAAATCGACATGGACTTCATGAACCTGAACCAGGCCGCCCACGGCGACCGGGAGCACGGCTTCATCGGGGCGCGGCTGCGGGCGGCCCGCAAGGTCATCGCCGGCTACTGGCAGGACGAGGCGGTGCAGAACCGCCTGGGCGACTGGATGCGCGCCGCCGTGGGCGCTGCCGTCAGCAAGGAGCTGAAGGTGATGCGCTTCGGCGACAACATGCGGGAGGTGGCCGTCACCGAGGGGGACAAGGTGGAGGCGCAGCTCAAGCTGGGCTGGCAGGTGAACACCTGGCCGGTGGGCCGGCTGGTGGAGGAGATGGACGCCGTCACCGACGCCGAGATCGACGCCCTGATGGAAGAATACCGCGCCGCCTACGACTTCGCCACCGACGACCTTGCCACCGTGCGCTACCAGGCCCGGGAAGAGATCGCCATGAAGAAGATGCTGGACGCGGAAGGCTGCCGCGCCTTCTCCAACAACTTCCAGGACCTCTACGGCATGGAGCAGCTGCCCGGCCTTGCCAGCCAGCACCTGATGGCCCAGGGCTACGGCTACGGCGGCGAGGGCGACTGGAAGGTGGCCGCCATGACCGCCATCCTCAAGGCCATGAGCGAGGGCAAGACCGGAGGCACCGCCTTTATGGAGGACTACACCTACCACCTGGAGCCGGGCAACGAGTACAGCCTGGGGGCTCACATGCTGGAGGTGTGCCCCAGCGTGGCGGCGGCCCGGCCCCGCATCGAGGTGCACCCCCTGGGCATCGGCGACCGGCAGCCCCCTGCCCGCCTGGTGTTCGAGGGCCACGAGGGGGACGCCATCGTGGTGAGCCTCATCGACATGGGGGGCCGGCTGCGGCTGGTCTGCCAGGACATCCACTGTGTCAAACCCATCCTGCCCATGCCCAACCTGCCGGTGGCCCGGGTGATGTGGCAGCCGCAGCCTTCTCTCACCACCGGTCTCGAGTGCTGGATCACCGCCGGCGGGGCCCACCACACGGTGCTGAGCTACGACGTGACCGCCGACCAGATGCGGGACTGGGCCCGGATGATGGACATCGAGTTCGTGCACATCGGCAAAGGCACCACCGTGGAGGAACTGGAGCACGACCTGTTCCTCTCCGACCTTGCCTGGAAACTGAAATAAGCCACCGGGGCGCGGCTGCGCCGCGCCCCGGACAGCGGCGGGCGGCGGCTCCCTTTCGGGAGCCGCCGCCCGCGTTTTTTCTGTCACGCCCCGGTGGTGAACAGGCCCGCCAAAGCCTCCCCCACCAGCTCGCCGGAATAGACCGCCTCCGCCAGCGTGTTGCCGTGGCTGCCGATCTCGATGAGCAGGCTGCCGGTGGTCAGGTCCTGGTTGTAGTAGCGGTAGTCGAAGAGCACCGGCCGCGTCAGGCCGGGAAAGCGGCTCTCCATGGCGCTCTCCCACCGGGCGGCAAAGGCCAGGTTCTGCTTGAAGTTGGGCAGGTTTCCGTTTTTGTCCGCCCCGCAGATGATCATCACCTGGGCCGCCGTCCTGCCGTTCACATCCGCCACCGCCTTCACCCGGGCGCCGTCGGTCTCGATGGCGTCCCGGTGGACGTCCAGCACCACCTTGATGCTGGGGTATTTTTCCAGATACTCCCGCACGGTGGCGTTGCTGCGCTCGTAGCTGCCGTTGTAGCTGGGGTAGTCGTGGAGGGTGGCGTCCTGGATCGTGGCAATGCCCGCCGCGTTCAGCTTTTCGGCGATGGCCGCCCCCACCGCCACCATGTTCAGGCTGGTGTCGGTGAGGCGGCAGGTGTACTCCGGGTCGAACCAGCCCAGGTCCTCCAGTTCATAGCTCTCGGTGGCGTGGGTGTGCATGATGAGCACCTGGGGCTCGGCGGAGCCCACCTCAACGGAAAAGGGCAGCGGCCCCGCCGCCGCCGCGGCCACCTCCTCGGCGGGCAGGCTGGTGCAGTTCTTGATGGTGCCCGCCGCGCAGGGGATGTAGGCCGCGCCGCTGCCCTGCTCATAGTGGGCGCTCACGATGGAGCCCATCCCCTCCGGCGGCGGGCCGGGGGTGGGGGCGGGGGTGGCTTGCGGGCCCTCCGCCGCCCCGCTGTCCGCCTGCGGAGCGGGCGCGGGGGTGGGACTGGGCAGGATCTCCTCCGGGGTGGGGGCGATGTACTCCGGCGGGCTCTCGGCGTCCTCCACCTGGGTCTGGGCGACGGGCAGCGCCTCCTGGCGGAAGATGCGGTCCGCCGCGCCGATGGCCGCCGCCGGGTTGGCCAGCAGGCTGCCCGCCACCGCCAGGCTGCCCGCCAGGTCCGGCACGCCGGCGTACCGGCCCGCGCCCATGGCGGCCGCGCCCACCACCGCCGCCAGCGCCAGCGTGCCCAGCCGCCGCAGCGTTTTGAAATGTCCCACCGGCCTCTTCCCCCTTTGCATGGTCCTGCTGAAAGGATATGCGGCGAAGGGGGCCTTTCATGCTCTCAGTTGGCCAGATAGCACAGTTCCGCGATGGACAGCCGCTGCTGCAGCGCCTTGTTCACCGCCAGGGCCAGCAGTTCCGCCCCCTTTTTCACCACCGTGTCCAGCTGGCGGGGGGTGATCACACAGCCAGGACGGCCGAGGAACTCGTCTGCCTCCATCATAGTGGGGATGCCCACCGCCAGCACCGGCACCCCCAGCATGGCCCGGGTCAGGCACTTGCCGCTCTCGGGGCGGGCGGGGCACAGGCCGGTGTCGCTGATCTGCACCGTGCGGCCCATGCGGGCCGGGTCGGAGGTGCACAGGCTGTCGATGCAGAGGATGGCGGAGGGCTTTACCGCCCGCACCAGCCCCGCCAGCATCTGCACCAGCGGGATACCGGTGGCGCCCGACGCGCCGGGGGCCACGCAGCACACCTCCCGCAGGCCCAGCTCGGCGGTGCGGCTGTCCGGCGCGATGCCCCGGGTCACCAGCACGCCCCCCGCCGCCCGGGGGCCCAGGGCGTCGGCGGTGACCCGGCGGTTGCCCACCCCCACCACCAGCACCCCGCCCGCTTCGGGCAGCATGGCCCGCAACTCCCCCGCCACGGCGCTGACGTAGCGCTCGTCCTTGTTGTCCACCACGGCCAGGCTGGGGATCTCCAGGGTGGAATAGCGCCCCGCCGGCCGTTCCAGCCCGGGGCGGGTGATCTGCACCCGGGTGAGGGTGATGGGCCCGGAACGGGCGGTGTAAAGCTTGACCCCGCCGGGCACCTGTCCCCTGGACGGGCCGTAGATCTCGTCGGCGATGTCGGTGTAAACGGACATACAAAACACCTCGCAGCGATGAAAAAGTGGCCGCCGCCCGCCGCAAACGCCGCGCCGGGGCCCCATGAAAGTGTGGGCCGGCGCGCACCGGCCCATACCGCCCGAAAAAAGTTTAAAAAACGCTTGCAAGCGCCGCTCAAATGTGGTATTATAAATTGCACTGTTATGGGTAGTAAGGAGGTGGTACGAATGCCTAACATCAAATCCCAGAAGGATCGCGTGGTCCAGTCCAAGAAGGAAGCCCTTCACAACAAGGCGATCAAGTCCAACCTGAAAACAGTTGTCAAGAAGGCAAACGCTGCCATCGCCGCGAATGCCGCTGACAAGGACGCCGTCGTCAAGGTGGCTGTTTCCACCATCGCCAAGGCGCAGAGCAAAGGTGTGGTCCACAAGAACACCGCTGCCCGCAAGATCAGCCGCATGGCGAAGCGCGCGAACAAGGCCAACGCCTGATTTTCAGCAAAACAAAGACCTGCCGGTTCCGGCGGGTCTTTTGTTTTGCCCGGCGGACAAAGGACGCGCCCTTCCTTTCGTCGCCGGCGAACAGCGCCGCCCGGCACTTCCCAATGCCGCCTGGCATCCCCAGCGTCGCACGACACTGTCCAATGCCGCCCGCCGCGCCCGACACCGCCCGATGCCTCAAATCCCCCCTGTGCCGGCCAGCGGCACAGGGGGGATTTGCGTGCTCTGTGGTGTTCTTGCGGGGGGCACGGGCCCGCCGGCCGCTTTCCGGGCCTCCGGGCTCTTTGCCCGCCTTTGGGCACAAAAACGCCGGCCCCGTTTTTTGAGGGGCCGGCGTTCGTCGGTTTTGGCTTCAATCCGCCGCGGAGGCGGAAGATCCGGAGGAGGCGGAGGAGGAGGCGTTCAACTCCTGCTGTCCCTCCTCGGCGGCGCTCATCACGCTGCCCATGGTGCGGCCCTCGTCCACGTTCATGCCGGAGATGTACTCATAGCCGGTGGCGAGGCCCAGGTCCTCGGCGGCCACGGGTTTATCCGGGCTGCGGAAGTGCTCGTTGAGGATGCGGGCGCAGTTCTCCCGGTCGATGTAGTACACCCATTTGTGGCCGTTGATGTGGGCCGCGCCGCCGGGGGCGCGCACGATGTAGATGTTTTCCGGCTTCACCTTGAGCATGGTGCCGTAGAGGCCCCAGATGTCGGTGATGTCCAGGCTGGTGTTGATGTAGTGGGCGATCACCTTGCAGGTGCTGTAATAGTCCGCCAGGGTGTAGTCCTCCAGCAGGCTCTTGACCAGCGCCGCATAGAAATACTGCTGGGTCTCCAGCCGCTGATAATCGGCGGTGGCGTAGTTGCGGTTGCGCAGGATCAGCTCGGCGGTGTCGCCGCTGATGAGATGGGTGCCCTGCTTGGCCACCACGTCCTCCTTGCCGGTGTTCTTGTCCACGGTGACGATGTCCCAGGGGACGTACATCTCGATGCCGCCCATGTTGTTCAGCATGGTCTTGAAGGCGGCCATGTCGATGGTGACGTAGTCGTCCACCGGCAGCTTGAACAGCTCATACATCATGTTGGCGATGTTGTTGATCAGGTTCTCCTGGTCGGGGCCGTTGGCGTAGACCTCGTTGATCTTGCCCTCGATGGCCTTGCGCCCCTCGCCCATGTCCTCACCGTAGTAGGTGTCCCGGGGGATCTGGAAGGCGTTCACCGTGCCGGCGTCCCGGTCGATCTGCAGATAGAGGATCACGTCGGTGTTGCCCTTGCCCTCGGCGTAGTCCCGGTCGGTGTCGTAGTCGATGCCCAGCAGCAGCAGGTTGTAGGTGCGGTCGCCCTCGGCCTCCAGGTCCGGGTCCTTCACCTGGTTCAGCTGGCCGGCCTCGCCCTCGTCCAGGGCGGGCGCCACCTGGCTGTAAAGATACCACATGGTGCCGCAGGCAGCCAACAGCAGCACTGCCAGCACCGCCAGCGCCAATTTGAGCGCGCTGGCCTTTTTCGTCGGTTTGCTCAAAGGGTCGTTCCCTCGCTTTCGTTGTTTGCGGCCCGGGTCGGCGGGCCAAAAATGTCAAAAGAGTTACAGGGGAATTATACCCTATCTTGACCCAAAAAAGGAGATGTTTTGACGATTTTCGCCCATTAACACAAAACAGATTCCCGTTTTTGTGCCATTTTACTATATTTTACCGTGGGTTTTGTCCACGATGGACAAACAAATCCCCCCGCGCCGCGGCGCGGGGGGATTTGTTTGGTTCTGTCACTGGGTGACCAGGGTGGTGCCGGGATAGTAATGGGCCAGGATGTCGGCGTAACCCCAGCCGTTGGCGGCGTAGCCCCAGGCGCCCATCTGGCTCATGCCGCAGCCGTGGCCGTAGCCGTAGGTGGTGATGCTGAAGGCGTCGGCGCCGGCGTCGTAGACGATGTCGAAGGCGGCGGAGCGCAGGGTCTTGCCGTTGACGTTATTCAGCACGTTCTCCCGCAGGTCGCGACCGCTGATGGTGGCGGTGCCCAGCCGCATACTGGTGACGTAGCCGCTGGAGTTCTTGACGATGTCGCCGAACCAGGTATTCGGGTCGCTGTTGTAGGCGTAGAGGTCCACTCCCAGGCGCTCCTGGGCGCGGGCGGCCACCTCGCTGGCGTAGTATACCCGGGTGTTCTGCCAGTTGGAGGCGTAGTCCTTGTCGTAGGGGCTGTCCACGTTGACCAGGTAGGGCCGGGCGCCGCCCCACACCTCCTGGCTGGAGTTGGTGCCAAAGGCCGCGGAGGCGAAGTAGGGGGTGAAGGCCACGCTGCCGTTGTAGGTGAGGATCTGGTTCGCCACCTCCCGGGCGGCGGCGCGGATGGTCTCGCTGGGCTCCAGGCCCGACACGCTGGGCGCGCCGCCCTGGCTGAGGATCCAGCTGTGGGCCGCCACCATCTGCGCCTTGTAGGCCTCAATGGGGGCGTTGGCGCCCATCTCATTGCGGGCGATCATGGCCAGGCACTCCGCCAGGTCCATCTCCTGCCGCACACCGTTCATGGTGACGGTGATGGTGCCCGAGGAGGGCGCGGGCGTGGGGGTGGGTTCCGGGGTGGGCGCGGGGGTGGGCGCGGGGGTGGGGGTGGGCGCGGCGCTGGCCGAGGGCGCGGGGGTGGCGGAGGGCCCGGGCGTGGCCGAAGCCGAGGGGCTGGCCGACGGGGACGGGCTGGGCGAAGGCTCCGGGCTTGCCGAAGCGTCCGGCGCGGGGGATGCGGAGGGCTCCACCGCCTCGCCGCCGCCCACCTCGCTCAGGGGGCGGTCCTCGGTGGGCATGCCGGCCTGCTCCTGCACGTCGCTGGAGGTGGCGCCGCCGGTGATGTACCAGTTCAGCCAGTACTGGCTGAGGGTGGTGAGGCTGGGGGCGGAGAGGCCCTCGCTCTCATAGACGGCCATGGGCATCAGGGGCTGCTCGGCGGGCTGCACCTGATTGCCGAACAGGATGGCGGCCTCGTTGGCCCGCAGCTGGCGGCCGGTGATCACCAGCATCCGTCCGCCGGAGGCGGGGCTGTCCGCCACCAGGGTGACGAAGGCGTCGCCGTCCTGCACGTCGGCGGGCATCTCGTAGAGGCTGCGGGCCTTGGCCCCCAGCACAAAGGTCAGATAATCCTCATAATTGGACAGGTCCTGCAGGCCATAGAGGTCAAAGGCGGACTCCCCCGTCTCGGCGGGGTCCCACTCGTAGACCGCCAGCACCTTGTAGCGGTAGTCGCCGCCGGCGGTGTAGAGGGTGAAGCCGCTGTTGGCCTTCAGCACATCCTCCTGGGCCAGCTGGCTGAGCTGCTCCATGGAGGAGGCCGGGCAGCGCACGATCACGTTGCTCTGGCTCTGGCCCAGCGTGTCGGACCCGGTAAAGCGGGGCAGTTCGTCTTCGGCGGCGCTCACGGTGCCCGGCTCGCCGCCGCCGGCCGCCCCGTCGGCGGACCAGACCAGCGCGCCGTCCAGCGAGGGGAGGGCCAGATAGGCCGCCACCCCCGCATTTTTGGCCTGCTGGGCCAGCAGGTAATCCCGGGCGGCGGTGTCGTAGTCGGCGGTGCCGTAGCCCACGTCGCCCAGCACGCTGCCGCCGCCGGGCAGCTTGCCGCCCTGCCACAGCCACAGCGCCACCCCGCCGGCGATGGCCGCCACCAGCAGGATGCAGCCGATGAGCCGCCCCCAGTGGGGCCCGGCGGGCCGGCGGGCGGGTTCTTCGGTGGGCAGAGGGGCGTCGTCGTCAAAGAGCAGCTGGGCCGCGCTGGTGAGCTGTTCGTCGGGGCCCAGCCGGTCGGCGGCCCCGCTCCCGGCCCGGGGCGCCTTGCCGGTGAAGGCCGGCGCGGGGTCCGTTTTGGCGGGGGCAGCCGCTTTTTCCGGGGCAGCCGCTTTTTCCGGGGGTATCGTGTTCACCGGGGCGGCCGCGGGCGCCGGTTCCCGCGGCACGGGGGGCGCCGCTTTTGCCGCGGGCGCGGGGGCGGCCAGGCCCGCCAGCGCCTGCCCGGGCAGTTCCAGTTTCGGGGCGGGGCC
The DNA here is from genome assembly GCF_944382735.1 of Candidatus Allofournierella merdavium. NCBI lineage: Bacteria > Bacillati > Bacillota > Clostridia > Eubacteriales > Oscillospiraceae > Allofournierella > Candidatus Allofournierella merdavium. Next base: position 159,431 of record NZ_CALWND010000007.1, on the reverse strand, counting down.
GCCCAGGCGGAACCGCTCCACAAAGGGCTCCATCCCCTTGCCCCGGGCCATGCGCCGCAGCATATCCAGCAGCCAGCCCACGGCCAGGGCCTGCTCCTCGCCCTCCGGGGGCAGCGGGCACACCCAGGCGTATTTTTCGCCGCACACCAGCACAAAGGCGGGATGGGTGTCGTTGGAGGGGCTGTAGGCCACCGCCCAGTCCGCGCCGGACACCCGCAGCGCCGCGTGGGCGCGGGTGGCCGCCGGCTGCACCGGACAGTTGGGGTATTTTTTCACCAGCCGCCGGTTGGGCGTCACCTTCGCCCCCCGCCTGGGATGGGCGTAGCTCTGGGTGCCGAAGTCGTAGACGCTGCCCGCCATCTCGCAGCCGGCGAGGGCGGCGTCCAGCAGCCGGCCGGTGGCAGCGTCGGCGGCCACGAACAGCCGCCCGGCCTCCACCAGTTCCGTCACCGCCACCTCGGCGAGGCTCTCCTCGCCCACGCAGAACACAGCGTCGCCGAAACGGCCCTCAAAATAATCCCGCCAGCGGCGGCAGATGGCGGCCGCCTCCTCGGCGGTGTTCGCCCGGGCGGTGACACAGACGGCGTACTCCCCGTTTTTCATCAGCAGGTTCAGCCCGGGGCAGCCCTGGTCCGCCGCGGCGCGCAGCACCTGGGTCACCTGGTCCCGCCGGGGGCCGAACAGCCGCAGCACCAGCCTGGAGGATTTCTGTTCCATTGTGTTCACCTCTTATTCCGGGATGTCCTCGGCGCGCACCGCGCCGGGCAGGGGCAGGCCCAGGGCCAGCCGCCTCGCGGCGTCCAGCGCGTTTTTGGCGGCGGCCAGGCGGACGGTGGCCCGGTCGCGTTTGCCCAGGTCCAGCCGCTTGACAAACACCTCGCCGCCCCGGGCCGCGCCCAGATACACAAGGCCCACCGGTTTTTCGGGGGTGCCGCCCCCCGGCCCGGCGATGCCGGTGAGGGCCACGGCCACGTCCGCGCCGGCTGCACGGGCGGCCCCCGCCGCCATGGCGGCGGCCACCTGGGGGCTCACCGCGCCGTGCTGTTCCAGCGCGGCGGCGCTCACCCCCAGCAGCTTCTGTTTTGCTTCATTCGCGTAGGTCACAAAGCCGAAACCGAAGACTTCGCTTGCGCCGGGCACGTTGGTGACCAGCTGGCTCACAAGGCCGCCGGTGCAGCTTTCGGCGGTGGCCAGGGTCAGGCCCTTCTGCCGCAGCGCGTCCACCAGGGCGTATTCCAGGCCCTCTTCCCCCTCGGCATAGATGTACTCCCCCGCCAGCCGGTAGAAGTTTTGGGCGTACTCCCGGCACATGGCCCGGGCCCTTTCCTCGTCGGGGGCGGCGGCGGTGATGCGGATGGTCAGTTCCGCCGTTTTTGCGTAGACGGCGGCAGTGGGGTTCTCGTTCCCGAAGAGATGGCCCAGCAGCTCCTCGGCGTGGCTCTCGCCGATGCCGCACAGGCGCAGCACAAGGCTTTGCAGCACCCGCGTCTGTCCCTTTTGCAAAAAGGGGCGCACCGCGCTCTTCCACAGGGGTTCCAGTTCCGAGGGCGGGCCGGGCAGCAGCACCGCCCGCTTGCCGCCCGCCTCAAACCACACCGCCGGGGCGGTGCCGTTGGGGTTTTCGAACCAGCCGCCCTTTTGGGGCACCAGGGCCTGCTTTTCGTTGTTGGCGGGGGTGGTGCGGCCGGTGGAGGTGAAGAAGGCGCGGATGTCCTCCAGCACCTTGGGCTCAAAGCGCATCTCGTCGTCAAAGCAGCGGGCCACCGTCTCCTTGGTCAAATCGTCCGCCGTGGGGCCAAGGCCCCCGGAGAACACCAGCAGGTCGCTGCGGGCCATGGCGGCGCGCACCGTTTCCTCCAGGCGGGCGGCGTTGTCCCCCACCACCTGCTGATGCAGCACGTCAAAGCCCAGCGCCGCCAGTTCCCGGGCCAGGAACCGGGCGTTGGTGTTCAGGATGTCCCCCAGCAGCAGCTCGGTGCCCACACAGATGATCTCAGCGGTCACGTTTCACTCCCCCTTTGGGCGGGCCAGGGGCCCGCCGGTCCGGCGCGTCAGGCGAGAAGGTCGTCCTCGTCTTCCTGCGCTTTGCGCATGTCGATGCGGATGCGCTCCACCCCGTCGGCGGCCTGCTTTTCCAGCCAGAGCAGTTCCGGCATGGCGGCCTCCGCCGCCTCCACCTCGGCCAGGGTGGGCTTGGTCTTGGGGTGGGGCGGGGTGAAGATGGTGCAGCAATCCTCGTAGGGCAGGATGCTGGTGTCGAAGGTGCCGATGCGGCGGGCCGTCTCGATGATCTCGGTCTTGTCCATGCCGATCAGCGGGCGCAGCACCGGCAGGTCCTGGGCCGCGTCGGTGCAGGCCAGGGCCATCAGGGTCTGGCTGGCCACCTGGGCCAGGCTCTCGCCGGTGATGAGAGCCTTGGCGTCGATGTCCTTGGCGATGCGGTTCGCGATGCGCATCATGCTGCGGCGCATGAGCACGGTGAACAGCACGTCGGGCGCGTGGTCCCGGATGTACTCCTGGGGGGTGGTGTAGGGCACCACATACAAAACGCAGCTGCCGGTGTAGCCGCTGATGATCTGGGCCAGGGTGGCCACCTTGCGCTTGGCCGCCTCGCTGGTGTAGGGCGGGCTGGCGAAGTGGATGTGGTGGATGGCCAGGCCCCGCCGGGCCATGTACCAGGCGGCCACCGGGCTGTCGATGCCGCCGGAGAGCATGTTCACCGCCCGGCCGCTGGTGCCCACCGGCAGGCCGCCCGCCCCCGGCACCTTGGGGCCGTGGATGTAGGCGCCGTAGTCCCGCACCTCCACCATGACCACGATGTCCGGGTGATGCACGTCCACCTTCAGGTGAGGGTGTTTGGAGAGCAGGAAGCCCCCCAGCTCCCGGCTGATCTCGGGGCTCTTCATGGGAAAGGACTTGTCCGACCGCTTGGCCTCCACCTTGAAGGTGCGCACGCCGCGCAGCGCCTCGCCCAGATAGGCTTCCGCCGTGGCCTGGATGGCCGCAAAGTCCTTTTCGCACACCGCCGCCCGGCTGAGGGCCGCCAGGCCGAACACCTGGCTCACCCGGTGAAAGGCCTCGTCGAAATTCGATGCGGCCTCCTCGTCCCGGGGCTCCACATACATGGTGCTCTGGGCCTTGTACACCTGGAATTTGCCCAGCTCCCGCACCCGAAAGCGCAGGGCCTTGGCCAGCGCCGCCTCAAAGGTGGCCTTGTTCAGGCCCTTCAGGGCCATCTCGCCCTGATAGCACAGAATGACTTCCTTCATCTCGTCTCTCCTTGTCGCCCCTGAGCGGGGCGGTGTTTCTCAGCGCAGCTGCGCCAGCGTTTTGAGGCCCTGCTCCAGGCCGTTCAGCAGCGCGTCCACGTCGGCTTCGGTGTTCTCGGCGCAGAAGCTCACCCGCAGCGCCGTGTCGATGCGCCGCGGCTCCAGGCCCATGGCCGCGAGGGTGTGGCTGGCGGCGCCCCTTGAGCAGGCCGACCCGCTGGACACATACACCTTGGTCTGTTCAAGATAGTGGAGCATGGTCTCGCTCTTCACCCGCATGGTGCTGAAGTTGAGCACCTCGCTCACCGCGTCCGCGGGGCTGTTGAGCACCACGTCCAGGCCGGCAAGGCCCGCCCGCAGCCGGGCGTTCAGCGCCGCCACATGGGCCGCGCGCGCGTCAAAGGTCTTTTCCATCCGCCTCGCGGCGGTGGCAAGGCCCACCACGTAGGGCAGGTTCTCGGTGCCGGGGCGCACCCCCTGCTCCTGGCCGCCGCCGTGGCCCTTCTCCTGCCCGCCGCCTAGGTACGGCGGCTGGATGTTATAGCCCCGGCGCAGGTAGAGCGCGCCCACGCCCTTGGGGGCGTGGATCTTGTGGCCGCTGACGGTGTAGCTGTCGATGTTTTCCAGGCTTACCGGCAGACGCATCCATGCCTGCACCCCGTCCACATGGACGGCGGTGCGGCTGTTCGCCTCTTTCACCCGGGCGGCCAGCTTCTTTACGTCCTGCCTTGCGCCCGTCTCGTTGTTCACCTGCATGCAGGTGACTAAAATGGTGCCCTTGTCCACCCGGTCGGCGATGGCGTCCACATCCAGACGGCCGTCCGCGCCGGGGGCCACAAAGTCCACCTCAAAGCCCTCTTCGGCCAGACGGGCCAGGGGCAGCGCCGCGCTGGGGTGTTCGAAGCCGCTGGCCACGATCTTTTTGCCCCAGCTGCGCCGGGCCAGCGCCGCGCCCAGAATGGCGATGTTGTTGCTCTCGCTGCCGCAGCCGGTGAAGAATACCTGCCCCGGCTCGGCCCCCAGGGTGCGGCCCACGATGTTCCGGGCCTTGTCCAGCAGTTCCCTGGATTCCACGCCGGGGGTGTAGAGGCTGGAGGGATTGCCCCAGTGGTTCACCATGGTCTTGTAAATGGCGTCGGCCACCTCGGGGGCCACCCGGGTGGTGGCGGCGTTGTCCAGATAGTGAAGGGCCTCGTTGTCGATCATTGCGCTCTCCCGCCTTTTACCATAAGTATAAGTTTGCTCATATTCGCCGAAGAGCGTTATATCTCCGACGGGTCATAAAGATACAGAATATATTATAGCACAACTCCGCCCGGCGGCACAAGGGCGCGGGGCGGGGCCAAATGCAGGGAAACGGCCGTCGAAGCGCGGAACGCGGGCGGGAAAAGGCGGGCGACGGGGCAGCAGCCACAAGCGGAGCGCGGACAGGGGCGGGCAACAGCTGCCCCAACACAGAGCGGGCGACGGCAGGCCCGGTGGCCCATCGCGGCGCGGCGGCGGGCATGGGCGCAGAGCGGCGGGAAAAGGCGGCGGCGGGGCGGCGGGCGCAGGTGCGTCCGGGACAAGGGCATGCGGAACGGGAAGGCGCAGAGAGCAAAGAGGGCATGCCGCGGCCGCCCGCCGGGAAAGTGTTACTTTTGCGGCGGGCCTTGTAACCGGCGGCCGGTTCTGCTACCATGGTATTGTAAGAGAAAGCGGGGCTTGTTTCGCCCCGGGATGTGACAGAAAGGGTGGCGTGCATGAAAACGGATATCCAGATCGCCCAGGAGGGGACCTTAAAGCCCATCACCGATATCGCCGGGCAGCTGGGCCTCTCGGAGGAGGACATCAGCCTGTACGGCAGGTACAAAGCCAAGATCGATCACCGGCTGGCTAAAAAGGCGGCCAAGCAGGGCAAGCTGATCCTGGTGACGGCCATCAGCCCCACCCCGGCGGGGGAGGGCAAGACCACCATCAGCTGCGGCCTGGCGGACGCGCTGAACGCCCTGGGCAAAAAAACCATGCTCTGCCTGCGGGAGCCCAGCCTCGGGCCGGTGTTCGGCATCAAGGGCGGCGCGGCCGGCGGCGGCTACGCCCAGGTGGTACCCATGGAGGACATCAACCTCCACTTCACCGGCGACATTCACGCCATCGGCGCGGCCAACAACCTGCTGGCCGCCATGGTGGACAACAGCATCTACCAGGGCAACCCCCTGAACATCGACCCCCGCCAGGTGACCTGGAAGCGCTGTGTGGACATGAACGACCGGCAGCTGCGCTATGTGACCGACGGCCTGGGCGGCAAGGTGAACGGCACCCCCCGGGAGGACGGCTTTGACATCACGGTGGCCAGCGAGGTGATGGCCATCTTCTGCCTGGCCACCGACCTCGCGGACCTGAAGGAGCGCCTTTCCCGCATCGTGGTGGGCTACACCTACGCCGGCGAGCCGGTGACCGCCGGCCAGATCGGCGCGGCGGGGGCGATGGCCGCCCTTTTGAAGGACGCCTTCGACCCCAACCTGGTGCAGACGCTGGAGAACAATCCCGCCATCATCCACGGCGGCCCCTTCGCCAACATCGCCCACGGCTGCAACAGCGTGATGGCCACCCGGCTGAGCCTGTCGCTGGCGGACTATGTGGTCACCGAGGCGGGCTTCGGCGCGGACCTGGGCGCGGAGAAGTTTCTGGACATCAAGTGCCGGATGACCGGCCTTGCCCCGAACGCGGTGGTGCTGGTGGCCACCGTGCGGGCGCTGAAGCACCACGGCGGCTGCCCCAAAGACCAGCTGGGCGTGCCCAACCTGGACTACCTGAAGGCGGGCGCGGCGAACCTGGCCCGCCATGTGGAGAATATGCGGGGCTTCGGCGTGCCGGTGTGCGTGGCCATCAACGCCTTCCCCACCGACAGCGCCGAGGAGCACGACTGCCTGCGGGACATCTGCGCCGAGCTGGGCGTGCCCTGCGAGCTGGCCACCGTGTTCGCCGAGGGCGGCAAGGGAGGCCTGGAACTGGGCCGGGCGGTGCTGAGCGTGATGCAGCCCGAGACGAAACTCAACTTCACCTACCCGGACGAGATGCCCCTGGCGGACAAGGTGGACGCGGTGGCGAAGAAGATCTACCGGGCGGCGGCGGTGAGCTGGAGCGCCCCCGCCAAAAAGGCGCTGGCGCGCATCGAGGCCATGGGCTACGGCAAACTGCCGGTGTGCATCGCCAAGACCCAGTACTCCTTCAGCGACGACGCCACCCTGCTGGCCGCGCCGGAGGGTTTCACCATGACCGTGCGGGACGTGCGCCTCTCCGCCGGGGCGGGGTTCGTGGTGGTGATCATGGGCAGCATCATGACCATGCCCGGCCTGCCCAAAAAGCCCGCCGCCGAGAACATCGACGTGGACGAGAACGGCCGCATCACCGGCCTGTTCTGAGAAGAACGCAGCAAAAGGCACCCCTTCGGGCGAAGGGGTGCCTTTTTGTATGTCCGGGCGGGCAGCCCGCGCCGGGGGGCGGCGGAGGCCGGCCGCACTCGCGCCCGCCCCGCAGGGCAGGCGGCCCGGAGCGCCGGACCCAAGGCCGGGCGTCGGAAACGTCCCTTCGCCCGCGGGCGGACCGCCTTTTTTAGCGCGGCTCTCCTTTGTGCAGCGGCCATTTTTTCTGCGGGGCTGCCGTCAGTTCTGGTCTTTGGAGTGGCTGAAGGCGGCGGCCAGCACCCCGCAGGCGAGGCTGGCAGTGATGCCGGCGGCCGCAGCGGAAAAGCCGCCGCAGAGGGCCCCCAGCAGGCCCATCTTGTCCACCGTGTCCATCACGCCCTGGGCCAGCAGGTGCCCGAAGCCCAGCAGCGGCACGCTGGCCCCCGCGCCGGCAAACTCCGCCAGCGGGTCGTAGAGGCCCAGGGCGCTGAGCACAACGCCCGCCGCCACATAGATCACCAGCACCCGGGCGGGGGTGATGCTGGTGAGATCGATGAGCAGCTGCCCCGCCACGCAGATGAGGCCGCCCACCACGAACGCCCAAAGGTACGTCATAATTGCTCCTCCTCGCTCACAAGTTCCACCAGGTGCGCCACGCCGGGGATGCTCATTCCCTGCTGGCTGGTGATCTGGCTCATCAGCGCCCCGGTGGAGAGGAACAGCACCCGGCGCAGCCGCCCTTTTCGCAGCGCGGGCAGCACCCGGGCGCAGAGCACCGCCGCCGAGCAGCCCGCCCCGCTGCCGCCGGCCTGCACATCCTGCTTGTGCACGTCGTAAAGTTCCAGCCCGCAGTCGGTGTGGTTTTTTATCTCCAGGCCCTCCGCCTTCAAAAGCTGCGCCAGCAGCCGGCTGCCCACCAACCCCAGATCGCCGGTGTAGACGGCGTCATAGTCCGCGGGGGTGCGGTGGGTGTCGGCACAGTGGCGCAGGATGGTCTCGGCGGCGGCGGGGGCCATGGCCGCCCCCATGTTGGTCAGGTCGGTGACGCCGTAGTCCCGCACCCGGCCGAAGGTGGCCGAGGCCACCCGGGGCCCCGTACCATCGGGGGCCACCAGGCAGCAGCCGGCAGCGGTGGCCGTCCACTGGGCGGTGGGGGTGCGCTTGCCGCCGTAACTCAAAGGGGTGCGGTACTGCCGTTCCGCCGCGCAGAAGTGGCTGCTGACCAGGGCCGCCGCCACCTCCACACAGCCCCCCGCCGCCAGGCAGGCTGCCAGCGCCAGCGCCTCGGTCATGGTGCTGCAGGCCCCGTACAGCCCGGCAAAGGGCACGTCGGTGCGGCTCATGTGGTAGGCGGTGGCGGTACACTGGTTCTGCAGGTCGCCCCCCAGCACCAGGCTCAGCCGCTCCAGCGGCAGCCGGGCCTTTTGCAGCGTCAGTTCCAGGCAGTGCTGCTGCAGCCGGCTCTCCGCCTGCTCCCAGGTGGCCTCCCCCAGGCTGTTCTCGGGGAAGAGCAGGTCAAACTGGGCCGCCAGCGGGCCCTCCCCCTCCTTCTTGCCGCCCACGGCCCCCTGGGCCAGGATGACCGGCGGCGCTTCAAACAGGATGGTGTCGCCCTTGCGCATGGCGTTCACCGCCCTCTCAGATCCAGGGGCGCAGGAAATAGTACAGCGCCCCCCAGGCGGTGCTGGCCAGCACCCCGTAGACGATCACCGGGCCGGCGATCTGGAACATCTTGGCCCCCACGCCGGTGACATAGCCCTCGCTGCGGGCCTCGATGGCCTGGCTGACCACCGCGTTGGCAAAGCCGGTGATGGGCACCAGCGTGCCCGCCCCGGCCTTTGCCGCCAGCTTGTGATACCAGCCCAGGGCGGTGGTGACGGCGGACAGCGCGATGAGGGTGACGCTGGTCATGCAGCCCGCGTCGCTGCGCACAAAGCCCGCCGCCATATAGGCCTTGCGCAGCGCCTCGCCCGCAAGGCAGATGCCGCCGCCCACCAAAAAGGCCCACAGGCAGTCACGCAGCAGCTTGGAGTGGGGGCTGGCCTTTCCCACCAGCCGGCCGTATTCTTCCACCGTGATCTTCAAACAGGGTCTCCTCCCGTCTCGCAAAAAGTTCTGTTTGCAGTTTCTCCCGCGGCGGCAAAATTTATGTATCGGGCGCAAAAAGCGGGCGCCGGCATTTTGCCGGCGCCCGCCCTTTTTTGTTTTACAGATCGGGGTGATACTCCTTGCAGGTGCACTTTTTCCACTTGAGGCCGCTGCCGCAGGGGCAGGGGTCATTGCGGCCGATGCGCACGGCCTTCGCCGGGCCGTTCTTGCCGGTGTTCACCGTGCCCTTGCCGGGGGTGGCGGCGTCGCCGGTGGGCTTGGCCACCTGGGTGCGCTGCACCGGCTGCTCGGTGCGCAGCTGCACCGTGAGCAGCATGCGCACGGTGTCCTCCCGGATGCTGTCCACCATGGCGTCGAACATCTCGAAGCCCTCGATGCGGTATTCCACCACCGGGTCCCGCTGGCCGTAGCTGCGCAGGTAGATGCCCTGGCGCAGCTGGTCCATGTTGTCGATGTGGTCCATCCACTTGGTGTCCACGTTGCGCAGCAGGCACACCCGCTCCAGCTCCCGCATCACCGGCGAGCCGTACTGCTTTTCCTTGGCGTCCAGGATGGCGCGGCCCCGCTCCAGCAGCACGTCGGCCACCTTCTCCCGGGTGAGGCCCTTGAGCTCCTCCTCGGGATAGACGAAATCGGTGGGGCGGGCAAGCCAGCCCTGGTAGTGGCGGCGCAGGGCGGCAAAGTCCCAGTCGGCGGGATTTTCGCCGGCGCAGAAGCTGGCCACGCTGGCCTGGATGTTCTCCTCCAGCATGGAGCGGATGGTGGCGGACAGGTCCTCGCCGTTGAGCACCTTGCGGCGCTGGCCATAGATGATCTCGCGCTGCTTGTTCATCACGTCGTCGAACTGCAGCACGTTCTTGCGGATGCCGAAGTTCTGGGCCTCCAGCTTCTTCTGGGCGCTCTCGATGGTGCCGGTGAGCATCCGGTTCTCGATGGGCACGTCGTCCTCGAGCCCTAAGGTGTTCATCAGGTTCTGCACCCGCTCGCCGCCGAACAGGCGCATCAAATCGTCCTCCAGGCTGAGGAAGAACCGGGAGGCGCCGGGGTCGCCCTGGCGGCCGGCGCGGCCGCGCAGCTGGTTGTCGATGCGGCGGCTCTCGTGGCGCTCGGTGCCGATGATGAACAGGCCGCCGGCGGCGCGCACCTCGTCCGCCTCGGCGCTGATCTCTTCCTTGTACTTTTTCAGCAGTTCGTCAAAGCGGGCGCGGATGGCCAGGATCTGCTCGTCCAGGGTCTCGGCGTGGCCGTCCGCCTCGGCGATCAGCTCCTCGGGGTAGTCCTCCTTGCGCAGGGTGGCCTTGGCCATGTACTCGGCGTTGCCGCCCAGCATGATGTCGGTGCCGCGGCCCGCCATGTTGGTGGCGATGGTCACGGCGCCCTTCTTGCCCGCCTGGGCCACGATCTCCGCTTCCTTCTCGTGGTTCTTGGCGTTCAGCACGTTGTGCTTGACGCCCTGGCGGCTGAGCAGTTTGCTGAGGGTCTCGCTCTTCTCGATGCTCACGGTGCCCACCAGCACCGGCTGGCCCTTGGCGTGGCACTCCACCACCTGCTTGACCACCGCGTCGTACTTGCCGTTCACCGTCTTGTAGACGCTGTCCGGCAGGTCCTTGCGCTGGCAGGGCTTGTTGGTGGGCACGGTGACGATGTTCAGGCCGTAGATCTCGCTGAACTCGTCCGCCTCGGTGCTGGCGGTGCCGGTCATGCCCGCCAGCTTCTCATACATGCGGAAGTAGTTCTGGAAGGTGATGGTGGCCAGGGTCTTGCTCTCGGCGGCCACCTGCACGCCCTCCTTGGCCTCGATGGCCTGGTGCAGGCCCTCGTTGTACCGCCGGCCGATCATCAAACGGCCGGTGAACTCGTCCACGATGATGACCTCGCCGTCCCGCACCACATAGTCGATATCCCGCTTCATCACGCCCCGGGCCTTGATGGCCTGGTTGATGTGGTGGGCCAGGGTCATGTTGGCGCCGTCGGCCAGGTTCTCCACATGGAAGTAGGCCTCCGCCTTCTTGATGCCGCTCTCGGTGAGGGTGGCGGTCTTGTGCTTTTCGTCCACCACATAGTCGCCGTCCACCTGGGCGTCCTGGTCCTCTTTCTCGTCCAGCTCCACCACCTTGCTCATCTTGAGCGTGCGGGCGAAGGCGTCCGCCTGCTGGTAAAGGCTGGAGGAGTCGTCCCCCTTGCCGCTGATGATCAGGGGGGTGCGGGCCTCGTCGATGAGGATGGAGTCCACCTCGTCCACGATGGCGTAGTAGTGGCCCCGCTGCACCATGTTCTCCTTGTAGACCACCATGTTGTCCCGCAGGTAGTCGAAGCCGAACTCGTTGTTGGTGCCGTAGGTGATGTCCGCGTTGTAGGCCGCGTGGCGCTGCTCGTTGGTGATGCCCTGCACGATCAGCCCCACCGACAGGCCCAGCCAGCGGTAGAGTTTGCCCATCCACTCGGAGTCGCGGCGGGCCAGGTAGTCGTTCACCGTCACCACATGCACGCCCTTGCCGGTGAGGGCGTTCAGGTACACCGGCAGGGTGGCCACCAGGGTCTTGCCCTCGCCGGTGCTCATCTCGGCGATGCAGGCGCGGTGCAGCACCACGCCGCCCATGATCTGCACCGGGAAGTGCTTCATGCCCAGCACACGCCAGCTGGCCTCGCGGCAGACGGCGAAGGCGGTGGGCAGGATGTCGTCCAGGCTCTCGCCGTTCGCCAGCCGCTCCTTCAAAGCGGGGGTCATGGCCTGCAGCTCGGCGTCCGACTTGGCGGCCATCTCCGGCTCCAGCGCCACCACCGCGTCGGCGATGGGGCGGATGCGCTTGAGCTCCTTGTCCGAGAAGGAGCCGAACAGTTTGTCGATCAAAGACATGGGATCACTCACATTCTGAAACGGGCGGGCCGCGGGGCCCTCTGCCCGGTAATCTGCACACAAAAACCCGCAGTGCGCTATTGTATATAGTACATCACAAGGGCCGGGCCTGTCAACGCCGCCGGCGGTCGAAAACCCGCCTGTGAAGCCAAAAAGGCGGCTTTTCACCGTTCGCCGGGCAGGCCCCGGCCCGCCCCTTGGCGGCGCGGACCCGCAAATGAAACTTTTTTGTGAATTTTCATCAAAGCCTTGTCTTTGGGGAACAATATAGCTATAATGATAATATTATGTGGTATTAAAAACTATATATAATAGTTTCGGAGGTGGCGTTATGAGCCGGTATTTTGAAAAAGGGCGGGAGCCCGTGAGCAGCTACACCCATTTCTGGGGGGCGCTGGCCAGCGCCCTGGGCACGCTGGCGCTGGCGGCCCGCAGCCTGCACACCGGCGCGGGGGGCGCGGTGCTGGCGGGGGTGGTGCTGTTCGGGCTTTCGCTGGTGGCGCTCTACTCCGCCAGCAGCATCTACCACTACGCCCTGGGGGCGGCGGCCAAGGTGCGGCGGCTGCGCAAGCTGGACCATGCCATGATCTATGTGCTGATCGCGGGCAGCTACACCCCGCTGTGCATCAAGTTCATGGACAAAGGCAAGCTACCGGTGTTCCTGGGGGCCATGTGGGCCATGGCCGCGGCGGGCATCCTGCTCAAACTCCTCTGGCTGGACGCCCCCCGCTGGCTGGGCACCCTGCTCTATCTTGCCCTGGGCTGGGCCATCGTGGTGGACCTGCCCGCCTTCGCGGCCATGCCCGCGGCCTGCCTTGGCCTTGTGGCCGCCGGCGGCGTGTGCTACTCGCTGGGGGCGGTGCTCTACATGCTCAAGTGGCCCAACCTGAGCGAGCGGTGGGGCTTCCACGAATTGTTCCATCTGTTCATCCTGGCGGGCAGCGCCTGCCACTTCGCCGCGGTGTTCTGCTTCGTGGCGTAAAGGGCTTGCGGGCGCGGGGTACGGGTGATAGAATGGTCTCAAAAGCGGGGCGGAGCGCCCCGCCTGTGAGGTGACGCGCCATGGAACTCATCCTTCCCGGGCCCGCTTACGAGGCCTCTTATCGGCAGGCAATGGAGGAGTATGCCCGCGCCGGGCTCTCCCCCACCTTCTTTTTCGGCGGCGCGGAGCGCTGCCCCGCCGGGCTGTTCGCCCGGTTCGCGGACTACCGCGCCGGGCGGGACCTGCCGGCGGGCTATGTGCCCTGCACCTGCCTGTGGCTGGTGGACGGGGACGAGTTTCTGGCGGAAGTTTCCATCCGCCACCGGCTGACCCCCGCGCTGGAGCGCTTTGGCGGCCACATCGGCTACGCGGTGCGGGCGGGCCGCTGGGGGCAGGGGCTGGGCACCCGGCTGCTGGCCGGCGCGCTGGAATACGCCCGCGGGCCGCTGGGCCTTTCCTGGGTGCTGCTGACCTGCGCCGACGGCAACGCCGGTTCCGCCCGGGTGATCGAGAAGAACGGCGGCGTTCTGCTGGACAGGCAAAAGGACGTCATCGACGGCCGGCCCCGCGTCACCCGCCGGTACCGCATTGCACTTTGAATCCTCTGCAAAAACAAAAAAGGTGGGATTTCCGTATGAGGAAATTTCCACCTTTTTTTCTTGCCCGAAGGCTGGTATCATGAAACTGGGCGCTCAGAGGCCCAGCAGCGCCGGCAGTTCGGCCAGCGTGTCGATCACCGGCACCCCCGCCGTCAAAAGGCGCGCCCGGCTCTGGTGGCCGGCGGCGCAGAGCACACACTGCGCACCCAGGCCCTTTGCCACCTCCGCGTCGTGGAGGGTATCCCCCACCAGCACCGCTTCGGCGGCATCGAAGTTCTGGCGGGCCATCCACGCCTTGCCCACCGCCAGCTTGCCGTGGGCGTAGTAGTCGGTCTGGCCCAGCAGCTCGTCGAAGTATCCGGCGAGGCCCAGGTGTTCCACCTGGCGCCGGAGCAGCGCCTGCTCGCTGGCCGAGAGGATCACCTGCCGCACCCCGGCGGATTTCAGTGCGGCCAATGCGTCGGCCGCGCCGGGGCACAAAGAACAGGCGAAACTCGCGGGGTTGTAACGGGCCACATAGTCCGCCGCCAGCGCCTCAAAGCTGCGCTTTGAGAAGTCCAGGCCCGCCCGCCGGTAGTAATCCACCACCGGGAAGCCGAAAATTTCCCGATAGCCCGCCAGATCGTAGCGGTTGGTGCTGCCGTTTTGCTCCAGCAGCTCGTTCAAAAGGTCAAGGCACAGCTGAAGGTCATCCAGCAGGGTGCCGTTCCAGTCCCAGATCAGGCAGCGGGGTTTCATGGCGGGCCTCCTTTGGCGAAAAGAGTTTATTCCACAAACAGCTTGCGCAGGGCGGGGTTCGCCTCGATGATCTTCACCAGCGCCACGCCCAGCACGCCGCAGGCCACCACCTCGCCCAGGGCCACGGTGAACCCGTTCCAGGCCATCAGCGGCAGGGTGGCGGGGGTGTCGGAGAAGAAGATGGCGATCTCCGGCCCCACGATGAGGGCGTTGAACACAATGGGCGGCAGCGCCGCGGGCAGGGCCAGGCCCCGCACCCGCACATTGCGCAGCTTGTAGGTGACAAGGCAGGCCAGCAGGGTGGCCAGGGTGCCGAAGATCACGTCCGGCAGCACCGAGCCCAGCAGGTTGGACAGAAAGCACCCCAGCACGGCGGCGGCGATGTACTCCGGGCCGAACACCGGCAGCAGCACCAGCGCCTCGGCGAAGCGGATCTGCACCGCGCCGAAGGAAAGGGGCTGCAGCGCCAGGCACAGCACCACATAGAGGGCGGCCACCAGGCCGCTGCGGACAAGTTTTCTCGTTGACATAACAATACACTCCGGCAGTTAGATTTTGACCGCCCGGCCCTGCCAGTTCCCGGCGGTGTGGTCCGCGCCTTTTTGAAAACGCGCGGCGAGCCTAAAATCCTAAGTTGCTCTGGCGGGCGTTCGGCCCGCGTACATGCTATTATACCAGCCGGGGGCGGGATGCGCAACGTTCCCCGCCGATTTTACAAACTTCTTGTTTTACATCCCCCTCGCCGGGGCCTATAATAAAAAGGTACACAGAAAGGAAAGACCACCATGAAACAAGGCAACCTTCTGATCGTTCACGGCGGCGCGCCCACCGCCGTCATCAACTCCTCGCTGTACGGCGCGGTGACCGAGGCCAAAAAGCACCCGGAGGTGGAAAAGGTGCTGGGCGCGGTGGGCGGCACCGGCGGCATGCTGAAGGAAAACTTCTGCGATCTGTCCGCCGTGCCGGAGGAGACCCTCCGGCTGCTGCTCCAGACCCCCGCCTCCGCCATCGGCACCAGCCGGGACGCGCTGGAGGCCGAGCACTACGCCGCCATGGCCGAGATCTGCCGCAAGCACAACATCCGCTGGGTGCTGTTCAACGGCGGCAACGGCAGCATGGACGCCTGCGGCAAGCTGTACAAGGCCTGCGTGGCCGCCGGGGTGGACGTGCGGGTGGTGGGCATCCCCAAAACGGTGGATAACGACATCGCCGTCACCGACCACGCCCCCGGCTTCGGCTCGGCGGCCCGGTTCATCGCCGGCATCACCAGCGAGATCAGCCAGGACGTGCGCAGCCTGCCCATCCATGTGTCGGTGATCGAGGCCATGGGCCGCAACGCCGGCTGGGTCACCGCCGCCAGCGCCCTGGCCCGCACCGGCAGCGGCGACGGTCCCGACCTGATTTACCTGCCCGAGCGCCCCTTCAACGAGGAGGAATTTTTGCAGCGGGTGAGCGACCTGCACCGCAAAAAAGGCGGCGTGGTGGTGGTGGCCAGCGAGGGGCTGTGCAACCCCGACGGCTCCTCCATCGTGCCCCCCATCTTCAAGGTGGGCCGCTCGGTGTACTACGGCGACGTGAGCGCCCATCTGGCCAATCTTGTGATTCAGAAGCTGGGCATCAAGGCCCGCAGCGAGAAGCCGGGCATCAGCAACCGGGCCTCCATCGCCTTCCAGTCCGAGACCGACCGGGACGAGGCGGTGCTGGT
The DNA here is from genome assembly GCF_944382735.1 of Candidatus Allofournierella merdavium. NCBI lineage: Bacteria > Bacillati > Bacillota > Clostridia > Eubacteriales > Oscillospiraceae > Allofournierella > Candidatus Allofournierella merdavium. Next base: position 143,786 of record NZ_CALWND010000007.1, on the reverse strand, counting down.
GGGCGCCGAGGCCGCCCGGGCCGCCCTGGCCGGCGAGAACGGCGTGATGGTGGGCCTGCGCCGGCTGCCGGGGGCGGTGTACAAGGTGGAGACCTTCCTCATCCCGGTGGAGCAGGTGATGCTCCACGAGCGCAAGATGCCCGACGAGTACATCAGCGCCGATGGCTGCGACGTCACCGACGCCTTTGTGGAGTGGTGCCGGCCGCTCATCGGCGGCGAGTTGCGCCGGTTCGTCAGCTTCAAACCCAACCTGTAACATCCAAAGCAAAGCGGAGGAAAACTATGTCCAGCCTGCCCGTGACCTACGAGATGGTGCGCCAGAGCGCCGAAATCAACACCTACATCCAGCAGGCGGACGCCTCGCTGATCGCCCTGGGGTTCACCGAGCACTCCTTTGCCCATGTGACCCGGTGCGCGGCGGTGGCCAGTCACCTGCTGGAGCAGCTGGGGGCGGACGAGCGCACGGTGGAACTGGCTCGCATCGCCGGCTACATGCACGACATCGGCAACCTGGTGAACCGGGTGGACCACGCCCAGAGCGGCGCGGTGATGGCCTTCCGCATCCTGGACAAGATGGGCATGCCCCCCGCCGACACCGCCCTGGTGGTGACGGCCATCGGCAACCACGACGAGGGCACCGCCTACCCGGTGAACGGGGTGGCGGCGTCGCTGATCCTGGCGGACAAGAGCGACGTGCGCCGCAGCCGGGTGCGCAACCGGGACACCATCCGCTTTGACATCCACGACCGGGTGAACTGGGCGGTGGAGCGCTCGGACCTGGAGCTGGACAAGGAGCAGCGCACCCTGACCCTGCGCATCCAGCTGGACACCTCCGTCTGCCCGGTGATGGACTACTTTGAGATCTTCCTCGACCGGATGCTGCTCTGCCGCAAGGCCGCCGAATATTTTAAACTCACCTTCCGGCTGGAGGTCAACGGCCAGACGCTGCTGTGACGGCCAGACCCTGCCGTGAAGCCCCAAGTCAGGACCCCCGGCTAAGCCGGGGGCTTGAGTAGGCCCTGGAAGGGCCTCATACCGGCAAGCCTCTCAAGAGGCATTGAATTATCCACCTCTTGCATCACTTGCACGGCAGCCCGTAAACGGGCATTGCTTTTCCACAAATTAACTTTTGGGCAACCATAAAGTTGCTGTTCTTTTCTCGCTTCGCTCGGTACTTGAAGCTAAAGCTTTTTGACACTCCCCGGCAGAGCCGGGGGTTGCCTTTACGCTTAAGCAGACAAAACAGACAAAGCCCCTTCCCGCGGCGGGAAGGGGCTTTGTCGTGTCCTTTTTACTTCTCCTCGATGGTGTAGGTGAAACCGTACTCCGCCTGGAGGGCTTTGACCTTCTCCTCGTTGTCCTGGATGAAGGTGGGCTCGTAGACGCTGTTTCCGTTGTGGGTCTTTTTATAGTCCTCCACGATCTGATTCAGCTTCTCCCAGGCCTCGTTGTTGCGGGCCTCGTCGCTGCCCTCGGGGAAGCTGATGACGAACTCGCGGCGTTTGGGAAGGCGTGCTTTCATGGGTATTCTCTCCTTGTGTTCAATTTTGAAATGGTTCAGCCGAGGCCGAAGAGGGCCCGGGCGTTTTGACAGGCAGTCTGGAGCAGCCGCTCCGCTTCCACGCCCCGGACGTCCGCCAGGAAGGCGGCGGTGTGGGCGATGAGGCGGGAGTCGCACCGGGTGCCCCGGCAGGGCTCGGGGGCCATGTAGGGGCAGTCGGTCTCCAGCAGCAGCTTGTCCGGCGGAACGGCCGCGGCGGCCTTCACCGCCCGCTTGGCCCCTTTGAAGGTGACGGCCCCTCCAAAGCCGATGTACAGCCCCTGGGCGGTGAGCCAGGCGGCGTCCTCCGCCGCGCCGGAAAAGCAGTGCAGCACCCCTTTGGGGCGGTATTTCTTGAGCAGCGCGTAGGTGTCGGCGTGGGCCTGGCGGTCATGGACGATGACGGGTTTGTCCAGTTCCAGCGCCAGGCGGATCTGGGCCTCGAACAGTTCCAGCTGAGCCTCTTTGGGGATGGGCCAGTGGTAGTCCAGGCCGATCTCCCCCACCGCCACCACCTTGTTTTGCTCCAGCAGCGGGGCGATGGCGGCCAGTTCCGCCTTCCAGTCGCCGGCAAATTCGGCGTTGGTGGAGGCGTCTGACTCGATGAGGCTCTCCGGGTGGATGCCCACCGCCGCCCACACGAAAGGCCACGCGGCGGCCAGGGCCACCGCCCCTTTGCTGGTGGCCAGGTCGGTGGCGCACTCCACCACCCCCGCCACGCCGGCGGCGGGCAGGCTTTCCAAAAGCTGCTGCCGGTCGCCGTCGAACTGGCGGCTGAGGTAGTGGGCGTGGCTGTCAAAGATGGGGCCGGCCATCAGTGGATGGCGCTGCCGGGCAGCACGTCGTCGGGGAAGAAGACCACCGAGGCGCCGCCGTCCGGCATGTCGGCGGCCATCACCATGCCCTCGCTCACATACTTGCCCTTCATCATCGGGCGGGGGGCGAGGTTGGCCACGATGCCCACCTTGCGGCCGATCAGATCTTCGGGCTTGTACCACTTGGCGATGCCGGAGAGGATGGTGCGCTCCCGCTCGCCGTCAAAGAGGGTCATTTTCAGCAGCTTGCGGCTCTCGGGCAGGGCCTCGCAGGTGAGCACCTGGGCCACCCGCAGTTCCACCTTGCAGAAGTCGTCGAAGGCGATCTCCGGCTGGTGCTCGATGTTCTCGGCAGCCGCGGGTTTCGCCGCGGGCTGCCCGGCGGCCTTTTCCGCCGCGGCCTTCTCGGCGGCGGCCTTCACCTTGGCCTCGTGGGCCGCGGCCAGCTCCGCCAGCTCCTTCGCCGCGTCGATGCGGGGGAACAGCGCGTCGCCCTTGTGCACGGTGTACTCCGCCTTGCCGCCAAAGCGCAGGCCCGCCCAGGCCCGGTCGGCGTCGGCAAGGCCCAGCTGGGCGGCCATCTTGTCGGCGGTGTCCGGCAGGAAGGGGGCCAGCAGCACCGCGGCGAAGCGCAGCGCCTCGCACAGGTTGTACAGCACCATGGCCAGCCGGTCGCGGTTCGCCTCGTCCTTGGCCAGGGCCCAAGGGGCGGTCTCGTCGATGTACTTGTTGGCCCGCTGGATGGCCTTGAAAATTTCCTGCAATGCCTGGGGGATGAGCAGGTCGTCCATGCAGGCGGCGGCCTTCGCGGGCATCTCGCTCACCGTTTTGATGAGGTCGTCGTCAAATTCGCCGCTCTGCCGCCCGGCGGGCAGGGTGCCGCCGAAGTACTTCTCCACCATGGCCACCGTGCGGCTGAGCAGGTTGCCCAGGTCGTTGGCAAGGTCGGAGTTGATGCGGGCGATGAGCGCCTCGTTGGAGAACACGCCGTCGTTGCCGAAGGGGATCTCCCGCAGCAGGAAGTAGCGGATGGCGTCCACGCTGTAACGCCCGCAGAGCACCGCCGGGTCCACCACGTTGCCCTTGGACTTGCTCATCTTGCCGCCGTCCAGCAGCAGCCACCCGTGGCCGAACACCCGCTCGGGCAGGGGCAGGTCCAGCGCCATCAGCATGGCGGGCCAGAGGATCGTGTGGAAGCGCAGGATCTCCTTGCCGATCATGTGCAGGTCGGCGGGCCAGAAGGCGTCGTAATCGTGATACTTCTCGTTGCCGTAGCCCAGGGCGGTGATGTAGTTGGACAGCGCGTCCACCCACACATACATGGTGTGCTTGGGGTCGAAGGGCACCGGGATGCCCCAGGACACCGAGGTGCGGGAGACGCAGGTGTCCTGCAGGCCCTGGTTGATGAAGGCGATCATCTCGTTGCGGCGGCTCTCCGGCTGAATGAAGGCAGGGTGGTCCTCGTAGTATTGCAGCAGCCGGTCGGCGTATTTTCCGGTCTTGAAGAAGTAAGCCTCTTCCTCGGCCTCGTAGACCTCGCCGCCGCAGTCGGGGCATTTGCCGTCCTTCAGCTGGCTGTCGGTCCAGAAGCTCTCGCAGGGCTTGCAGTAGTGACCCTTGTAGACGCTCTTGTAAATGTCGCCCTGGTCGTACAGCTTCTGGAAAATTTTCTGGCAGCTCTCCACATGGTAGTCGTCGGTGGTGCGGATGAACCGGTCGTAGCTGATGTTCATCAGCTTCCACAGTTCCTTCACGCCGCCGGGGCCCTCCACGATGTTGTCCACATACCGCTTGGGGGTCACGCCCGCCGCCGCGGCCTTGTCCTGAATTTTCTGGCCGTGCTCGTCGGTGCCGGTGAGGAACATCACCTTTTTGCCCTGCATCCGCTTGAAGCGGGCCAGCGCGTCGCAGGCCACGGTGGTGTAGCTGTGGCCGATGTGCAGCTTGTCGCTGGGGTAGTAGATGGGGGTGGTGATGTAGAAGGTGTCGTTCTGCTTCATTTGGGTCTTACTTCCTTTCATAACACAGCCGCGAATGGAACGGCTGCGGATTCACAAAAGCTGGGGCGGGATGGGCCGGCCGTGGTCGAAGGTGCGCCTGTCCTCCTCGCCGATGGGCCGCACCACCCGGCAGGGGCTGCCAAAGGCCACCACGTTGGCGGGGATGTCCCGGGTGACCACGCTGCCCGCGCCGATGACCGTGTTCTCCCCGATGGTCACACCGGGCAGGATGGTGACGCCCGCGCCCACCCAGACGTTTGCCCCGATGGTGACGGGTTTGTTGTACTGCATCCCCTTGCGGCGCAGTTCCGGGTGGATGGGGTGGGCCGCCGCCGTGATGGTCACGTTGGGGCCGATCATCACATGGTCGCCGATGTAGATGTGGGTGTCGTCGGTGAGGGTGAGATTGAAGTTTGCGTAGACATTGCTGCCCAGGTGGGTGAAGCACCCCCAGTTGGCGAAAAAGGGCGGCTCCAGAAAGCAGCCCTGGCCCGCCTCGGCAAAGATGCGGGGCAGCAGGGCGGTGTGGCCCTCCATGTCCCGGGGGTCCAGCTGGTTGTACCGGTGCACCAGCGCCCGGCACTCCATCTGCACGCGAAACAGTTCCGGTGAGTTGCACTGGTACAAGTCACCGGTGTGCAGCGCGTTCAGTTCCGGGGTGTAGTCGGCCATGGGCCTCCTCCTTTCGGCGTTCAGAAGTCAAAGCCCACGGGGGTCTTGCCACAGGCCTCGATGGTGGCTTTGGCCAGCACCTCGCTGCTGTCGATGAAGAAATGGTCCAGGCCGTAATCCCGCTTGATGAGGGAAAGCTCCGTGCAGCCCAGCACCGCCCGCTGGCACCCTTGCGCCTTGAGGCCGTCGGCGATGCGGCCGAACAGGTCCATGTCCACCGGCTTGCCGCTCTTGATCTGGCCGTAGATGATCTGGTCCATCAGGGCGGCCTGGTCGGCCTCGCAGGGCACCGCGCAGCCGATGCCCTCGGCGGCGCACATCCGCTGGTAGGAACAGGTGGCCACCGTGCCGGTGGTGGCCAGGATGCCCAGCTTTTGGCAGCCGCCCGCCTTGGCCGCCTGCACCGTGAGCTGGATCATGTTCAGCACCGGCACCGGCAGGCTGCGCTGCAGCCGCTCGTAAAAATAGTGGGCGGTGTTGCAGGGGATGGCCAGCACGGTGGCGCCGTAGCGCACCAGCATCTCGGCGTCCCGCTCCATCACCGAGAAGGGGTCCTCGCTGCTCTCGCCCAGAATAAAGGCGCTGCGGTCCGGCGTGGTGGCCCGGCTGCTGATGACGATGTCCAGGTGGTCCTGGTCCTTTTCAGCCTTGGTGTGGGCGGTGATCATCTCGTAAAAATAGACCGTGCTCATCGGCCCGATGCCGCCCAGCACCCCCAGCACGGGGTGGGGCGCGGTGGATGTCTGGTTCATGGAAAAGCCTCTCTGTTGTTTTTCGCTCCGCGCCCTTCGGGCGGCGGGCGGAACTGATGGCGGCGCGAGGCCGGCCGCCAGGGGCCCGCCCGAACGCACCCGCCCGCAAAGCCCGCTTTCACGGGCCCGCGCGGGCATATACATCTTTAATTATAAGGGCGGGGGTGTCAAAGTCAAGAAAAAAGCGGCGGGGCGCCGCCGGGCACTCTCCCGGGCCTGCCCCGCCCTCCCCGCTCCGAAAAAGCGCAAAAAAACCGGGGCGCCGGACACGGCGCCCCGGAAAATGATTCAGTACATTGGTCTGCCCTCTTATTTCCTGGATTTCAAACGTTCAAACAGAAATCTCTTCATGTTCATCGCGCTTTCTATCTGGAAAATCCTTTTGATGCAGGCTTTGTAGCTTCACATCGCCTGCAGATCGGGTTCGGAGCAAACGATGTTACCACATTGGGGTATCCCTCTCCTGTTCTTGTGCAACGCTTGTCGAAAGGTTTGGTTCAGTTCGCTTTGCCTTGGTCCGTTTTTTCGCCGGCAGCAGTTCCTCTTCCTAAAGCGCGCCCCCGTCGGACCCATCGGCCCATTCCGGCGGCTTTGCGCCTTACACTTCATGGACGCCGCCCGGCGCGATCGTTCCAATTCACGCGCTGTGTCATCCGCTTTCGGTCTTCGTGCTTTTCAAAAGGGGACGTTCCCTTTCATGGTCAGTACATTGGAGTTGAAACCTCCGTGTTCTTGAATCGATGTCTTTTTACAGGTTCCTCTCACACCGAAGTGTGTATGGGGCCATCCGCGCTTTCACGGCGGATGTTCAAGGCAAGCTGTAATCGGACGTGCAGGCCGCTTTTCATAACAGAAAAAACGCCCGCGGGTAATGAGATTTTAAACGGATGGAAGCTTAGGAATGCCGAATGTTTTTTGCGCTCTCACAAGCGCGCTGATTCGCTGTTCAAAACTTCATCTATCTAAAAAATCATGCCGGCAGGTCGTGGGCTCTGTACGCTATTTGAACGATCGTGTCTCAGATAAGCCGCTCATGGGCTGGTCTTATAAAAGAAAGCATCTTTTGGTGTTGTGAGCGATCTGGATCGTTCAGCGGCAGGACCCACCCTGCCCCAACTGCTTGGGTTCTTCTTTTACCATGATGGTCCTGCGCTCCTTTCTTTCCCGGGGGCCACGTTTCTTCGTTTCCTACCCGCCGGTTTCTAGACCTTGGTGTTCTCTCCTTGGTGTGTCTATACTATAGCATACCCCAAATCGTTTGTATATTGGCAGCATGCATAGACTTTTGGTGCAAATTTCGTTCGATTGTTGCCTTGAATCTCCCGGAAATTTGTGGTATGATGTAAATGTTGGAGTGCATAAATCGCCGCCCGCTCTTGAAGGAGCGGGCGGCGATTTTCACTTTATTCCGGCGCGGCCGTCTTTGCGCGGCGGCCGGGCAGCAAAAGGGTGAGCCGCCCCAGCAGAAGGCCGGCAAAGATCACCAGCGGCACCCGCAGACCGCCGTCGGCAACAGCGGCCGACAGCATCCCCAGCTTGCTGGGCAGGCCGAAGAGGTAGACGGTCAGCCCGCTGTGCCCCAGCAGGAACATCACGAGAGCCAGTGCTCCATCCAGCACTGCCCGCCACCGGGGATAGAAATCCGGCAGACGCATACACCGCCCCGCGATGACGCCCATGAGCAGCGGCAGCAGGGGGACGAGGTAAAATGCCGCCAGGTAGAGCCCGCCGCTGATGAAGATCAGGCGGTTGCCGTTGATGTTGCACAGCCACAGCAGCCACATCAGAACGGCAATGAGAAGATAAGGCACAAGACTTTTCAGTGCTTTCACGATTTCTTCCTCCGTTTCTTTCCGCGTGGCGAATACTTCACGCCTTAATTATATCAGAGGGGCCGGCCTTTGCACACCCCTTTTGGCAAAGAAAAAGGGCCCCGCCGCTGCCGGCGAAGCCCTCTTTTATAATAAGGACATATAAGGCCTCAGGTCAGCGGCGCGGTGCGCTTTACGCTGATCTTCACCAGGTTGCGGCTGAGGATGGTGTTCTGGTCGGAATCCAGCGTATAGCTGAACTCCACCTCGCCTCCCTCGTCGGTGAGGCGGCTGTGGATCTCGTCCGCCGCCACCCCCAGGGTCAGCGCGCCGTAGCCGGTGTCATAGTGGCACAGATGACGGGTGCCCTTTTCCACCACCAGCTGCCCCGCCGCGGGGCCGAACCGGGTCAGGGACACCTTGCTCTCGTCCTTCGCCACCTTCACGGTGGTGGTGCAGCCCTCGTAACCGGTGGTCTGCGACTCCTTGTAGCTGATGAAAAAGCTGCCGCCCCGGCACACGAAGCTGCCCCGGGTCATCAGCTGCACCGTGTCCGACTCGTCGCCCTGCTCCATCCGCCCGTCGATGCGGATGAGAAAATCCTCGTTCATGGGCTTGCCTCCTTGGAATGGGGCCACGCGGCCCCGGTCAGTAGTTGTCGATGGCCACTCGGGTCACAGGGCCCCTTTCGTCCCCGCCCACGAACAGCCGGATGAAGGGCAAAAGGCCCTCCGGTTCGTCGCTCACATAGTATTCGGCGCCGCCCGTCTGCCCCGCGGGGGCCAGCAGGCCCAGCTCGGTCAGGCGGCGGCGGGCCAGCAGCGCGCCCTCCCGCCCGGCGTCGATCAGCGTCACCTCCGGGCCCATCACCCCGGCGATGGCGGGGGCGATCAGCGGGTAGTGGGTGCAGCCCAGGATGAGGGTGTCCACCTCGTCCTCCCGCAGAGGGGTGAGATACTGGCGCGCGATGGCGGCGGTGACCGGGTCGCCCGGCTCCACATAGCCGTTTTCCACCAGCGGCACGAACATGGGGCAGGCCCTGGCAAAGACCCGATAGTCCGCATTCATCCGGTGAAGCCGCTCCTCGTAGCTGCCGCTGCGGATGGTGGCGCTGGTGCCGATGACCCCGATGCGCCCGGTTTTGGTGGCGGCCGCCGCCGCCGCGCTGGCCGCGTCCACCACGCCGGCGTAGGGCACCGGCAGGGCGGCGGCGTAGTCGGCGGGCAGGATGCTGCTCACCGTGCCGCAGGCCGCCAGCAGGAATTTGACGTTTTTGGAAAGGAGAAACGCGATGTCCTGCCTGGCGTACTGAAAGATGGTCGACGGGCTGCGGGTGCCGTAGGGCACCCGGCCGGTGTCGCCGAAGTAGACGATCTTCTCCTCCGGCAGCAGCCGCCGCAGCTGGCGCACCGCGGTGAGGCCGCCCGCGCCGGAGTCGAACACGCCGATGGCACGCTCATCCATGGCAGCCCTCCGCCCGCGCCAGCGCCAGTTCCACCAGTTCGTCCAGCAGCGCGCCCAGGGGCTTGCCGGCGTTCTCCATCAGCTTGGGGTACATGCTGATGGCGGTGAAGCCGGGCATGGTGTTGATCTCGTTGATGAGCACCGTGCCGTCCGCCTCCACAAAGAAGTCGCAGCGGGCGAGCCCCTGGCAGCCCAGGGCGGCGTAGGCCTTTTCGGCCAGCGCGCGCACCTCGTCCAGCTTTTCCTCCGAAAGGCGCGCCGGGATCAGGGTGCGGCTGGTGCCCAGCACATATTTATCGTCGTAGGTGTAAAACTCTTCGCTGGCCAGGATCTCGCCGGGGCGGGTGCTCACCGGGCACTGGTTGCCGATCACCGCGCACTCCACCTCCTGCCCCCGCACAAAGCGCTCAAACACCACCTTGTCATCCTCGGCCAGGGCGGTGGCGATGGCGGCTTTCAGGCCCGCGCGGTCCTGCGCCTTGCTGATGCCCACGCTGCTGCCCGCGTTGGCGGGCTTTACAAAGATGGGCCAGCCCAGTTTTGCCTCCAGGCGGTCGGCCAGGGCGTCGAAGTCGGCGCAGCCGGCCCGGGAGGCCCAGTCCCACCGGCAGTGGGGCACCCCCGCCGCGTCGAACAGGGCGCAGGCCACCACTTTGTCCATGCAGGCGGCGCTGGCCAGCACCCCGCAGCCCACATAGGGGATGCCCGCCAGTTCCAGCAGGCCCTGCACGGTGCCGTCCTCGCCGTTTTTGCCGTGGAGCACCGGGATGGCCACATCCAGCCGCACGCTGCGCACGCCGTACTCGCCGAAGATGAGCATGCCGTGGCAGTCCCGGTCGGGACTGATCAGGCAGGGCACACAGCCGGTGTAGCCCATCCACTCGTCGTTGGGCATCCGGTCGGAAGGCCCGGGATAATACAGCCAGCAGCCGTTTTTGGTGATGCCGATCTTGTACACGTCGTAGCGGGCGGGGTCCAGGCCGTCGGCAAAGGTCTTTGCCGACACGCAGCTCACGTCGTGCTCGCTGGAAACGCCGCCGAACAGCAGCGCAACAGTCAGTTTTTTCATCTGGTTCGTTCCTTCTCTCTTCGGGCAAGATGGGCCCCGTCGGGGGGCATATGCCCATAAGTATTCTAATAATACCATAAAAATGCCCCCCGCGCTACTGGCAAAAGGGCCGGCCCGCCGGCTTTTTTTTCGGGATCCGGGCGACATTTTCTCTTGACGGGACGGGCCGCGTGTGATATGATGATATCACCTCTTTTGCAGGTTTATTTTTTTGTGCCCATTTTCGGGTGCAGCCTGCAATTGTCAGGGAGGCTAAACAAACCGTTAAATGGAGGTGCCGAAGACAAATGCGAGTGAAAATCACCCTTGCCTGCACGGAGTGCAAACAGCGCAACTACAACACCAAGAAGAACAAGAAGAACAGCCCCGACCGGCTCGAGATGAAGAAGTATTGCCGTTTCTGCAGAAAGCATACTGTCCATCGCGAGACCAAGTGAGAAAGGCGGGATACCATGGCTGAAACGAGCAGCAAAAAGCCCGGCTTCTTCTCGAAGGTCAAAAACTGGTTCAAGGGCATCGGCAAGTTTCTGCGCGACACCGTCAGTGAGATGAAGAAGGTGGTGTGGCCCACCAAGAAGCAGGTGGTGAACAACACCATCGTGGTCATCGTGGTGGTCATCATCGCCGCGGTGGTGGTGCTGGCGCTGGACCTGCTCTTCGGCTTCGGCCGCGACGGCGTGCTGGCGCTGGCCCAGAACCTGTAAACGCAAGCAGAAAACGAGGGGAGTGAACGCGAGATGGCCGAACAGGCACTGTGGTATGTGGTGCACACCTATTCCGGCTATGAGAACAAGGTGGCCACCAACCTGGAGACCATCGTGGAAAACCGCCGCCTGCAGGACCTCATCCAGGAGGTCAAGGTGCCGGTGGAGATGGTGCCCGAGTTGAAGGACGGCAAGGAACGCCTGGTGGAGCGCAAACTGTTCCCCGGCTATGTGCTGGTAAAGATGGTCATGACCGACGAAAGCTGGTACATCGTGCGCAACTGCCGCGGCGTGACCGGCTTTGTGGGCCCCTCGTCCAAACCCGAGCCGCTGAGCGACGAGGAAGCGGAGAAGCTGGGCATGAACACCAAGGCCGAGCTCACGCTGGACTATGCGGTGGGCGACAACGTCCAGATCACCGCGGGCCCGCTGGAGGGCTTCGTGGGCGTGGTGGACGAGATCGACCTGCAGGCCCAGAAGGTGAAGGTCAAGGTCTCCATGTTCGGCCGCGAGACCCCCGCCGAACTGGAACTGGGGCAGGCAAAGCCCCTGTGAGAACGTGCCCGCGAAGGCGGGCGAGGCAATGGTAAGAGCCGCCAGGCGCGGTTTTTATAGGGTGCGGTCTTCCCCGCGCCCGTGGGAGGGCCGAAGCCTTCGGCCCGCTAGCTTACCACAAATTTTGGAGGTGCATTAAAATGGCGCAAAAAGTAACTGGTTACATCAAGTTGCAGATCCCGGCCGGCAAAGCGACCCCGGCCCCCCCTGTCGGCCCCGCGCTTGGCCAGCACGGCGTGAACATCATGTCGTTCACCAAGGAATTCAACGAGCGCACCCAGAAGGACATCGGCTACATCATCCCGGTGGTCATCACCGTCTACGCTGACCGTTCCTTCAGCTTTATCACCAAAACTCCTCCGGCCCCGGTGCTGATCAAGAAGGCCTGCGGCATCGAGAGCGGTTCCGGCGTTCCCAACAAGACCAAGGTGGCTTCCATCACCAAGGCTCAGCTGGAAGAGATCGCCAAGACCAAGATGCCCGACCTGAACGCTGCCAACCTGGAGAGCGCGATGAGCATGATCGCCGGCACCTGCCGCAGCATGGGCGTCACCGTCACCGAGTGAACCGCTGCTGATTCAAGTGGGAGGAAATTGATCCGATAGACCACACAGGAGGATAAAGTTATGAAACACGGTAAACACTACGTCGACAGCGCCAAGCTGGTCGATCGTTCCAAGCTGTACGAGGCCGACGAGGCCCTTTCCCTCTGCTGCCAGACCGCCAAGGCCAAGTTCGACGAGACCGTTGAGCTGCATGTGCGTCTGGGCGTGGACAGCCGTCACGCCGACCAGCAGGTCCGCGGCGCCGTTGTGCTGCCCCACGGCACCGGCAAGAACGTGCGGGTCATCGCCATCTGCAAGGGCGACGCCGCCAAGGCCGCCGAGGAGGCGGGCGCGATGATGGTGGGCGACGCCGACCTGATCGCCAAGATCCAGAACGAGGGCTTCATCGACTTCGACGTGCTGGTCACCACCCCGGACATGATGGGCCAGGTCGGCCGTCTGGGCAAGATCCTGGGCCCCCGCGGCCTGATGCCCAACCCCAAGGCCGGCACCGTGACCCCCGACATCGGCAAGGCCGTGACCGAGGCCAAGGCCGGCAAGATCGAGTACCGTCTGGACAAGCAGAACATCATCCATGTTCCCGTGGGCAAGGCCAGCTTTGGCCCCGAGAAGCTGGGCGACAACCTGCGCGTGGTGATGGACGCCATCGTGAAGGCCAAGCCCGCCGCCGCCAAGGGCCAGTATATCAAGAGCGCCACCGTGGCCACCACCATGGGCCCCGGCATCAAGCTGAACGGCGCCAAGTTCGGCGGCTGATCCCAAACCGCACAGAAAAAGGCCGGGGCGTTCCCCCGGCCTTTTTGCGGGGATCGGGTCTCTTTGCAAAAAAAGCTTGACAATCCCCGCCTTCACCGCTATAATAATAATGCTGTTTTTAAGACAGCAGGTGCTCATTGCATAGCGTAAAGGGCTTTCGCCCGCCTGCCGAGAAACGCGCATAACACTGTAACTGTGCATGTTTATGCCCCTTTCTCGCCGCGCGGGAAAGGGGCTTTTTGTCGCGATGAAAGAATGTTATCGCTTGAAACGAGGTGAAACCGAAATGCCCAGTGAGAAGATTTTGACCGAAAAGCAGGCGTATGTGGCCGCGCTGAAGGAGAAGATCGCCAATTCCGTGGCTGGCGTCGTGGTGGACTACAAAGGCATCAACGTGGCCGATGACACCAAGCTGCGCAAGGAGCTTCGCGAGGCCGGTGTGGAGTACTTCGTGGTGAAGAACACCATGCTGCGTCTTGCCATCAACGGCACCGAGCTGGAAGGCATGAACGAGGTGCTGGAAGGCACCACCGCCCTGGCCATCGCCAAGGAGGACCGCATCGCCGCCGCCCGCATCCTGTGCAAGTACTCCGACGCCGCGAAGGACAAGTTCAACGTCAAGGTCGGCTATATGGACGGCAAGCTGATGGACAAGGCCTCCGTGGAGGAGATCGCCAAGCTGCCCGGCCTGGAGGGTATGCTCTCCATGTTCGCCGGCGCCCTCACCAGCACCCTCAGCGGTCTGGCGGTGGCCATGCAGGCGTACGCCGACAAGAGCGAGGAACCCGCCGCCTGATCGTTTGCGGCACACACAAGGGCCGGCGCCTGACGCCGCCCGCACAAAAAATACACTACATTGGAGGTAAATACAATGGCTTCTGAGAAAATCACCAAGATCATTGACGCTGTCAAAGAGCTGAGCGTTCTGGAGCTGAAAGAGCTCATCGACACCTACTGCGAGGAGTTCGGCGTGTCCGCCGTGGCCGCTGCCGCTCCTGCCGCTGCCGCTGCCGCTCCCGCCGCTGAGGAGAAGACCGAGTTCGACGTGGTGCTGGCCGAGGTCGGCGCCAACAAGATGGCCGTTATCAAGACCGTGAAGGAAGTCACCGGTCTGGGCCTGAAGGAAGCGAAGGATCTGGTGGACAACGCTCCCAAGACCCTGAAGGAGGCCGCTTCCAAGGCCGACGCCGAAGAGATGAAGAAGAAGCTGGAAGAAGCCGGCGCCAAGGTGGAACTGAAGTAAGTTCTTTCCTGCCTTTGAGCATCTGCCAGGCCGTCGCACCCATCCGGGTGCGGCGGCCTTTTTTGCGCGCGCGAGGCGGCGACGGAGCCGCGCGGGGAAAACCGGGCGGCAGGGCCGCGCGGGGCAGGCCTGGCGGCAGCGGCCGCGCGGGGCAGGCCTGGCGGCAGCGGCCGCGCGGGGCAGGCCTGGCGGCAGCGGCCGCGCGGGGCAGGCCGGCGGCAGGGCTGCACGGGGCAGGCCGGCGGCAGCGGCCGCGCGGGGCAGGCCGGCGGCAGGGCTGCACGGGGCAGGCCGGCGGCAGGGCCGCCCGCCCTTTCCGGTTCCCGGAAACGCCCGCTCCCCTTGCAACCCGTTTTGAAAATGCCTATAATAGTTCGGGAAAATCAACCGCAAGGGAGGCAGCGGGATGGAGCGCAAATGGTGGCAGGACAAGGTCTGTTATCAGATCTGGCCCAAAAGTTTTCAGGATTCCAACGGCGACGGCGTGGGGGATATCCCCGGCATCATCGCCCGGCTGGATCACCTCAAGGGGCTGGGGGTGGACATCCTCTGGCTCTCACCGGTGTACAAAAGCCCGCTGGCGGATCAGGGCTACGATATCGCCGACTACCGGGGCATCGACCCCCGCTTCGGCACCCTGGAGGATATGGACCGGCTGCTGGCGGAGACAAAGCGCCGGGGCATGTACGTCATCATGGACCTGGTGGCGAACCACTGCTCCGACGAGCACCCCTGGTTCCGGAAGGCCCTGGCCGACCCGGAGGGGCCCTATGGCAGGTACTTTTATTTTCGCAAGGGCGAGAACGGCGCGCCGCCTACCAACTGGCGGGGCTACTTTGGGGGCAGCGTGTGGAGCCCGGTGCCCGGCCGGAAGGACCTTTATTACCTGCACCTGTTCTGTGAAAAGCAGCCGGACCTGAACTGGCAGAACCCCGCGGTGCGCCGCGAGGTGATGGAGATGGTGAACTGGTGGCTGGACAGAGGGGTGGCCGGTTTTCGCATCGACGCCATCGTGAACATCGGCAAGCCGGAGCGGTGGGAGAGCTTCGCCCCCGACCGGCCGGACGGCCTGGCGGATTGCCGGAAGATGCTGGCGGACCCCGTCGCCCGCCGGCGGCTGCACACCTATCTGGGCCAGCTGCGGGACGAGGCCTTTGCCCCCCACGACGCCTTCACCGTGGGGGAGGTGTTCGACACCGACCCCGCCGAACTGTCGCTGTTCATCGGCCGGGAAGGCTTTTTCTCCAGCATGTTCGACTTCTCCGCCGCCTGCTGGGGCAAAAGCCCCAAAGGCTGGTACGCCGCGAAGAAGCCCGGCCCGGACGACTATCGGGACTGCGCCTTTGCCAGCGCCCGCCAGGCCGCCGGCATCGGGTTTTTGAGCAACATCATCGAGAACCACGACGAGCCCCGGGGCGTCAGCCACTACCTGCCCGAGGAGGCGGCCTCCGACCCCCGGGCACAGAAGGCCCTGGCCGCGGTGCAGATGCTGCTGCCGGGGCTGCCCTTCCTGTACCAGGGGCAGGAGATCGGCATGACCAACACGGTGTTCCCCTCCATCGACGGGGTGGACGACGTGAACACCCGGGGCGAATACGCCGCCGCGCTGGCGGCGGGCCTCTCCCCCGCCGAGGCTCTGGCCCGGGTGGCCCCCATGAGCCGGGACAACGCCCGCACCCCCGTGCAGTGGACGGACGGCCACGCCGCCGGCTTCACCGCGGGCACGCCCTGGCTGCCGGTGAACCCCAACTACACCCGGGTGAACGTGCAGGCCCAGGACGGGGTGGCCGGTTCGGTGCTGGAATTTTACAAACAGTTGATATCCTCGAGAAAGAACGATAAGTATAAAGAGGCGCTGGTGTGGGGCGGCTTTGCGCCGGTGCACCAGGAGCAGCCGGGCCTGGCGGCTTTTGTGCGCGACGGCGGCGGGCGGCGGCTGCTGGTGGCCTCCAACCTCAGCGGCGGCGAACAGCGGCTGGAACTGCCCGGCGCAGCCGGGGCGGTGCTGCTGTGCTCGGACGGCGCGCCCGCCCTGACACACGGCGTTCTCACCCTCGCCCCCTGGCAGGCGGCGGTGGTGGAACTGGCGTAAAAGGGCGGCGCCCTCCGCCGCCCTCAGGCGTGGCGAAGGTTTTGCACGGGGCTTTCCGATTCACGACCCGGGCGGCAGGGTTCGGAAAGCTTGCGCGGGGAGGCCGCGTCCCTGTCCGCCGCCGCTCCCCTCACCCCTCCTGCCCGCCGCCGGGGGCCGCCGGCGCGTTCAGACGGGCACGGCTGAGCGACAGGCTGCCGAAGATGGGGATGCAGAGCAAAAACCACAGGCTCGAGTAGAGCGGGCAGATCTGCCCCCAGAGGTTGCCCCAGAGCAGGGAGTAATCCCACACCCGCCAGCCCAGCAGCAGGTTGCACACCACGCCGAAGGCCAGCTCCACGCCGGTGATGACCACCGCGCCGGCGGCGCAGCGCACCAGCAGCGGCCAGCGGGCATGCCGCTCGTTCAGTGCCCAGAGGGCCAGCATACACACCCCACCCGCCAGCAGCATGGTCCAGTGGGTGCGCCCCCGCCAGGCCAGTTCAATGCAGCCGTAGCCCAGGGCGCCCAGACAAAACAGCGCGCTTTTTTCGATCATACAAAATCACCCGGGGAACAGTGTTCCCCGGGTGACGCTTTTTATGTGCGGTTTTACCGGCCAATGCGGGAGATCTGGGTGAGCAGCTGCTGGCGGCACTTCCACAATTTGTGGGAATAGTCCACATAATACCGGTGGGGGTACTCAAAGCGGCGCATCTCCTCCCACAGGTTTTCCACCTGCGTGGCGCAGGAGGCGCGGATGGCCTCCACGGTGGGCCGGTCGTACACCAGCCTGCCCTGCTGGTAGATGGGGGTGGTGAGGCACTTCACGGTGCAGTTTTTGTAGGTGCGCTGTTTCCAGGTCTGGTTGGGGTCGAAGAGGGTGAGCTCCTCGTGCTCATCCACCTCCTCGTCGTACACCGCCACATAGTCCGCCATGGCCTTGCGGGTGTAGTTGTCGTAGATGCGCCAGACCTTTTTCAGGCAGGGCAGCGTGATCTTCTCCACGCTCTCGCTCACCTTGATCTTGGGGATATAGGTATCCCCCTCCTTCACGGCGGCCAGCTTGTAGACCCCGCCGAACACCGGGTCGCTCTTGGCGGTGATGAGGTTCTCGCCGATGCCGAAGCTGTCGATCTTGGCCTCCTGCAGGATCAGGTCCCGCACGATGTACTCGTCCAGGCTGTTGGAGGCGCAGATGGGGCAGTCCTCATAGCCGGCCTCATCCAGCATTTTGCGGGCCTTTTTGGAGAGGTAGGCGATGTCGCCCGAGTCGATGCGGATGCCCTTGGGCCGCTTGCCCAGGGGCTTTAGCACCTCGTCGAACACCTTGATGGCGTTGGGCACGCCGCTCTTGGTCACATTGTAAGTATCCACCAGCAGCACGCAGCCGTCCGGGTACATGCGGGCGTACTTGGCGAAAGCCTCATACTCGCTGTCGAACATCTGCACCCAGCTGTGGGCCATGGTGCCGCTGGCGGGGATGCCGAAGTCCCGGGCGGCCATGACGCAGCTGGTGGAGGAGCAGCCACCGATGTAGGCGGCCCGGGCGCCGTAGACCGCCGCGTCGTACCCCTGGGCCCGGCGGGCGCCGAACTCCATCACCGGCCGCCCCTGGGCGCTGCGCACGATGCGATTGGACTTGGTGGCCACCAGGCACTGGTGGTTGAAGGTCACCAGCAGCAGCGTCTCCAGCAGCTGGCACTCGATGGAGGGGCCCTCCACCGTGACGATGGGCTCCTGGGGGAAGATGGGCGTGCCCTCGGGGATGGCCCAGATGTTGCAGTGCAGGGTGAAGCCGCGCAGATAATCCAGAAATTTCTCGTTGAACACCCCGGTGGAGGCCAGGTATTCGATGTCCTGGTCGGTGAACTTCAGGTTCTCCACCGCGTCGATGAAGGTGTCCAGCCCGGCCATGATGGCGTAGCCGCCGCCGTCGGGGATCCTGCGGAAGAACATGTCGAAGACGCTGATCTTGTCCTCATAGCCCTCCTCCAGATAGCCCGCCGCCATGGTCAGCTCGTAAAAGTCCATAATGGTGGTGAGATTGCGTTTCACGTCCTGCATACTTGGTTCCCCCTCTTGCTTGGTTCAATACGGGCGGCGGCGGATCTTTTTGGAACCGCGCCGTCTGGTCAGCGAAATAAAATAGAGCACCAGATACACCGCCACCGCCAGCCCGGTGAGCACCGCCAGCACCTTGAAGTAGAGGCTGGAGAAGAACTCGCCCACCCGGCTGAGGGTGTAAAGCACCAGGTTGCGATCCAGATCACGCTCGGCCAGCAGTTCCACCGTGCCGATCACCTCGCCGGACAGGGAGATGTCCACCGTGCCGATCACATCCCCCTGCTTCACCGGGGCGGCCACGCTCTCGGGCAGGTGGAAGGTCTTTTGGGTGATGCTCTCGTCGGCCCCCACCGGCAGGATGGTGAGCAGGTCGTCCGCCGGGTAGAGCATCAGCCGGTCGGTCTCGGCGCAGTACTTCACCGACACCTGCTGGATGGGCTCGTTTTTGTCCAGGGCGGGCAGGATGTCAAAACTCTCGAACACCCAGTCCATCAGTTCGCCCGTCTCGTAGGCGGCGGGGTTGTATTTGGGGTTGCCGCTGGCGTCCAGGTATTTCACGCCGATGGGGTCGCAGGAGTTGGGGCTGTTCAGCACCACCGAGATGTAGGTCTTTCCGTCCTGGTTGTGCCAGGCCACCAGGTTGGACCAGTCCTCCAGGGTGCCGGTCTTGCCGCCCTTGCAGTAGCTGCGGTAGAACTCCGCCCCGGCCCCCTCCCGGATCATCACGTTGGTGTTGAACAGATTGTAGGTGCCCGCGGTGTAGCGGGGCGGCATCGCGCCCATGTCGTACTTCTCGGTGGCGATGACCTCCTTGAAGGTGTCGAAACTCAACGCGTAGCGGAACATCAGGTAGAGATCCCGGGCGGTGGTGACGTTCTCGATGCTCATGCCCACCGCGTCCACAAAGTTGGTGTCGGTGCAGCCGATCTGCTTGGCCTTGGCGTTCATCATGTAGACGAAGTTTTCCTGGCTGCCGCCGCCCACATAGTCCGCGATGATCATGGCCGCGTCCGCCCCGCTGTACACCAGCATGGCGTTGAGCAGGTTGCGCAGGGTGTGGCTCTCGCCCGGGCGGATGTCCGCCACCTGCATCCCCTTGCCGTAAAGCTCGTCCTGAATGTAGCGGGGCATGGCCACGGTGATGGAATCCAGCTGGTCCTGGTACTGTTCCAGCAGCAGGATGGCGGTCATCACCTTGGCGGTGCTGGCGGTGGGCAGCACCTGGGTGCTGTTCTTCTCGTAGACGATGATGTTGGTGTCGGTGTTCACCACATAGGCCCCGGGGGCCGCCAGTTCAAAGGGCGGGGTGAAGCCCGCCGCCGACGCCGGCAGCGCCAGCAGCCCGGCCAGCACCGCCAGGGTGAGCAGAAAGGCGATGGTTTTTTTCATATAGACTTTTCCCTTTAAAGGCGTTACAATAAACATCAGATGACTGCCCGCCGGGGCGGAGCGCGGCGCCCCGCCCCGGATGGTATCTCATATATTATAGCAGTTTTACGGCCGCTTATAAAGGCTTTTTGTGTGAAAGAGGTGTGTTCCCCCGTGATTTATGTGACCGGCGATCTCCACGGCGACATCGAGCGTTTTGCCGACAAGGCCATCAAAAAGCTGAAAAAGGGCGACACCCTCATCGTGCTGGGGGACTTCGGCTTTCTCTGGTCGGGGGACAAGGCGGAGCAAAAGCACCTCAAGTGGCTGGAAAAGCGCCGCTACCGCCTCCTCTTCATCGATGGCTGCCACGAGAACTTCGACATGCTGCGGGATTATCCCGTGGAGGAGTTCCTGGGCGGCAAAGCCCGGCACATCGGGGGCAACCTCTACTACATCCAGCGGGGCAGCGTGCTGGAACTGGAGGGCAAAAAGCTGCTGTGCTTCGGCGGCGCCGAGAGCTGGGACAAGGAGGACCGGGAGGAGGGCCTCAACTGGTGGCGGGCGGAGATGCCCACCAGCGACGAACTGGAATACTGCGCCGAGAACCTGAAGGCGGCGGGGGGCGAGGTGGACTATATCCTCACCCACGACGCGCCGCTGCAGATTTTGGAGTTTGCCCAGCTGATGCGGGGCCAGCCCAACTGGCTGCACAACTTCTTCGACCAGATCATGAAGACCACCCGCTACAAAAAATGGCTGTTCGGCCGCTACCACAAGGATGTGACCTTCAGCCCCAAGGTGCAGGCGGTGTTCCTCAAGGTCATCCCTCTGGAGTGACCCTGTGCCGGAAACGCCGGCGGCCGCTGGTTCAGACAGCGGCGGGCCGGCTGTTTTTGCGCCAGGGCAATGGGCATTTTGCACAAAATATTCCCCGTCTAAATTGCAATATGGGATATTTTTTTTGTTTTTCCCCTCCTGGCTACTTACACTTTTCCTCCATGCGGTCGATATAAAATAATGACAACCATTTCACATCGTGCGCCGGCTTGGCCGCAATGCGGGAGCCCTGCGCGGAAAGGGGACGGGATGGATGGAAATTTCCGGCGCAAGCCCCCGGTGGCATCCGGACTGGGTAATGCTGTTTCCGTCTGGGCATCCCCTGGGCCTTCTGCGGTCCATCCGGGCGGGGGAGGAGATCCCGCAGCCGGTGCGGCTGGACTTTCTGGAGGCGCTGCCGGAGAGTGAGACCATGCCCGCCGCCGACCCCCAGACCCAGATGCGGCGGTTCCGCATCCTCATCAGCCACGCGGCTCGCGTGCGGCTGGAAAAGGCGGTGATCCCCGGCGCGTATCTGGAGGCCGGCTCGCTGGTGCTGGTGTCCTCGGACAAGATGGCCGCCTGGCTGTTCCTGTTCCCCCCTCTGGGGGTGGGGCCGGAGCTCACCACACCCCAGCTGCTGCGGGCGCTGCTGGACCACGACGTGACCACCGGCATCGACTGGCGGATGCTTCGCCAGATCCCCCAAATGCCCGACCGCTACTTCACCCCCCTGCCGGTGGCCCGGGGCACGCTGCCCGGGCCGGGGCACAAAGGCCGGGTGATCGACCGGGTGCCCCGCACGCTGGAGGGGCAGATACAGGCGTCCGGGCTGGGCCAGGAGAACTACACCACCCTGCAGCTGGTGCGGGACATTGGCGCCGGCGACGTGATCTGTGAGATCCTTCCCCCCGGGCCCGGCACCCCGGGCACCACGGTGACCGGCGAAGACCTGCCCGGCCTTCCGGGCGAACCGGCGGAGGTGCCGGCGGGCCGGAACACCCGCCTGACCGCGGACGGCCGCTTTCTGGTGGCGGACTGCGCCGGGCATGTGACCTTCTCCGGCCGCAGCTTTCAGGTCAAGCCGGTGCTTCATCTGGACGAACCGGCCCTCTCCCCCGCCTCCAACATCAATTTTCTGGGGGACGTCCACATCCACTGCGATCTGCCCGGCGGCGCCTCGGTGCGGGCCACCGGCAACGTGCAGATCGACGGGGCCGTGGAAAACTGCTCCATTGAGGCGGGCGAACACATCATCGTGTCCAGCGGCGTGCACGGGCAGGACCAGGCGACGCTCTACGCCCACAAGCGGGTGTACGCCAAGTACCTGGAGCACTGCGCCGTCTACGCGCTGCAGGACGTTTTTGCCGACTGTATCATCAACTGCGACGTGTACAGCAACGGCACCGTGCAGGCGCGCACCGGCCGGGGGGTGCTGATCGGCGGCACCGTCCGCGCCGCGCGGGAGATCCGCGCCGACACCATCGGCTCCAAGGCCGAGCGCTCCACCCATCTGGTCCTGGGCGGCAGCCCCTGCGAAGCGGCCCAGGGCACGCAGCTGCAGGAGGAACTCAAGCGCATTGCCGCCGACATCGACCACACGCTGCAGCAGCCGACGGGGCCCGACCGGGAGGCCCGGCTGGCCAAACTGCGGCTGAACCGGTGCATCGCCCAGGCCAAACTGGACAAGGTGAACCGGGACCTGGAGGCGCTGTTCTCCCGGGAGAAAAAGAGCGTCCCCGCCCGGGTGGTGTGCGACACCGCCTATCCTGGTACCCTCGTGACCATCGAAGGGGTCTCCCTCTCGGTGGATCGCGTGCGGCAGGACTGCACCATCGGCTTTGCCGACGAGCGGGTGCGGTATCTGTAAGATCGGCAGAAAGGAGATGAGCGAATTGTACCGCTGCGGTTCCGCGGAATTTCGTCATTCTCTGAGCCGTTCCATGCAGGACGTCACCCGCCGCTACGGCGGGATCGAACTGACCGAACGGCAGGCTCCCCTCACCGAGGACATCTGCACCGTGCACACGGTGATGGAGGGCGACTGCCGGGCCGATCTGTTTCTCTGTGCCGACACCTCGCTGCTGGCCCGCCTGGCCCGGAACATCATGTGCCAGGACACCGTGACCGGGCAGGACATCGCGGATGTGGCCACCGAATACTTCAACGTGGTCTGCGGGCGCATCAGCTCGCTGCTGTTTCAGCCGGGGCACAAGGCCCCGCGCTTTCAGGTGCCCTGTTTCCACACAGGCCGGTACCTGCCGGAACGCGAGCCGGCCTCCTGGTGGGACATCGGCTACAACAGCCTCCACAACGAAAGCATGCACCTTGTGATCTGCCTGGGGCCGCCCTCGGGCGGGAAACCTCCTTCCTCATAAAGCCGTCCCGCACGCCCTTCCCGGGCGGGGGTCCTTCTTATTTCCCTGACGAAAGACGCTAAACAGGAGTGAGACAAATGTCGAAAAAAATCATGGTCGTGGACGATTCCCGCATCGCGCAGCTGCAGCTGGAGAAGGTGCTGCCGGAAGGGGAGTACGAGGTCGTCGCCTGCTGCCAGACCGGCGAGGAGGCCCTGGATCAGTACGACAAGGTGAACCCGGATCTGGTCACCATGGACATCATCCTGCCCGGCATGGACGGGCTGGAGGCCGCCCGCGCCCTGCTGGCCGCCCATCCCGAGGCCCGCATTCTGATGGTGTCCTCCCTGGCCTACGACGACACCATCAAAGAGGCCGAGGCGCTGGGCGCGAAGGGGTTCGTCTTCAAGCCCTTCGACCAGGACCAGCTGCTGCAGGCCATGCAGAAGGCTTTCGCCGAGGCGTGAACACCGGCGGGGACGGACTCGTCCGCCCCCTGAAGCAGCCAAGCCCCTGCGCCCCTTCGGGCGGCGGGGGCGGTCTGCTGTGCCTTTGGCAGGGAACCTCCGTTCCCTGCCTTTCCCCGCTCCCACAGGTTTAGCACAAAACAAAAAACACCGCCGCGGAACATGCCGTTCCGCGGCGGTGTTTTTGGATCGCAAACGCCGGTGTATCAATAGGCCTTGCCCCAGTAGACCATCACCTTGGCGGGCTTGCCGCACACGGGGCAGACGTCGGAGAGGTGCTCCTGCTCGAAGGGCATGCACCGGCTGGAGAGGCCCACCTCTTCCTTCATCTTCTCCTCGCAGGCCACATCGCCACACCACATGGTCTTGATGTAGCCGTTGTTCGCCTCGGCCAGGGCCTTCACCTCGTCCATGGTGGTGGCAGCCCAGGTGCGGTTTTCCCGGTTTTCCAGCGCCCGGGCGTAGAGGTTCTGGGCCAGCTCGTTCAGCAGCGCGGGAATGGCGATCTCCAGCTCGTCCAGGCTGGCGAAGATCTTCTCCCGGGTGTCGCGGCGCACCAGCACGCACTGGTTCTTCTCCAGGTCCTTGGGGCCGATCTCCAGGCGCAGGGGCACGCCCTTCATCTCCCACTGGCTGAACTTCCAGCCGGGGCTGTTGTCGGAGTTGTCCAGCTTGACCCGGGCGAACTTGCCCACCCGGGCGGCCAGTTCAGCGGCCTTTTCAGCCACGCCGGGCTTGTGGGCGGCCACCGGCACGATGACCACCTGGTAGGGGGCGATGGCCGGGGGCAGGATGAGGCCCTCGTCGTCGCCGTGGGTCATGATGATGGCGCCCACCAGCCGGGTGGAAACGCCCCAGCTGGTCTGGTGGGGGTACTGCAGCTGGTTGTCCCGCCCGGTGAACTGCACGTCAAAGGCGCGGGAGAAGCCGTCGCCGAAGTAGTGGCTGGTGCCGCTCTGCAGCGCCTTGCCGTCGTGCATCATGGCCTCGATGGTATAGGTGGCCTCCGCGCCGGCAAACTTCTCCTTGTCGGTCTTCTTGCCCTTCACCACCGGGATCATCAGGTACTTCTCGCACAGCTCGGCGTAGGTGTTCAGCTGCTGTTCGGTCTCCTCGATGGCCTCCTGGGCGGTCTCGTGGATGGTGTGGCCCTCCTGCCACCAGAACTCCCGGCTGCGCAGGAAGGGGCGGGTGGTCTTTTCCCAGCGCACCACGCTGCACCACTGGTTGTACTTCATGGGCAGGTCCCGCCAGGAGTGCAGCACATGGGCGAAGTGGTCGCAGAACAGCGTCTCGCTGGTGGGCCGCACGCACAGCCGCTCCTCCAGCTGCTCCAGGCCGCCGTGGGTGACCCAGGCCACCTCGGGGGCGAAGCCCTCCACATGGTCCTTCTCCTTTTGCAGCAGGCTCTCGGGGATGAAGATGGGCATGGCCACGTTCTCATGGCCGGTGGCTTTGAACATGCCGTCCAGGATACGGGTGATGTTCTCCCAGATGGCGTAGCCGTAGGGCCGCAGGATCATGCAGCCTTTCACGCTGGAATAGTCCACCAGCTCCGCCTTGAGGCAGACGTCGGTGTACCACTGGGCAAAGTCCTCGTTGATGGGGGTGATGGCCTCCACCAGTTTCTTCTTCTGTTCGCTCATTTGCGCCGTTCCTTCCTCCTCGGTTTGGTAGGGCAGGGCCGCACGGACCCAACGCCGTGGGCGGGTCGCACGGTGCTGCCGCAGTAAAAAACACGCCCCCGCACTGCTGCAGGGGCGCGATCACAGCCATCGCTGTTCAGCTGTTCTCCTCGACGTAGCGCACGACGTCCCCGACGGTGTGGAAATTCTCGATCTGCTCGTCGGGCACTTCCACGCCGAACTCGTCTTCCAGGGTCATGACCATGTCCACGACGTCCAGGCTGTCGGCCTCAAAATCCTCCAGAATATCGCTGTCCATGGTGATCTTGTCCTCGTCGATATCCAGCTGTTCGGCCAAGAGCTCACGGATGCGTTCGAAAGTATCCATAATCACTAAACTCCCTTTTTGTTGCTCCGCAATCGCGGTGTGTTTATACTATATCATTTTATAGCCTATCTGTACGGGGTTGTCAAGGGCCTCGGGCAAGTTTTTTGGCGGTTTTCCTTGTGCTGGCCGGGGTTTGACGCTATAATAAAATCAGAGCGCGGGCGGCGGGCGCACATCGCCCTTTTTCGCCCCGGGAGGGGGTATTTTCGTTGGTTTTGAATTTTACCAAAATGGAGGGCTGCGGCAACGACTACATCTATGTGGACTGCCTTGCCGGCCTCTCCTTTGACCCGGCCGCGGCGTCGGTGGCCCTGAGCCCCCGGCACTTCGCCGTGGGGGCGGACGGGTTGATCTGCATCTGCCACAGCGACGTGGCCGACGCGCGGATGCGGATGTTCAACGCCGACGGCAGCGAGGGCGCGATGTGCGGCAACGGCATCCGCTGCGTGGCCCAGTGGCTGTACGAACACGGCCTTGCGCAGGATGAGGTGAAGGTGGAGACCCGGGCCGGCATCAAGGCGCTGCGCCGGATGGGCGACGGGCTTTGGCAGGTGGAGATGGGGAAAGCCAGCTTCTCCCCCGGGGACCTGCCGGCCACGGGCTTTGGCGACGGGCCGGCCATCCAAAAGGAGCTGATGGTGGGCGGCCGGGCCTGGCCGGTGACCTGCGTGTCGGTGGGCAATCCCCACTGTGTGACCCGGGTGGCGGACGTGGCCGGGGTTGACCTGGCAAAGATCGGCCCCGGCTTTGAGCACCACATGGCCTTCCCCGAAGGGGTGAACACCGAGTTCATTCAGGTGCTGGGGCCCGACCGGCTGAAGATGCGGGTGTGGGAGCGGGGCAGCGGCGAGACGCTGGCCTGCGGCACCGGCGCCAGCGCCAGCGTGGCCGCCTGCGTGGCCGAGGGGCTGTGCCGCCCCGACCAGGACGTGCGGGTGGACCTTTTGGGCGGCAGCCTCACCATCCGGGTGGGCAGCGACTGGCGGGTGCTGATGACCGGCCCCGCCCGCACCGCCTTCACCGGCACAGCGAACATTTGAGTGGGGAAGGAGCAAGGGAACATGGAAGAACTGAAAAAGGTGCTGGAAGGCCGGCCGGTGCTGTACCTGGCCACGGTGGAGGGCTATCTGCCCCGGGTGCGGCCCATCAATCACTACATGGTGTGGAACGACCGCTTCTACATCGCCATGGGCAAGCACAAGGAGGCCTACAAGCAGCTGCTGGACAACACCAACCTGGAGCTGACCACCGCCCTGAGCGATAACGACTGGATCCGCATCCGCGGCACCGTGAACTTTGACACCAGCCCCGAGGCCTACGCCGCCGCCTTCGCGGAGATGCCCGACCTGAAGGAAAGCTTCGGCGAGAACAGCGGCAAGCGCCTGGCGCTGATCTACCTGGACCACATCAGCGCCATGGTCTTCGACCGGCAGGACAACGCAAGGCTGCTGGCGAAATTCTGAACGCGAAACACGCGGCGGCCGGGGAGACTTCCCCGGCCGCCTTTTTCATCCGGCAAAGGAGGCAGCGCATGGAACACAGCGCATTTGCGCCCTTCATCCGCCCCGCGGCGGCGCAGGACGCCGGGCGCCTCGCGGAGATCCTGGTCTTCAACAACCGGCTGAACTTCTTCCCCATCTTCAAGGATGAACAGTATTCCTTCCGCGAGATGCAGGTGGTGCCTCTGGCGCGGCAGCTCGCGGAGGATCGGGACGCGCTCGCCCGCACCTTCGTCTGGGACGACGGGGTGCTGCGGGGCTTTGTCCGCCTTCGGGGACGGGAGGTGGAAAAGCTTTTTGTGGACCCGTGCTTTCAGGGCCGGGGCGTGGGCGCGGCGCTGCTTGCGTTCGCCGTGACCTGCTTTGAAGCCGACCATCTCTGGGCGCTGGAGGCAAACACGGGCGCGCGGCGGTTTTACGCCGCCCATGGGTTTGCCCCCACCGGCGAGAGCCGCTTTGAGGAGGGTACCAGCCAGCGGCTCTTGCTGCTGCGCCGCCCGGACTGAGATCAAAAAACAGCGGCCCCCTCCCGCCTTGCGGGAGGGGGCCGCTGTTTACTCTTCGATGACCTGGTTGTCCGCCAGGATATCGGGCTTGTGGCGCATGCTGTCCGCCTCGGTGATGGGACGGATGACCCGGGCGGGAACGCCCGCCGCAAAGCTGCCGGCGGGGATGTCCCGGGTGACCACGGCGCCCGCGCCGATGACGCAGCCGTCCCCGATGGTCACCCCGGGGCAGACGGTGACCCCCGCCCCGAACCAGCAGTTGTTGCCGATGTGCACCGGCTTTGCGTAGCACAGGCGTTTGACCTCTCCCCCGGCGGTGCGGATGGCCTTGCGCTCGGAGGCGATCATGGGGTGCACCGGCGTCACGATGGTGACGTTGGGGCCGAAGTCGCAGTGGTCCCCGATGGTGACCTCCCCGTCGTCCTGCACGGTGAAGTTGAAGTTGATGAAGACGTTTTTGCCGATCTTTGTGTGCCTGCCGTAGTGGAAGGTGATGGGCCCCTGCATATACAGCCCCTCGCCCATCTCCCCCAGGATCTCCCGCAGGATCGCCTCCCGCTTTTCCACTTCGTCCTCGTGGGTCTTGTTGTAGTCCACGCTCAGGTTGTGGGTCCTCCGCTTGATGGCCACCAGCTCCGGGTCCATGGGCCAGAACAAAACCCCCGCCCGGATCTTCTCTTCCTCCGACATGCCGTTCTCTCCTTCCCTGATACTATGAAGGCCAAACCGGCCCCGGGGGGCGCGGTTTGGCCTGTGTGCGGCCGCGGCGGCCGCCGTATTTACTCGATGATGCTCTTGCCGGTCATCTCGGCGGGCTGGGCAAGGCCCAGCAGTTTGAGCATGGTGGGGGCGATGTCCGCCAGCACGCCGCCCTGGCGCAGCTTCACGTTCCCCGCGCCGGCCACCAGGAAGGGCACCGGGTTGGTGGTGTGGGCGGTGAAGGGCGAGCCGTCGGTGTCGTACATCCGGTCGGCGTTGCCGTGGTCGGCGGTGAGCAGCACCTGGCCGCCCGCCTTCAGAACCGCGTCGATCACCTTGCCGGCGCACTCGTCCACGGCCTCCACCGCCTTCACGGCGGCCTCGAACACGCCGGTGTGGCCCACCATGTCGCAGTTGGCGAAGTTCAGGATGATCACGTCGTACTTGCCGCTCTCAATGCGCTTGACACACTCGTCGGCCACCTCGTAGGCGCTCATCTCAGGCTTCAGGTCGTAGGTGGCCACCTTGGGGCTGGGGATCAGGGCCCGGTCCTCCCCCTCGAAGGGGGCCTCCACGCCGCCGTTGAAGAAGAAGGTCACGTGGGCGTACTTCTCGGTCTCGGCGATGCGCAGCTGGGTCTTGCCGCACTTGGCAAGGTAGGCGCCCAGCACGTTGTCCAGGCTCTCGGGCTTGAAGGCCACCTCCACGTTAGGCATGGTGGCGTCGTACTGGGTGAAGCAAACGTAATTGACCGGGAAACGGCCATTGCGGCGCTCGAAGCCGGTGAAATCGTCGTCCACAAAGGTGCGGGTGATCTCACGGGCGCGGTCGGGGCGGAAGTTGTAGAAGATGACGCTGTCGCCCTCGGACACGCGGCCGCCCTCGCAGGTGACGGCGGGCACCACGAACTCATCGGTGACGCCGGCGGCGTAGCTGTTCTCCATCACTTCCAGCGGCTCGCCCTTCACGCCCTCGCCGTAGACGAAGGCGGCGTAGGCCTTTTCCACCCGGTCCCAGCGGTTGTCCCGGTCCATGGCGTAGTAGCGGCCGGTGACGGTGGCGATCTTGCCGATGCCCAGTTCGTTCAGCTTGTCCTGCAGCTGGGCGATGTAGCCCTTGCCGGAGTCGGGGGGCACGTCGCGGCCGTCCATGATGGCGTGGACGTAGAGCTCCTTCACGCCCAGGTCCTTGGCCATGTCCAGCAGGCCGAAGAGGTGCTGGATGTGGCTGTGGACGCCGCCGGCACTGAGCAGGCCCATCAGATGCAAAGCCTTGCCGTTTTCCACCGCGGACTTCATGGCGCCCACGATGGCCGGGTTCTGGCGGATGGTGCCGTCCTGGATGGCCTTGGTGATGCGGGTGAGCTCCTGATAGACGATGCGGCCGGCGCCGATGTTGGTGTGGCCCACCTCGCTGTTGCCCATCTGGCCGTCGGGCAGGCCCACGTCCAGGCCGGAGGCGCCGATGGTGGTGTAGGGGCAGCTGGCGAAGAGTTTGTCCAGGTTCGGGGTGTTGGCCGCCACGATGGCGTTGCCGTTTTTCTGCTCGGGCACCCAGCCGAAGCCGTCCAGGATGCAGAGCAGCAGGGGTTTTTTCGACATAAAAGATATCTCCTTTTGACAAAAGGGCGCGCCGGGCCCGCCGGCGCGCCGCGGTGGTTTTTTACTTGCCGGCGGCGGCCACGATGGCCGCGAAGGCGTCCGCCTTCAGGGAGGCGCCGCCGATCAGGCCGCCGTCCACGTCGGGCTTGGCCAGCAGTTCGTCGGCGTTGCCGGCGTTCATGCTGCCGCCGTACTGGATGGTGGTGGCCTTGGCCACCGCCTCGCCGTAGAGCTCGGCCAGCACCTTGCGGATGGCGGCGCAGACCTCCTGGGCCTGGTCGGCGGTGGCGGTGCGGCCGGTGCCGATGGCCCACACCGGCTCATAGGCGATGATGATGTTCTTCATCGCCTCGGCACTGACGCCCTGCAGGGCGATCTTGGTCTGCATGCGCACCAGCTCCTCGGTGACGCCCTGCTCCCGCTGGGTGAGGTTCTCGCCCACGCAGACGATCACCTTCAGCCCGGCGGCGAGGCCCGCCAGGGTGCGCTTGTTCACGGTCTCGTCGGTCTCGGCGAAGTACTGCCGGCGCTCGGAGTGGCCG
This sequence comes from Candidatus Allofournierella merdavium, assembly GCF_944382735.1. Taxonomy (NCBI): domain Bacteria; kingdom Bacillati; phylum Bacillota; class Clostridia; order Eubacteriales; family Oscillospiraceae; genus Allofournierella; species Candidatus Allofournierella merdavium. The sequence continues at coordinate 113,830 of NZ_CALWND010000007.1, read as the reverse complement.
GTGATGACGTACTCCACGCCCAGATCCACCAGCATGTCGGCGCTGATCTCACCGGTGAAGGCGCCGCTCTTTTCAAAGTGGACGTTCTCGGCGCCCACATGGATGTTGGTGCCCTTGGTCTTTTCCACGGCGGTGACCAGGCTGGTGAAGGGGGTGCAGATGACCACCTCGCAGCCCGCGCCCTTCACGGCGGGGATGAGCTCGTCGATGAGAGCGGCGGCCTCGGTGGCGGTCTTGTTCATCTTCCAGTTGCCGGCGATAACGGCTTTGCGGTTGGCTTTATCCATGGTGTATTCCCTCGCTTTTTTATTTATAGGATGGCCGCAAAAGGCCCCAGCCGCCGGGCAAAGGGCCGGGCGGCTGAGGCGGATGCGTTCAAAATCAGGCGTTCTGGATGCAGGCGATGCCGGGCAGCTCCTTGCCCTCCAGGTACTCCAGGGAGGCGCCGCCGCCGGTGGAGATGTGGGTCATCTTGTCGCCCAGGCCCATCTGCTGGACGGCTGCCGCGCTGTCGCCGCCGCCGATGACGGTGGTGGCGTCGCTCTCAGCCATAGCCTTGGCCACAGCCAGGGTGCCGGCGGCCAGGGTGGGGTTCTCGAACACGCCCATGGGGCCGTTCCAGACCACGGTCTTGGAAGCCTTGACCGCGTCGGCAAACAGCTTCATGGTCTCGGGGCCGATGTCGCAGCCTTCCATGTCGGCGGGCATCTGGCTGATGGGGTAGACGGTGGTGTCCACCGCGGCGTCGATGGGATCGGGGAAGTCCTTGACGCAGACGGTGTCCACAGGCAGCAGCAGCTTGACGCCGTTGGCCTTGGCCTTTTCCATCATCTCCTTGCAGTAGTCGATCTTGGAGTCGTCGCACAGGCTCTTGCCGGTCTCATAGCCCTGGGCCTTGACGAAGGTGTAGGCCATGCCGCCGCCGATGATCAGAGTGTCCACCTTCTCCAGCAGGTTGGAGATGACGTTCAGCTTGTCGGCGACCTTGGCGCCGCCCAGGATGGCGGTGAAGGGCCGGACAGGATCGTTGACGGCGTTGCCCAGGTAGCGGATCTCCTTCTCCATCAGGTAGCCCACGGCGGTGTCCTTGATGTAGTCGGTGACGCCGGCGGTGGAGCAGTGGGCCCGGTGGGCGCTGCCGAAGGCGTCGTTCACATAGCAGTCGGCCAGGCTGGCCAGATCCTTGCTGAACTCGGGCAGGTTCTTGGTCTCCTCCTTGCGGAAGCGGGTGTTCTGCAGCAGCACCACGTCGCCGTCCTTCATGGCGGCCACGGCGGCCTTGGCGTTGGGGCCCACCACCTCGTCATCGTTGGCGAAGACGACTTCCTTGCCCAGCAGCTCGGACAGGCGCACCGCCACGGGGGCCAGGCTGAACTTCTCCTCGGGGCCGTTCTTGGGCTTGCCCAGATGGCTGCACAGGATGACCTTGCCGCCGTTCTCGATCAGCTTTTTGATCGTGGGCAGCGCCGCCACGATGCGGTTGTCGTTGGTGATCTTGCCGTCCTTCATCGGCACGTTGAAATCGCAGCGCACAAGCACGCGCTTGCCGCGCACGTCCATCTCTTCCACGGTCTTTTTACCCAAACCCATCGTCTGTTTCTCCTCTCGATTTTGAAGTTCTCATGGGCATTTGCATACCTATCCCTATTATAATCAATCCCGGTGCATTTCGCAAGATATTTGCCGTTATTCATTTAACAATATCCTCCCCCGGACGTGCCCGAAACTTGCACAAAAGGCGCGGGGGCGGCAAGCGGCGGGGCGCGGGAGAAACGAGGGCCGCGGCGGGCCCGGGGAGGGGCGGAGCGCGGGGTGAAGAAAAGGCCGGGGAGGGTCCCCCGGCCTTTTGGTGTTATTGCAGGCTCTGCCTGTTCCTCCAGGCGCCCGCGGCGTAGAGCACCGAGAGCACCAGCCGCACCAGGTCCCCCGCCAGCGCGCTGGGATTGTCGCCGAAAAGGCTGAGCAGCAGGTTCAGCGCCGCCACCGCCGAGAGCACCAGGCCCAGCGCAAAGAGGGGGCGGACCTTGTCGGGGCGGCCGCACCACCGAAGGCCCAGGATGCTGGCCACCAGGCTGAAGAGGCTGCTGGGGATGGCGAACACCCCCAGGGCAATGATGGACACGGTGAGCCCCAGCGCCAGGCCCTCGCCGCCGGAGGCGCCCGACGCCAGGCCGACGGCAATGATGCCCAAGGCGGCCAGAAGCCCCAGGGCCGACAGGATGATGTACAGGATGCTGGTCACCTTGAGCAGACGCCTGCCCTTGAGGTCGGTGTTGTGCATGGGTGTTTCTCCTTTTATAGGGTATTTTTTGAAGCGGGGGTCAAAGAGAGCGAAAGGGCCGGGGCGGACGCCCCGGCCCTTCCTGGGTCATTTTATTGCAGGCTCTGTTTGTTCTGCCAGGCGCCCACGGTGTAGAGCACCGGCAGCACCAGCCCGATGAGGGCGCTCACCACAGAGGTGGAGCCGTCGCCGCTGAAGGCGGCCAGCAGCTGCAGCGCCGCCAGCACCACCAGCACGATGCCCAGCACAAAGAGCACGCCCGCCTTGTCCGGCCGGTTGCACCACTTGACGCCCAGGATGCCCACCACCAGGCCGAATACGCTGCCCAGGATGGCCACCAGGCCCAGCACCGCGGCGACGACGCCCAGGCCCACGGCCACATCGCCGCCCATGGCGACGCCCAGAGCCGCGCCGCCCACGATGGCGGCAAGGCCGCCAAAAATGCTGATCGCCGCAAAAACGATGTAGAGGATGCCCACCACCTTGAGCATCATCCTGCCTTTGAGTTGTGTGTCGTTCATGAAATCTTCCTCCTCAATGTGATTTTATTTCCGGGCGGCCGGGGCCGTTCCGTCAGTTTTGGGCGCGTCGGCGAGCATCTCCTTCACCGAGGTGACCAGGCCCGCCAGGTTCTGCATGTCGCTGGGGATGATGAGTTTGGTGGCCTTGCCGTCCGCCACCTTTTCCAGGGCCTCCAGCCCCTTCAGGGCCAGCACCCGGTCGCTGGGGGCGGCCTCGTTCAGCAGCTTCAGCGAGTCGGCCAGGGCCTTCTGCACCTCCATGATGGCCTGGGCCTCGCCCTGGGCCTCCCGGATGCGCTGCTCCCGCACCGCGTCCGCCCGCAGGATGGCGCTCTCCTTTTCGCCCTCGGCCACCAGGATGGCGCTGCGCTTTTCGCCCTCGGCCCGCAGGATGCTCTCCCGGCGCTGGCGCTCCGCCTTCATCTGCTTTTCCATGGCGTCCTGGATCTCGGCGGGGGGGATGATGTTCTTCACCTCCACCCGGTTGACCTTGATGCCCCACTTGTCGGTGGCCTCGTCCAGGATGGCGGTGATCTTGGTGTTGATGACGTCCCGGCTGGTGAGGGTGTGGTCCAGTTCCATCTCACCGATGATATTGCGCAGGGTGGTGGCGGTGAGGTTCTCGATGGCGGCCATCGGGCGCTCCACGCCGTAGGTGAAGAGCTTGGCGTCGGTGACCTGGAAGAAGACCACCGTGTCGATCTGCATGGTGACGTTGTCCCGGGTGATCACCGGCTGGGGCTTGAAGTCCACCACCTGCTCCTTCAGGCTGACCTTTTTGGCCACCCGCATCAGGAAGGGCACCCGGAAGTGCAGGCCGGCCTCCCAGGTGGCGTGGTAGACGCCCAGCCACTCCATCACGTAGGCGGTGGCCTGCGGCACCAGGCAGATGCAGCTGATGAGCAGGATGACGACGATCAGGACCACGGGGATGACGATGAACAGAACAAAGGGCATGACGATTCCTCCTTTTTTTGGGGGTTTACAGGTGTGAGGGGGTTTCGGGGGCCGGCTGCCGCGCCGGTTCCACCCGCAGGGTGGCGCTGTCCACGGCGGTGACGACGCACTCGTCGCCCGCCTCCAGCGGCGACGGGCAGACGGCGGACCAGTCCACGCCGTCCAGCCGCACCCGGCCGGACAGGCCCGGCCGCAGGGGCTGCACCACCACCGCCCGGCGGCCGATGTTGCGCTCCAGGCCCAGGGCCGCGGCGGGGCGGCGGCTGCGCATCCGGCCCACCAGCGGTTTCGTGACCGCCAGCGCCGCCGCGCTGACCAGCGCGAAGGCCAGCAGCTGATAGAGCAGGTTGCCGGTGAACAGGCTGGTGATGAGCCCGGCCAGCGCGCCCACGGCGAACCAGATGCTCACCAGGCTGACGGTGGCGGCCTCCAGGATGATGAACAGCGCCAGGGCGATGAGCCAGCCGGCGATGGCGGCCGGCTCGGGCACGAGGATGGGTTGGAACATAAAGACTCCTTTCCGGCGGCCATGGCCGCCCTTCCCGCAGGGACGCGGGCACCGGTGCTGTCTTTATCTTATCAAAAACCAATACGATTGACAAAGGCGGAAATATCACAAAAACGGTGAATTTCGCCCGTTTTCGCCCGCGGCGGGCAAAGGGCGCTTCCGGGGCCAGCGGGGCCGGTGCGGGGCACGCCGGGGAAAGGGAACGGCAAAAAAAGCGCGCCCTGTTCAGATCTCCCAGAGGGATATGAACTGCACCGCCGCCAGCGGCAGGACCACCGCCGCGGCCAGCGCCTTCTGCCAGGGGCGGCGCAGTTCCAGCTGCCGGCCCAGCAGCAGGCCGCAGCCGGCCACGCAGGCCGCAAAGAGGAAGCCGGTGCGCTCGCCCGACACCGCCGACGCGGGGGTGAAGCCGATGGCCGCCCGGGTGCAAAAGCCCGCCAGCAGCAAAGCCAGCGCCGCGAAGGACGCGGAGGTGTGCCCCAGGGCGATGTACACGCAGCCGCACACCAGGGCAAAGCCCCCGCACAGCAGCAGGAAGGGCAGATAGGCCAGCGGGTCATTGCAGTTGGACACATGGACGGTGCCCACACCCCGGGCGGCCGTCACCGCGTCGGCCAAAGCGGGCAGCCGGCCGCGCCAGTGGCGCAGCAGCACCCCCAGGGTCAGCTGGGCCGCCAGGGGCGCCAGGCAGACCAGCCGGTAGAACAGGCAGCGGCTCGCCTGCCAGACCGCCGCCGCCAGCAGCGCGAAAAACAGGGTGTAAAGGAGGTTCCGGTCCAGAAACAACTCCCCCAGCGCGCCGGAGATGCCCGCCTCCGCCTTGCTCAGAATGCTCTGCATGGCGAAGTCCCGGTAATAGGAGGCCGCCTCCCCCGCGCTGCGCAGCTTCACCCCCGGGCAGGCCAGCATATACCCCAGCCCCGCCAGCGTGACAGCCGCCTGGGCATAGAACAGCCGGGGCAGCGGCCGGCGGGCGGCCAGCCGCTACGCGGCGAAGGCCGCCAGCAAGAGCAGGGCCAGCACGGCGGTCTGCTCGGCGTTCACGCCGTAGACAAGGCCCAGCAGCCCTGCCGCCGCGCCCGCCCGGCCGCCCCAGCCCGTCAGGGAGACGAGGGCCAGGCACAGCCCGCCAGCGGCCAGAGGTAGTTCATGGTGGTGGCCACCCAGCCGGCGGTGCTCAGGTACCACCAGGGGTAGAGCCACAGCAGCGCCGCCGCCAGCCACCCCACGCGCCGGCGCGCGGCCATATCGGCCGCGGACGTGCCAACGCCCCCGGCCAGCCGGGCCATGGCCAGCGCCAGGCCGGTGAGCACACCGGTGTCCGCCGCCCGCCAGACCCACCGGGGCAGGCTGGAAAAGATGCACAAAAAGAACTCGATCACCGTGCGGGAGGACCAGCGGGCGTACTGCCCGGCCAGAAACTCCCACAGCGGCTGGTTGCCCAGAACAGCGCCATAGAAGGCCTCGTCCACATCCACCACCACCAGGCCGAAGTGCCACAGGGCGGTGAAAAAGCCAAAGACCAGGCAGGGGGTCAGGGGATGGAAGGCCAGCGCCCGCAGGCGCGGTTTCACTGTTTCCGTCATAGCGCACCTCCCACGATCTGCCCGGTGCGGATCAGGGCGTTGTGGCCATTGCTGCGGTAGGCAAAACAGAGTTCCAGCTCCCCCGCCGGGAGCTGGTCAGCGAGGGCAAAGGCGTAAAAGCCGGCGTCCGGGTCACCCGTGGCGGCCGCCGCCTCCTCGCCGGGGTCCATGGTGGTGGGCAGCCGGTAGTATCGGTCTTCGCCGGGGCTGTACAAAACCAGGCGGCAGTCCACCGTTTCCAGCTTCTCCCCTCCACCGCGGCCCAGCCGCGGAAGGTGAGCACGCCCTCGCCCGGCGTCGCCTCGCACCCATAACCGAACCCCGCCGGGGCCGCCTCGGTGTAAAGGGCGGCGTCTAGCGGCCGCGTCTCCCGCAGGTCCGCCCGCAGCAACACGATGAAAAGCAGGATGCCCGCCGCCGCCAACGCCCAGAACCCCCACAACAGGCGGGGGTCCGCCGGTCTGCGCTGTTCCATCCGCCTCACTCCCTTTTCGCGGGCCGCCGGGCCGGCCCTCCGTTAAAAACAGGATAGCACAGCCCCCCGCCAAATGCAAGGAAAGCGGGCGGCCCCGAAGGGCCGCCCGCCGCGCTCGATTCACCTTTTTGCCGCGCCCAGGGTGCGCATGGAGTTGAGCACCGCCAGCACCATCACGCCCACGTCGGCGAAGATGGCCGCCTGCATCCCCACCAGGCCCACCGCGCCCAGGGCCAGGCAGCCGAACTTGACCGCCAGGGCAAAGGCGATGTTCTGATGCACCACCGCCAGGCACCGCCGGGCCACCTTCATGGCAAGGCTCAGCTTGGCGGGGTCGTCGTCCATCAGCACGATGTCCGCCGCCTCGATGGCCGCGTCCGAGCCCATAGCCCCCATGGCGATGCCCACGTCCGCCCGGCTGAGCACCGGCGCGTCGTTGATGCCGTCGCCCACAAAGGCCAGGGTGGTGCCCCGGGGCTTTTGGGCCAGCAGCTGCTCCACACAGGCCACCTTGTCGGCGGGCAGCAGCTCGCTGCGCACCTCGTCGATGCCCAGCCGCTCCGCCGTCTGGCGGGCGGCGGCCCGGCCGTCGCCGGTGAGCATCACCGTGCGCACGCCCGCCCGGTGCAGTTCCTCCATCGCCGCTTTGGCGGTGGGCTTCTCCCGGTCGCTGATGAGCACGCCGCCCAAGAACGCGCCGTTCTGGGCCACATACACCGCGCTGCCCGCGCCCTCCACCGGCTGCCAGGCCACGCCCAGCTGCTCCATCAGCCGGGCGCTGCCCACCGCCGTGGGCACGCCGTCCACCAGGGCGGTCACGCCGTGGCCGGCGCTCTCGGTGACGTCCTTCACCCGGTCGGGCGCGGCTTCGAGGCCCGCCGCCCGCCGCAGGCTGAGGGCGATGGGGTGGCTGGAGAACTGCTCGGCCAGGGCCGCCGCCTCCAGCACCCGGCGCTCCTCCACGCCGGGGGCGGGGAACACCCGGGTCACCTCAAAGACGCCCTGGGTGAGGGTGCCGGTCTTGTCGAACACGGCGGTGCGGGTGGCGGCCAGCGCCTCCAGGTAGTTGCCGCCCTTGACCAGGATGCCCGCCCGGCTGGCCCCGCCGATGCCGCCGAAGAAGGCCAGCGGCACGCTGATGACCAGCGCGCAGGGGCAGCTGATGACCAGGAAGGTGAGCGCCCGGCGCAGCCACTCCACCCAGCCGCCCAAAAAGAGGGGCGGCAGCACCGCCAGCGCCAGCGCGCCGATGCACACCGCCGGGGTGTACCAGCGGGCGAAGCGGGTGATGAAGTTTTCCGCCTTGGCCTTTTTCATGCTGGAGTTTTCCACCAAGTCCAGGATGCGGCTGACGGTGGACTGGCCGAAGGGCTTGGTCACCTCCACCCGCAAAAGGCCGGTGGTGTTGACGCAGCCGCTGACCACCTCGTCGCCCGCCTCCACGTCCCGGGGCAGGCTCTCGCCGGTGAGGGCGCTGGTGTTCAGGGCCGAAACGCCCTCCACCACCCGCCCGTCCAGCGGGACCTTCTCGCCCGGGCGCACCACGATGATCTGGCCCACCGCCACCTCCTCGGGCGCCACCGTGACCACCGCGCCGTCCTTTTCCAGGTTGGCGCTGTCCGGCCGGATGTCCATCAGGGCGGCGATGCTGCGGCGGCTCTTGCCCACCGCGTAGCTCTGGAACAATTCGCCCAGCTGGTAGAACACCATGACCTCCACGCTCTCGCCGTACTCCCCCAGCGCCAGCGCGCCCACAGTGGCCACCGCCATCAGAAAGTTCTCGTCGAACACCTCGCCGTGCACCACGCCCAGCACCGCCCGGCGCAGCACGTCGTAGCCGATGATGAGATAGGGCACCAGATACAGCGCCAGCCGCGCCGCCCCCGCGGCGGGCACAAAGTGCAGCGCCGCCAGCAGCGCCGCCGACACAAGGATGCGCGCCAGCATCCGTTTTTGTTTGCGGTTCATCTCAAACGCTCCCTCCCCCGGGCCGGCCTTACAGATGGATCTCGCAGTCCGGCTCGATCTTGCGGCAGGCCTTGACCACCTGCTGCATCAGCTTGTCAAACCCCTCGTCGGGGCCCTCCACCACCATCTTCTGGGTCATGAAACTCACGGTGGCGCTCTCCACGCCGGGCAGGCGGTTCACCGCCTGCTCCATCTTGGCCGCGCAGCTGGCGCAGTCCACTTCAATGCAAAGGGTCTTTTTCATCGGTCGCTCCTCCTTTATTCCGCGATATGCTCCAGCCCCAGGGCGATGATGTCCCGCACATGGTCGTCGTCCAGCCCGTAGAACACCGTTTTGCCCTCCCGCCGAAAGCGCACCAGCTTGTTGGCCTTCAGGATGCGCAGCTGGTGGCTCACCGCCGACGGGGTCATGGAGAGGCACTGGGCGATGTCGTTGACGCACAATTCGCTCTCGAACAAAGCGTAAAGGATCTTCACCCGGGTGGTGTCGCCAAAGATCTTGTACAGTTCCGCCAGGTCGTAGAGCACTTCGTCCGGCGGCAGCGCGCCGCGCACCTGTTCGCAGCGGCTGCCTCCCTCCTGCCCGGCGCAGTCGGCGCCTTTGCCGCGGGCGGCTGTGGTCTCGTCCATATGAATGCCTCCCTTCAATGGAACAATCATTTGAACATCTGTTCAAATGATATTATATTCATGGGTCATCGCTCTGTCAATGGGGAAAAGCGATTTTTTTAAAAATTTTTTCAGGCGGAAAAGAGGCCCGCACCAAAATACAAGGGCCGGCCCGCTTGGCTGGCGATGATTTTTTTCGGTCACGATCGCGTTTTTCCCCCCGGGGCGCCCGCCTCATTCCCCGCTCTGTCTTTCGGGGGAAGGGAGGGCGGCGCCCCGGCTCCCGGGCCGGAACACCTGAAAGCCCGGGTCGGCGCACTCCGGCGCGGCCAGCACCCGGGCGGCGGCGTCCAACGCCTTTTCCAGGTCCAGGGCCAGCACGTCGATGTAGCAGCGCCCCACGCCCACCGCGCCGCCCAGCACGGCCAGGCAGCCCGCGCCCCGGCGGGCCAGGGCCTCCTCCAGCGCCGCCCGGCCGGCCACCGGCCCCTGGGGGCCGCAAGCGGCGGGGGTGTAGTAGAAAAAGCCCGCCACCGCCCCGTCCGCCGCCGCGGCGGCGCAGAGGGAGCCGTCCCCCGCCGAGAAGTTCCGGGCCAGGGCGGCAAAGCAGGTGGTGCCGGCGATCACGTCCCGCCGGGGGCCCTTTTTGCCGGTGGGCGCGCCCCGGTAGCCGGTCCACTCGGGCGGCGTCTCGTCAAAACAGAACTCCCACCGTTCGGCCGCGGAGGCGGGGGCCAGGGCCCTCCAGGCCGGGGCCAGCCAGCGCCGGTGGGGCGCCGTTTCCCACAGCAGGGTCAGCCGCAGCCGCTGCCCCGCCGCCTCCAGCCGGAACTGCGGCGCGGCAAAGCACTGCTCCAGCAGACCGGCCAGGACGGGGAGCACCGCCTGGCAGCCCTCCCGCCGGGCCCTGTCGTACAGGGTGCGCTCCCGCCGCGAAAAGGCCGCCCAGAAGCGGGCCGCCCGGTCGGTGAAGGGTTCCAGGCAGACCGGTCGGTCCAGCGCCGTGCGGCACCAGCCCAGGTAGGTCTCGGTTTCGCCGTCGCCGGGGGCCATGCGCTCGCTGGCCGCAAAGCAGGCCAGGGCCTGCTCCAGTTTGCCCTGATAATAGAGGGCAAAGCCCATGCGGAACTGCCACAGGGGATCGGCGGCGCCCTCTTTTTCCACCGCCCGCAGGGCGGTCTCGGCCTCTTTGTACCGGCCCAGGTTGTTCAGCGACCGGGCCAGGATGCCCGCCAGCCGGGCGCCGGTGCCCCCGGCGGCCAGCGGCTCCAGCAGCGCGGCGATGCCCGCGTCGTCCGCCCGGCGGTCCAGCTCTTCCAGCCGGTCCATCAGGGCGGGGTCGGGGGGCGGCTCCACCTCGCCCACGGCGCTGGGCCGGTCCACCCGCACCCAGGGCTCCTCCAGCAGGCCCTTGTCCTCCATGGCGTCCAGCAGGCCGTCGGCGTCCTGGACCAGTTTCAGGTCCATCTCAGGGGCGTAGAGGGGCAGCAGCTGGTAGAAATTCACCGCCTCGCCCCCCGGCAGCGGGCAGATGGCCGCCGGCTCGGGGGCGTCCAGCGGGTCCACCAGCATGGTGCCGCAGAGCAGGGTGTTGGAGGCAAAGGGCCGCCCGTTGGGCACGGTGTGGCCCCAGCCCAGCCAGGTGCTCTCCTCGGCGGGCATCCGGGCCAGCAGCCGCAGCCAGCGCACCGGCCAGCGCCAGATCTCCCGCTCGTCGTCCAGTTTCCAGCCGGCGGGCAGCAGCATCATCAGTTCCGCCCGCTCCAGCTGCTGCCCTTCCAGGTCGGGGGGCAGTTCCATCGGCCGCGCCCCCATGCCCCAGGTGAGCAGAGTGTAGTACTCCCGGCCCGGCTGCGGGTCGATGATGAGCACCGAGATGCCGTCCGCGCCGGGCAGCACCCGGCTCACCGGGCCCAGCCAGGCGCGGATGTGCTTTTGCAGCGCCGCCGTCTGGGCCGGGGCGTAGCCCGGCGAGGGGGGCGGCGGCGGGGCCAGCGGCGCGGGCGGCTCGTCGAACCAGCTGCCGGGCCAGCGCTCCTCGTACAGCGCCGTGGGCGCGGAGAGGTCATGCTCGATCATCACATAGGCATAGAGGGGCTCCTCGGGGCAGTGCCCCGCGTGGTAGCCCAGCTGGGCCCGGCCCTGCCGGTCCACCAGCACCTCCGCCGGCACAAGCCGCACCCCCGGCCGCCGGCGCCGGGCCAGCGGCCGGGCCGCGGCCTCCAGCCGGGGCAGCGCCTTCACCAGGTCCGCCAGCCAGGCCGGGTCCAGCTTGGAGGCGGCGGCCTCGCTCATCCGCAGGCGCATCTCCAAAAGGCCCTCCCCAAAGGGCACCCGGCAGGCGCACCAGGGGGCCTCGAAGGCCCAGTCCCGCGCGCCGAGGGCCGCCGACACCCGGCCCAGGCCCGCGCCGTCCGGCACAAAGCCGGGGGCCAGGGCCCGCACCTTCCGCTCTTGTTCCGGGGGCGCGGCGCACACCGCCAGCTCCTTCAGCGGCGCGCCGGCGGCCACCGCCGCCCGCAGCCGGGCCAGGGCCGCGCTCTCCCCGCCGCGGGCGAAGGCGTCGTCCAGCGCTTGCAGCGCGCCGGGCACGTCGCCCCCGTGGGCCCGCAGCACGGCCGCCAGCGCCGCCAGCAGGCCGTCCCCCGGAAAGCGGCGCAGCCCCGCCTCCGCCAGCTGCCGCGCCCGCCGCGGCTCGCCGGTGTACAGGCAGGCCCGGGCCATCGCCCCGTACCAGGCGGCGTTCCGGACCGGTTCGGCGCACCGTTCCAGCCAGCGGCGGGTGTGCCAGTAGCACTCGTAGTCGCCGGCGGCGGCGTCCAGCCGGGCCACCAGCGCCGCCAGGTCGCCGTCGGCGCAGACGTCCGCCTCCGACCAGCGGCCCTCGTCCAGCCCGTCCTCCAGATGGTGCTGGATCTCGTCCAGCATGATATAATACCGGCCCTCGGCCTCCAGTTCGGCCAGCCGGGCCAGGAATCCGTCGCTCAGGATCATTCTTTTCCCCTCCGGCCGGACACCGCATATTTTAATGAGTGCATTGCGTTCCTCCTTATCCGTCCTGCCGGGGCAGCAGCGCCAGGTGCCGGCGCATCAGCACAAGGGCTGCCGCGGCGGTGAGCATCACCGCCGCGGGATAGGCGATCCAGACCCCCTCCAGCCCCCACACCAGGGGCAGGGTAAAAAGAAAGAGGGGCTGGGCCGCCAGCGGCTCGCCGAAGGCGATCACAGCGCCGGCCACCGGTTCGCCCGCGGCACAGAAATAGCTGCAGCAAAAGCGGGCCAGCGCCATGAAAGGGCAGGCCAGCACCAGCGTCCACATGGCCGCCGCCCCCTGGGCCGCCGCCAGTTCACTGGCGCCGAACAGCAGGGGCAGCTGGCTGCGCAGGCCCCAGCAGGCGGCGCCGCACGCCAGCGCCACCCCCAGCGCCAGGGCCGCGCCGGCCCGGCGCAGGCGGGCAAGGGCGTGCCAGTCGCCGGCGCCCCGGGCAAAGCTGACCAGGGGCTGCAGCCCGTCGCCCACCCCGCCCACCAGCGGGATGACGCTGCCCAGCACATAGCTGAGCACCGCGTAGACCGCCACCCCCCGGGTGCCGCCGTGGCGCAGGGCCTGCAGATTGGTGACGAGCAGGATGGCGCTGGTGGAGATGGACAGGCCGAAGGGCGCCACCGCGCTGTGCAGGATGCCCCGCACCATCCGCCGGGCGGGAACGAACTGGCGCAGGCGCAGCGGCCAGCCCCTGTGGGCCAGCAGCAGCGGCAGCGCCGCCAGCGCGCACAGCCCCTGGGAAAGGCCGGTGGCCAGGGCCGCGCCGGGCAGCCCCCACTGGAACCGCTGGATGAACAGCCAGTCCAGAAAAATATTGCCCAGCAGCCCCCCCACGGTGACCATCATGGCCCCCACCGTGCGCCCTGCGCTGCGCACCAGCGGCAGCAACCCGCAGGAAAACACCTGCAAGGGCGACAGCAGACAGGCCACCCGGCTGTAGGCCGCGGCCAGCGGGTACAGTTCGGCGTTCGCGCCGATGAGGGGCAAGATGCGGGGATAGGTCAGGCCCAGCCCCACCTCCAGCGCCGCCGCGCACACCGCCAGTAGCACCAAGGTGTTGCCCCGAGCCGCCAGGGCCTCCGTCTCGTCGCCCCGGCCCCGGGCGGTGGCCAGACGCACCGCGCCGCCGGTGCCCACCGCCAGGCTCACCGACTGGATGACCGCCACGATGGGCCAGGCCACGTTGATGGCCGCCAGGCCCGCGTCCCCGAGATTTTGGCCGATGAACAGCCCGTCCACAATGATAAAGCAGCTGTTCAGCAGCTGACTGAACATGCTGGGCAGCGCGTAGCGCCAGAACTGGCCGCGGCTCGCGGCGGGTCGATCGTTCTGCATGGGTTCACCTCTTTCTGGCATTATAGCCCTTTTGGGGGCGCTTGGCAACGGCGCGGTACGTCTGGATTTTTGCGCGTCCTTCGTATATAATGGTAATAGACTTGGGTCGGCAAAGGGGGGGCGAAGAGGCTTGTACAACAAGATCCAGATCATCCGCAAACTGCTGATCGGCGCGGCGGCGCTGGCGGTGGCCATCTGCATCACCATCTTCATCCGGGAAAATATGGATGTGAAAGATCCCGAACAGGCCCTGCCCTCCATCACCATCACCATGAACGGCTCCACCGTGATGGCGCCGGAGATGATCTTCCGGGCGGGGTATGAGTGGAACTTCCTCACCACCACCGCAAAATCCACCCCGCCCTACAGCAGCCAGGATCTGCAGGACCACACCCCGCCGGTGGAGATGCTGGCCCGCACCTATATGGACATCGCCTTTTCGATGGAGCCGCGAAAGCTGACCATCAGCCGGTCGGACGAGGAGAACTTCGACGCTTTCCTCGACCTGGTGGACGCGGGCGACGGGCCGCTCATCGCCCCGGCCACCCCCGGCGTTTATATGTATCGCATCCAGGCGGACTTCGGCTGGCGGGGGTCCATCGTCTACTTCTTCCGCATCCGGGTGCAGGCGGGAGACTGAACGGCAGTGTCCGGGGCCGCGGCGTTCGCCGCGGCCTTTTTCTCTTTTGCGCCGGCGCGGGATGCTGTATAATAAAGCAAAGGAAAGGGGCGGTGCCAGATGGCCAAGGAGATCACAGGGCAGCAGGTGTTCGAACTGCTGCCCCGCCGCAAAGCGGACAGTCATAAGGGCAGCTACGGCAAGGTACTGTGCCTGTGCGGCTCGGCCCGTTTTCGGGGCGCGGCGGCGCTGGCGGTGGAGGGCGCGCTGCGCGTGGGCGCCGGGCTGGTGACCCTGGCGGGGGTGGAGCCGGTGATCGGGGCGGTGGCCGCCCGCTGCCCCGAGTGCGTCTTTCTGCCCTGCCGCCAGAGCGCCGAGGGCGGGGTGAGCGCCCAGAGCGGCAAAGCGGTGCTGGAGAAGGTGCGGGGCATGGAGGTGCTGCTGTTCGGGCCGGGGATGGGCGACACGGCGGACACCGCGGCCCTGCTGGAGCAGCTGGGCCCCTCCGCCGGGTGCGCCCTGGTGCTGGACGCCGACGGCCTGAACGCCGCCGCCAAAATGGACAGCCTGCCCCGCTCGCCGGGGCTGCCGCTGATCCTGACCCCCCACCCCGGCGAGATGGCCCGCCTGTGCGGGCTGACTGTGGCGGAGGTGAACGCCGGGCGGGAGGGCATCGCCGCCGGCTACGCCCGCGCCCAGGACTGCGTGGTGGTGCTGAAAGGCCACCGCACCATCGTGGCGGGGCCGGGGGGCGAGGTGTTCGTGAACCCCACCGGGGGCCCGGGCCTCTCCCGGGGCGGCAGCGGCGACATCCTGGCGGGCATGATCGCCGGCCTGGCGGCCCAGGGCCTTTCCCCCCTGGACGCGGCGGTGTGCGGCGTGTGGCTGCACGGGGCGGCGGCGGACGAGTGCGCAAAGCGCCTGGGCCAGTACGGCATGCTGCCCCACGACATTTTCGCCGACCTGGGGGCGATCTTCGCCGCCGGCGAGCGGTGATACAGAACAGACGGCAGGGGGCCGCGTCCTTGGGACGCGGCCCCCGTTTTTCAGCCCAGCAGCGCCCGCAGGGCCAGCATGGCCCCGAAGCCCAGGGCGGCCCCCGCCGCGCCCCGCCGCCCCTCGCCGGCGGCGGCGGGGGCAAGCTGGCGGGCCACGGTGAAGGCCATGGTGCCCGCCGCCGCCCCCAGCAGCCAGGGCAGCGCCGGCGCGATGCGGGCGGCCAGCGCCCCGGCCAGCGCGGCACCCGCCAGTTCCACCAGGCCGCTGGCCGCACCCGCGGCAAAGGCCCCCCGCCGGGACAGGCCCGCCGCCCGCAGCGGCAGGCTGAGGGCCGCGCCCTCGGGGAAGTTCTGCAGCCCCAGCCCCAGGCTGAAGGTGAGGGCCCCGGCCAGGCCCGCCCCCTCCCCCATGGCCGCCAGCGCCCCGGTGAGGCCCACCGCCATGCCCTGCGGCAGGTTATAGAAGGCGCTGGCCAGCACCAGGCCCCCCGCGCCCCCGGTGCGCACCACCCGGTCGGCCAGCGGGCCCAGGGCCGCCAGCGCCGCCGCCCCGATGGCAAACCCCGCCGTCGCCCGGCCCCAGCCGCCCTCGGCCGCCGCGGGCAGCAGCAGGCCGAACAGCCCCGCCCCCAGCATGATGCCCGCCGAGAGGCCCATGACCCCCCGTCCCGGGCCGGCGGCGCGCCGCCCCGTCAAAAACACCGTTCCCGCGCCCAGCGCCGTGCACAGGCAGGGCACAAGATCCATCCATATCGCCGCTGTGATCCGGTGCAATTTCCTCGACCCCCTTTCCCCCACTGTATACAAAAAGGGGGAAAAGGGTGCGCCGCCGCCCGGCGAAAGGCGGAAAACCGGCAGCAAAAAGCCCCCCTTGAAGGGGGGCGGAAGACGCGGGAGCCCTTGCTCCCCGGGCGGCGCGGCAACGGGACGCGAAGGGAACGGGGGGGCTTACTCCGCGCCCCTGGTCCTGGCCCAGTAGTCGGCCATGCTCTGCCCCTTCTCGCCGGTGACCTCGTGCTCCAGATACTCCCGCAGCACGCCCCGCTTCCAGGCGCGGGCCGCCTCCTCGGTGGCAAACTCCACCTCGGCGTAGAAAAATTCGCCGGGGCTGCCCGCGTCCACCCGGTTCACCTCCAGGGTGAGGCCGTCCGCCAGGGGGTAACGGCGCTGCTCCTTTTCGATCAGGGGCTTGCCGATGAGCTCCTCCAGCTGGCGGAACAGGTCTTTGTCGATGGGGGTCTCGATCTCGGTGCGGGAAAGACCGCCCGGCCCCGCCTTGCCCTTGAAGCAGAGGATGTATTCGGTGCCCTGTTCGTCCGCCTCCTCCCGGATGCGCACGGTGGGCCGCAGGGCGATGTAGCCCTGGCGCATTTTCAGGGTGCGCACCGACTCCAGGCCCCTGGGCCAATCCTTCACCAGCCATTTGCGTTCTATTTCCATGGTTTTATTCTCCTTTTTTCCGGGCCGTGCCCTTGCCGGGGCCGGGCAAACCCGCTATACTGAAATAGTATCATTAGTATAACCGGTTTTCAACCGATATGAGGGAGCCTTGTTATGAAAGCTGATCGACCCTACCCCACCTGCGCCGTGACCCCCAAGGCGGAGGCCGCCATCCTGAAGGGCCACCCCTGGGTGTACGCCGACGAGATCACCGCCGCCCCCGATCCCGCCCCGGAGAACGGCGGGGTGGTGGACGTGCTCAGCCGCAAGGGGCGGTACCTGGGCAGCGGCCTGTGGAGCGAGGCCAGCAAGATCCGGGTGCGGCTGTTGAGCCGCAACGCCAACGACCGCTTTGACGAAAGCTTCTGGCGGCGGCGCATCGAATACGCCTGGGCCTACCGCAAGGCGATCTACCCGCCCCAGGATCTGCAGTGCTGCCGGGTGGTGTTCGGCGAGGCGGACGGCCTGCCGGGCCTCACCGTGGACCGGTTCGGGCCCATCCTGTCGGTGCAGATCCTTTCCTTTGGCATGGACCAGCGAAAGGAACTGCTGGCCCGGCTGCTGGTGGAGACGCTGGCCGCCGACGGCGAGGACATCCGGGGCGTTTTTCTGCGCAACGACGTGGGGCTGCGGGAGAAGGAGGGCCTGGCCGAGGGCAAGGGCTGGCTGGAGGTGCCGGACCTTGCCCACCCGGAAAAAGCCGAGACCATCATCACCGAGAACGGGGTGCGCTACCATGTGGACGCGGAGAACGGCCAGAAGACCGGCTTTTTCCTGGACCAGAAGCTCAACCGCCGCCGGGTGGCCCAGCTTTCAAAGGGCCGCCGGGTGCTGGACTGCTTCACCCACACCGGCAGCTTTGCCCTGAACGCGGCCCTGGGGGGCGCCGAGCATGTGACGGCGGTGGACGTGAGCGAGGCGGCGGTGGAGATGGCCCGCGAAAACGCCGTTCTGAACGGCCTTGCGGACCGGATGGACTTTGTCTGCGCCGACGTGTTCGACCTGCTGCCCAGCCTTGAGGGCAAGCATGACTACGACTTCATCATCCTGGACCCGCCCGCCTTCACCAAGGCGCGCAGGACGGCGGCGAACGCCATGCGGGGCTACAAGGAGATCAACTATCGGGCCATGAAGCTGCTGCCCCGGGGCGGGCTGTTGGCCACCGCCAGCTGCAGCCACTTCGCCACCCCCGCCATGTTCGAGAAAATGCTGGCGGAAGCCGCGCTGGACGCCGGGCGGCAGCTGCGGCAGATCGAGGCCCGCCAGCAGGCGCCGGACCACCCGATCCTGTGGAACGCGGAGGAGACAGGCTATCTCAAATTTTATCTCTTCCAGGTGGTGTAAAGCCGGCGCGGGCCGTTGACAGCCCCCGCCGCCGCGCCGTATAATGCTTGACGTAATTTTATGCCGCGCCGCGGCAGGGAGGAAGCGACCATGTCCCATCCGAATCCGAAAGAGATCTACGGCTCGCTGGTGTTCAACGAGCATGTGATGAAGGAACGGCTGCCCGCCGCCACCTACAAGAGCCTGAAGGCCACCCTGCAGAAGGGGCAGCCCCTGGACATCGAGCTGGCCAACGTGGTGGCCAGCTTCATGCGGGACTGGGCCATCGAGAAGGGCGCCACCCACTACACCCACTGGTTCCAGTCCCTCACCGGCATCACCAGCGAAAAGCACGACAGCTTCATCAGCCCCATGAAGGACGGCACCGCCATCATGGAGTTCTCCGGCAAGGAGCTGGTGCGGGGCGAGTCGGACGCCTCCAGCTTCCCCTCCGGCGGCCTGCGCGCCACCGCCGAGGCCCGGGGCTACACCACCTGGGACCCCACCAGCTACGCCTTTGTGAAGGACGGCACCCTGTGCATCCCCACCGCCTTCTGCAGCTGGACGGGCGAGGCGCTGGACGAGAAAACGCCCCTTCTGCGCAGCATGAAGGCGGTGAGCGACCAGGCCTGCCGCATTCTGAAGCTGTTCGGCAAGGACATCGCCCATGTGGATGTGACCGTGGGCCTGGAGCAGGAGTATTTCCTCGTCAAGAAGGAGCACTACGAGCAGCGGGAGGACCTGATCCTCACCGGGCGCACCCTCTTCGGCGCGGCCCCCGCCAAGGGGCAGGAGCTGGAAGAGCACTACTTCGGCGCGCTGCGCACCGAGGTGAGTGCCTTCATGCACGAACTGGACACCGAACTGTGGAAGCTGGGGGTGGCGGCCAAGACCAAGCACAACGAGGTTGCCCCCGCCCAGCACGAGCTTGCCCCTCTCTTTGACCGGTGCAACGTGGCGGTGGACCACAACCTGCTGACCATGGAGATGATGCGCCGCATCGCCCCCAAATACGGTCTGAAGTGCCTTTTGCACGAGAAGCCCTTCGAGGGGGTCAACGGCTCGGGCAAGCACAACAACTGGTCGCTGAGCACCCCCGGCATGAACCTGCTGGACCCCGGCGACACCCCCATGGACAACCTCCAGTTCCTCATCTTCTTCGCCGCCGTCATCCGGGCGGTGGACGAGTACCAGGACCTGCTGCGGATGTGCATCGCCTCGGCGGGCAACGAGCACCGGCTGGGCGGCAACGAGGCGCCTCCGGCCATCGTGTCAGTGTTCGTGGGCGACGACCTGGCCGCCATTCTGGACGCCATCGCCTCCGACAGCGAGTATGTGGCCCCCAAGGCCGCCAAGATCGACCTGGGGGTGGACGTGCTGCCCAAGTTCGCCAAGGACACCACCGACCGCAACCGCACCAGCCCCTTCGCCTTCACCGGCAACAAGTTCGAGTTCCGGATGCCCGGCTCCTCCGCCAACATGTCCGACGCCAACACCGTGCTGAACACGGCGGTGGCCAAGGAGCTGAAGGGCTACGCCGACGAACTGGAGCAGGCCGAAGACTTTGACACCGCCGTGATCGCCCTGGTCAAACGCACCATCCGGGACCACAAGCGGGTGATCTTCAACGGCAACGGCTACTCGAAGGAGTGGGAGGAGGAGGCCGCCCGCCGGGGCCTTGCCTCCACCCCCGCCGCCGCCGACGCGCTGGCGGCGATGATCCAGCCGAAGAACCTGGAACTGTTCCGCATGATGGGCGTGCTCAGCGAGACCGAGACCCGCAGCCGCTACGAGGTGAAGCTGGAAAACTACGCCAAGGTGCGGCACATCGAGGCGGGAACCATGCTGGAGATGACCCGCCGCCAGCTGGTGCCCGCCGCCTGCGCCTGCATGACCGACCTGGCAAACGGCATCGCCGCAAAGCAGGCCGCCTGCCCCGGCATCAGCTGCAAGGCGGAGGAGAAGGCCCTGCGCCAGCTGACCAACTACACCGACGCCATGAGCGACGCCGCCGACCGGCTGGAGGCCCAGGTGGAGGCCGCCGAGGCCCTGACCGACGCGCTGGCGGAGGCCCGGGCCTACCACGACCAGGTGCTGCCCGCCATGCAGGCGCTGCGCGCCGCCGCCGACGCGGCGGAGGCCGTCTGCGGCAGCGACTACTGGCCCCTGCCCAGCTACAGCACCATGCTGTTCTATGTGTGAATCCATTCTGTTAAAAAACGCGCCGGACGGCGGCTTTATGCCCCGTCCGGCACGTTTTCTTTTCGTTTGATGGAGACGATGTGCTTTCCGCGGCGCTGCGCGTACTGCAGGGTTTGCCAGGCGCCGCCATGCTCCCGCCAGACCAAGGCGATCAGTTGGTCCGCCTGGTCTACCATCCAGCGATTGCGGGCAGTGACGGCCTTTTTGTAATGAACTTGTGCGAGTTCATGGAGAACGATCACCTCGTCAAAATTCTTTCGGTAGTATTCCCCATCGGTATTCAGGCGCTGGTACATATATGGCAGCACCAGAATCAGCCGTATTCTCTTGTCCTGGTGCCTGGATTTCAGCGTGCGGACTGCGCAGGCACAAAGGCGGTCAAATTCTCCCATACCGCCCACATAGCAGATCAACTCCTGTTCCGTTGAAAGCAACGTTTCCAATGCCTCGACCACTGGCCATTGACTGAGGCCGAAGACCTCCCTGTGTCCCGCAAAGGTGCAAATCATCTTCGCCGCCCTGCCTTTCTTTAAGGTTGAAAGTCGACCCCTAAATTTGAGATAAATTAAATTATATAAATTTTATATTTACTTGGTTTATTATACATCAAAACCGGTCACTTTACAATAAGGGAGGAATCAATCAAGAAGCCATACGATAAGGGGTTAACAATGGAACTGGATTACAAGGCGATCGGCAAGCGGGTGAAAATCGCAAGGATACGGGCGGACCTGTCCCAGGAGGCCCTGGCAGAAAAGGCGGGGCTTTCAGTTACCCACATGAGCAACATCGAGACCGGCAATACCAAGCTGAGCCTGCCGATGGCGGTTTCGCTGGCGAATGCGCTGGACGTCACGGTGGACGAGTTTCTCTGCGACAGCGTGATCCGCTCGAAGGAGGTTTTCTCCCGGGAGGCCCAACTGCTTTTGGAGGATTGCGACGACTATGAAATCCGCATTCTCACCGATCTGCTCAAAGCCGCCAAGGAGACCCTTCGCAGGGACAAACGACTGAAAGAACAAAAATAATCCAAACAAAAGCAGCGCGGAATGGTCTTCTCCGACCATTCCGCGCTGCTTTCTTTTACCGTCCCGCGTTTTTCACCCGCTCGGCGGCCTCCGCCGCCTCCTTTTCCGCCCGGCGCTTCGCCCGGGCGATGGCGGCCTTTTTTTCCTTGGCCCAGCGGGCGGCCTGGGCCTCGTCCGCCGGCTCGGTGGCCCGGGCAAAGGTGTGGTGCAGCCCGTCCGAGCGCATCCGCCGCAGCCAGATGAGCACCGGCCCGTGGGCGGCGCAATGGCCCATGGAGTAGAGGCTGTTGTTGCCCTTGCGCAGCCACCAGTCCCCCTCGTCGGGCACAAGGGGCGCGCCGCACTCGGGGCACTTGGCCCGGCGCATCTCCTCGCTGGCCAGCCACACCTCGCCGTCGGCGTAGCCCCGCCAGAGGGTGAAATCCCGCCGGCGGCTGCCCTCCGGGCAGGTGAGGGTGCGCAGCTGCTCCTCTTCATCGGGGTACTCCGCCAGGGCCTTGTCCAGGTCGATGAAGGAGCACACCTTCGCGGTGTACACCGCGTCCGCCAGCGCGTCGTGGAAGGCCTCCTCCTTCTCGATGCCCAGCCGCTCCACCACGCTCTCCAGCGTCATGCTCTCCCCCTCGGCCCGGGGCCGCTGGCTGAGGAACGCCCGCTGCAGGTCGTACCAGCGGTGGGGCCAGCTTTCGTCCAGCCCCGCCAGCACCAGGTTCTGCTTGAGCACCGGCACGTCGTCCTGCCCCCACTCGCCCAGAGCGGCGTCGGGGCCGCACCAGTCCATGAAGCGGCGCAGCCCCTCGGGGATGGGCACCCCCGCCGCCAGGTCCTTCTGGGTGAGTCCGGTGACCTTGGCCACATGGTGATGGAGTTTGGGGAAGATCTTGGGCCGCATGGTCACGGTGAAGGTGTCGGTGATCTTTCCGCCCTCCACCTTCGCCGCGCCGATCTGGATGATCTCCCCCCGCAGCGTCTGCTCGGCGCCCTGGTAACGGAAGGTCCTGGGCGCGTAGCCCATGTTCCACTCCATGTCAAATACGATCAGTTGGGCCATGTCTCTCGTTCCTCTCACACAGGGCAGGGCGGACGAAACGCCCGCCCCGCTTTTTGTTTTTACAGATAGGCCGGCACGGCCTTTTCGCCCGTGTGCACCGGCTCCTCCAGGGAGGGGACAGGGGCGGCGGGGGCGTGGGCGGCCTCGTCCAGCCGTTCCTTGGCCACGCTGAGCATCAGCTTGATGCGGTTCTCCTGGTTCACCGGCGTGGCGCTGGGGTCGTAGTCGATGGGGGTGATGTTGGCCTGGGGATAGATGGCCCGGATGCGGCTGATCATGCCCTTGCCGCAGATGTGGTTGGGCAGGCAGCCGAAGGGCTGGGCGCAGACGATGTTCTCGTAGCCGCTGGTGACCAGCTCCACCATCTCGGCGGTGAGCAGCCAGCCCTCGCCCATCTTGTTGCCCCGGCTGATGATGCCGTCGGCCATGGTGCGCAGTTCCAAAAAGGGCGCGGGGGCGTGGAAGCCCGCCGCCTTCATGGCGGCGCCCGACGCCCGCTCGATGCCGTCCATGTACTTCAGCAGCGCCTCGGCGCCCCAGACGGCGGCCCTGGAGCCGCCGTAAAAGCGCACGGTGTCACCCATGTTGCTGATGCAGTACTGCACGAAGCCCAACAGGCCCGGCAGGTTCACCTCGCACCCCTCGCCGGCCAGGAACTCCTCCAGCCGGTTGTTGCCCAAGGGGGAATACTTGACGTAAATTTCGCCCACGACGCCCACCTTCACCTTGGGCGTCCGCTCCACGGGAATGGCGGCGTAGTCGGCGGCGATGGCGGGGAACAGCTTTTTCATCGCCCCCGCCGAGATGTTGCGGCCTTTGAGGAAATCCTCCCGCAGGCGGCCCAGCCATTTGTTCGTGAGAGCCTCGGCCGCGCCCTTTTCCTTCTCGTAGGGGGCGGTCTGGTTGCGCAGCGTCATCAAAAGGTCGCCGTAGACGATGGCCGCCAGCGCCATTTTCAAGAGGGGCAGGGTCATCTGGAAGCCGGAGTCCTTCTCCAGGCCCGAGAAGTTCAGGCTGGCCACCGGGATGTGGCCGTAACCCGCCCGGGCCAGCGCCTTGCGCAGCAGGTGGATGTAGTTGGAGGCCCGGCAGCCGCCGCCCGTCTGGGTGATGAGCAGGGCGGTGTGGTCCAGGTCATACTTGCCGCTGTTCAGCGCGTCCAAAAACTGCCCGATGACCAGCAGCGCCGGGTAGCAGGTGTCGTTGTGGACGTACTTGAGGCCCAGCTGGGCCACCTGGCTGCCGCAGTTGCCCAAAATCTCGGTGCGGTAGCCCTCCTTCTCCAGGGCCGCCTGCAGCAGGGTGAACTGCACCGGGGCCATGTTGGGGATGAGGATGGTGTGGGTCTTTTTCATTTCCGGCGTAAAGCGCGGGTAATTCAGCGCGTTTTCCATCGGTTCACTCCCCCTTTCTGTCCTTCTCGTCCAGCGCGGCGAAGAGGCTGCGCAGACGGATGTTCACCGCGCCGAGGTTGGTGATCTCGTCGATCTTCAGCTGGGTGTACAGCTTGCCCCCCGCCTGCAGGATGCTGCGGGTCTCGTCGGTGGTGATGGCGTCCACCCCGCAGCCGAAGCTCACCAGCTGCACCAGGTCCATGTCCTTCTGGGTGGTGCAGTATTTGGCCGCCGCGTACAGCCGGGAGTGATAGGTCCACTGGTTGAGCACGGTGGTGGGGAATTTGTGCTCGTGCCAGGCCACGCTGTCCTCGGTGACGACCGCCGCCCCGTGCTGGCAGATCAGGCCGTCGATGCCGTGGTTCACCTCCGGGTCCACATGGTAGGGCCGGCCCGCCAGCACGATGATCCGCTTGCCCGCCGCCCGGGCCGCGGCGATGATCTCGGCGCCCTTGTCCCGCAGGCGCTGCATATGGTCGCGGTACTCGGCGTAGCCCAGGTCGGCGGCCCGGGCCACCTCCCCCTTGGAGATATCCTTAAAGTATTTTTTAAGGATAAAATACATTTTGTTTTTAAAGTCCGCCGGCCGGTGCAGACCCACGAAGTCATCGATGAAGGGGATATCCGCCAGTTCGGGGCAGTTCACCTCCAGCACCTCGGGGTAATAGGCCACCACCGGGCAGTTGTAGTGGTTGTCGCCCAGCTGCTCGTCGATGTTGTAACTCATGCAGGGGTAGAAGATGGCGTCCACGCCCATCTGGCTGAGAGCCTTGATGTGGCCGTGGGCCAGTTTCGCGGGGAAGCAGACGGTGTCGCTGGGGATGCTGGCCTGGCCGGCGGTGTAGAGGGCCCGGTCGCTCACCGGGCTGGTGATGACGGCAAAGCCCAGGGAGGTGAAGAAGGCGTGCCAGAAGGGCAGCAGCTCGTACATGTTCAGGCACAAGGGGATGCCGATGCGGCCCCGGGGGCCCTCCGCCGGCTTGTAGGAAGCCAGCAGATTCTGCTTGTAGCGGTAGAGGTTGAGGGCGTCGTCGCCGCCGGCGGCCCCGCCGCTCACCGGGTGCTCGCAGCGGTTGCCGCTGATGAGCCGCCGCCCGCCGGCGAAGGTGTTCACGGTGAGCTGGCAGTGGTTGGTGCAGCCGTTACACTGCACGGTGCGGGTGGTCTGGCTGAAGCCGGCCAGTTCCTCGGGGCCCAGCACGGTGCTCTTCTGGCCGGGTTTTGCGGTGGCAAGGCCGTGGAGGGCCGCGCCGAAGGCGCCCATCAGGCCGGCGATGTCCGGCCGGATGACCTCCACCCCCATCTCCTTTTCAAAGGCCCGCAGCACCGCCTCGTTGTAGAAGGTGCCGCCCTGCACCACGATGTGCCGGCCCAGCTCCTCGGGGCTGGAGGCGCGGATGACCTTGTAGAGGGCGTTTTTCACCACGCTGATGGAAAGGCCCGCCGAGATGTTCTGGATGGAGGCGCCGTCCTTCTGGGCCTGCTTGACGCTGGAGTTCATGAACACGGTGCAGCGGCTGCCCAGGTCCACCGGGCGGTCGGCAAAGAGGCCCAGGGCCGAAAACTCCTTCACGTCGTAGCCCAGGGCTTCGGCGAAGGTCTGCAGAAAGCTGCCGCAGCCGGAGGAGCATGCCTCGTTCAGGAAGATGTCGCTGATGGCGCCGTCCTCGATCTTGAAGCACTTCATGTCCTGGCCGCCGATGTCGATGATGAAGTCCACCTCGGGCAGGAAATGGCGGGCGGCGGTGAAGTGGGCCACCGTCTCCACCACGCCGGCGTCGGCGTTGAAGGCGTGCTGGATCAGCGCCTCGCCGTAGCCGGTGGTGGTGACGCTGGCCACCTCCAGGCCCGGATGGTCGGCGTAGAGCTTTTCCAGCACCTCTTTCACCAGCGGCACCGGGTTGCCCAGGTTCGGCTGGTAGCTGGTGAACAGAAGGTTCGCGTTCTGGTCGATGACCGCCAGCTTCACGGTGGTGGAGCCGGAGTCGATGCCGATGTGCACCGGGCCGCAGTCGGCGGCAAAGGGCAGATGGGGCACGCTGGCCTTCAGATGCCGCGCGTGGAAGGCCTCGTACTCCTCCTTGCTGGCAAACAGGGGCGGCTCGCTGGCCCAGCTGCCCTTGCCGGCGCCGGCCTCCACCGCGTCGGCCACCTGGGCCAGGTTGAACTCCTTGTCGGCGTAGAAGGCCGCGCCCAGGGCCACAAAGTGCAGGCTGTGCTCCGGGCACAGGCCCGTGACCCCCAGGGTCTTGTTGAAGGTCTGGCGCAGCACGCTGTTGAAGGTGAGGGGCCCGCCCAGATACAGGATGTTGCCCTTGATGGCCCGCCCCTGGGCCAGGCCGGCGATGGTCTGGTTCACCACCGCGCCGTAGATGGAGGCGGCGATGTCCCCCGCCGCCGCGCCCTGGTTGATCAGGGGCTGGATGTCGCTCTTGGCGAACACGCCGCAGCGGCTGGCGATGGTGTAGGTGCGCTGGGCGGTGGCCGCGGCGGCGTTCAGCTCCTCCGGGCTCATCTTCAGCAGGGTGGCCATCTGGTCGATGAAGGCCCCGGTGCCGCCGGCGCAGCTGCCGTTCATCCGCACCTCTGTGCCGCCGGTGAGGAAGAGGATCTTGGCGTCCTCGCCCCCCAGCTCGATGATGACGTCGGTGTCCGGCACCAGGCGCTTGGCCGCCACCCGGGTGGCGAACACCTCCTGCACAAAGGGCACGCCGCAGCTCTCGGCCAGGCCCATGCCCGCCGAGCCGGAGATGGCAAGGTAAGCGGTGCGCCCCTCCAGCTGCTCGGTGTGCACCCGCCGCAAAATCTCCGCGGTCTTTTCGGTGATGTGGCTGCCGTGGCGCTCGTAGGTGTCAAAGACCACCTCGCCGGCGTCATTCAGCACCACGCATTTGATGGTGGTGGAACCAATGTCCAGACCAACGCGCATTTGATCTCCTCTTTCCTTGGTAAGACGCGGCCCGGCCCCGAGGGCCGGGCCGCGAAAAAACAGTAAACATTATGATTATAACAGGGAATTTTGAAAAATGTTTGAAGTTGGGGGATGTTGCCATCCCCGCTCACAGCGCCCGGAAGCCCTTGCCCACGATCTCGGAGGAATTGACGATGGTGAGGAAGGCGGTGGGGTCCGCCCGGCGCAGATGGTTGCGCAGGGCCACCGCCTGCCGCCGGGTGAGCACGGTGGTGTACACCTGTTCCTCCCTGCCGGTGTAGGCGCCCCGGGCGGTGTAGACGGTAGCGCTGCGGTTCAGCTTTTCCAGGATGAAGGCCTTCAGGTCCTCCGGGTGAGAGGTGATGACGGTGATGACCTTGCGCTGGTTGAAGCTCTCGATCATGCCGTCCACCACAAAGGCCTTGGCAAAGGTGCCCAGCAGGCAGTACAGGCCGGTGGCCACGCCGTAGAGCCCCCCCGCCCAGACGGCGATGGCCACGTCGCTCACCAGCAGGGCCCGTCCCACCTCCAGGCCGGTGTACTTGGCCAGGATCATGGCCACGATGTCGGTGCCGCCGGTGGAGGCGCCCACATTGAAGACGATGGCGCTGCCGATGGCGGGCAGGGCCACCGCAAAGCACAGTTCCAGGAAGGTGTCGTCGGTGAAGGGGCCGTGCATGGGGTACACCTTTTCCAGCAGCGACACGAAGGCCGACAGGGCAAAGGAGGAGTAGATGGTCACCCCCATGGTCTTCGCCCCCAGGAACACAAGGCCCAGCGCCACCAGGGCGGCGTTGATGAGGAACAGCGCGCCGCCCACGTTCAGGTTGGGGAAGAGGCTGGCCAGGATGATGGACACGCCGCTGGTGCCGCCCATGGCGAAGTGGTTGGGGGTCTTGAACAGGTGGATGCCCGCCGCCGTGAGGAACAGCCCCAGGTTGAGCAGCAGCGCCCAGACCGCGAACTCCCGGGAAAAAATCTTCTGTTTTGAAAACATGGAATGGCAGACCCGCTTTCTCGGGCAGCGGGCCAAAACGGCCCACTGCCCCAGTATCTGTAATAAAGTACCATACAACCGGGTTTTTTGTCAATTCCCGCGCCGGCGCGGGCCGCTTTTATGTTGCATTCACGGCAAAAATCCTGTAAAATAGTACAGATAGTGGGCCGCCGGCTCCGCCGGCGCTCGGATATACCTTTTAGGAGGGGCAAGATCATGGAAAAGCCCAGCAACTTTCTCACCGAGATCATCGACGCCGACCTGGCCGCCGGCCGGGTGAAGGAGATCCACACCCGCTTCCCGCCGGAGCCCAACGGCTACCTGCACATCGGCAGCGCCAAGGCCATCTGGATCAACTGGGGCATCGCCACCGCCTACGGCGGCAAGTTCAACCTGCGCTATGACGACACCAACCCCGTGCGGGAGGATGAGGAGTACGTCAAGAGCATCGAGGAGGACCTGCGCTGGCTGGGTGCCATCCCGAGCGGCGGCATCTTTTACGGCAGCGACTACTTTGAGCAGTGCTATCAGTACGCCGAGCAGCTCATCAAAGAGGGCAAGGCCTATGTGTGCGACCTGACCCGGGAGCAGATGCAGGAGTACCGGGGCACCCTCACCGAGCCGGGCCGGCCGAGCCCCTGGCGGGACCGCTCGGTGGAGGAGAACCTGGACCTGTTCCGCCGGATGCGCGCCGGCGAATTTGCCGACGGCAGCCGCACCCTGCGGGCCAAGATCGACATGGCCAGCCCCAACATGAACCTGCGGGACCCGGCCATCTACCGCATCGTCCACGCCCATCACCACCGCCAGGGCGACGCCTGGTGCATCTACCCGCTCTACGACTTCGCCCACCCCATCCAGGACGCCATCGAGGGCATCACCCACAGCATGTGCAGCCTGGAGTTTGAGAACCACCGGCCGCTGTACGAGTGGGTCATCGACAACCTGCATCTGGGGCCCTTCCCCATCCAGCGGGAGTTCGCGCGGCTGAACGTGTCCAACACGGTGATGAGCAAGCGCTATCTGCGGGAGCTGGTGGAAAAGAACATCGTGGACGGCTGGGACGACCCCCGCATGCCCACTCTCTGCGGGCTGCGCCGCCGGGGCTACACCCCCTCCAGCATCTTTGAGTTCGTGAAGAAGGCGGGCGTGTCCAAGGTGTACAGCCTGGTGGACTACCGCCTGCTGGAGCACTGCCTGCGCACCGAACTGGAGCTGTCCGCCCCGCGGCGGATGGCGGTGACCGACCCCATCAAGCTGACCATCACCAACTACCCCGCCGGCAAGGTGGAATATTTCGACATCCCCAACAACCCCAACAAGGCGGCCGGCGACGACTCCACCCGCAAGGTGGCCTTCTCGGGCGAACTCTACATCGAGCGCAGCGACTTCGCCCAGGTGCCCCCGCCCAAGTTCCAGCGCCTCAAGCCGGACGGCGAGGTGCGGCTGATGGGCGCCTATATCGTGAAGTGCAACGAGGTGATCCTGGACGAAGCCGGCCAGGTGGCCGAACTGCGCTGCACCGCGGACCTGGAGACCGGCAACGGCATGCCCGCCGACGGCCGCAAGGTCAAGGGCACGATCCACTGGGTGAGCGCCGCCCACGCGGTAAACGCCGAGGTGCGCCTGTATGACAAGCTGTTCACCCAGGAGAACATGGGCGAACTGCCCGAGGGCGCGGACTACAAGGACTTCTTGAACCCGGAGAGCGTGAAGGCCCTGCCCGGCGCGAAGCTGGAGGCCTGCCTCGCGGAGGCCAAGCCCGGCGAGACCTTCCAGTTCGTGCGGATGGGCTACTTCACCGCCGACTCCAAGAACCCGGGCGTGTTCAACCGGGCGGTGACCCTGAAGGACAGCTTCTCCAAGACCCTGGAGCAGAAATAAGCGTTTATACATGAAACAGCCCCGGCGCTTCCCAGCGCCGGGGCTGTTTTTCTTTTTTCACGTCAGGCCGGCTGCCCGCTTTGGCCCTCCTCCCGGACGCGGATGCGCCGGCGCAGCCAGCCGCCCTGGAGGTAGTAGACCAGGAAGAGCAGGCTGGTCAGGCTCCAGCTGAGGGGGTAACAGGCCAGCGCGCCGATGAGGCTGTGCCAGACGGTAGCCACCACCGTGACCGCCCAGAGGATGCGGGTGACGCAGACGCCGATGCTGGTCATGATCATGGGGATGAGGGAGTCGCCCGCGCCGCGCACCGAGCCGCTGAGGATCTCGATGAGCACATAGGTGGGCCAGAAGGGCACTACATAGTGCAGGATCTCCACCCCCTGCCGGATCACCGGCACGTCCTGCACGAAGAGGCGGAACAGCGCGCTGCCGAAGGCCAGGGTGAAGGCCATCAGCGCGCCGGTGGCCACAAAGGCCATCAGCACACACTGGCGCACCCCCTTCTTCACCCGGTCGTACTGGCCGGCGCCGAAGTTCTGCCCCACAAAGGTGGTGATGGACAGGCCGAAGGAGTTCATGGTCATCCAGAAGACGCTGTCGATCTTGCCGTAGGCGGTGTAGGCGGCCACCACGTCGGTGCCGAAGCTGTTGATGGAGGCCTGCACCACGCTGTTGGACAGCGAGTACATCACCGACTGCAGCCCCGCCGGCAGGCCGATGCGCACGATCTTGCCCACCATCTCCCCGTCCAGCCGCAGATAGGAGGGCACAAAGCGGTAGCAGGCGGTGGTGTGGGTGAGGCTGGTCACCGTCATGTAGGCCGACACGCACTGGCTGGCCACGGTGGCCAGCGCCGCGCCGGCCACCCCCATGCCCAGGATGGCCACCAGCACCACGTCCAGCACGATGTTGGTGAGGCTGGCGCAGATGAGGAAGTAGAGCGGGCGCTTGGAGTCGCCCACCGCCCGCAAAATGCCGGTGCCCATATTGTAAATGAGGCTGGGCACCATGCCCAGAAAGCAGATGCGCAGGTAGAGCACCGCGTCCTCCATCACGTCGGCGGGGGTGTTCATGATGGACAGCGCCCAGCGGCTGGCCGCCAGGCCGATGACCATGATGCCCACGCCCCCCAAAAGGGCCATGGCCATGGCGGTGTGCACCGCCCGCTGCACCTCTTTGCCCCGGCGCGCGCCGTAATACTGGCTGATGACCACCGAAGCGCCGCTGGCCACCCCCACAAAGAAGCCCACCAGCAGGTTCTGCACCACCGCCGTGGTGCCCACCGCCGCCAGCGCCCCCTTGCCCACAAAGTTGCCCACGATCACCGCGTCGGCGGTGTTGTAGAGCTGCTGAAAAAAGGTGCCGAACCAGATGGGGAAGAAGAACAGAAGGATCTGTTTCCAGATGACCCCGCCTGTGATGTTGCCGTTCATTGACCACCCTCCAAAATCAAGAAAAGCGGCGGCCTCCGGCGCGTTCGGCGCCCGCGGGGTCTCCACTGCACTATCACGATACTTCAGCCGCCGGCGTTTGTCAATAGCCGCGCCGGGGCGGATGAAAAATTTTTCCTGGGCGGGCAAAGGGTCTGGCCCGGCGGCGACTGTTATGGTATACTGATTGTGTATGGAAACCATCGGGCGCGGCAGGCCGCGCCCCTCGCGAGGAGGCGTCTTTGATGAACATCATCTGGATCCTGTGGGGCATTGCCGCCCTTGTGGTGCTGGTGCTGGCGCTCGTTGCCGTGGCCGTGGTGCGCGCGGCGCGGATGAAACCCACCGACGCCGTGACCGCCCAGTTCCCGGAGGCGGACATGGCCCGGGCGCAGGGGTATGCCGAGGCGCTGGCGAACCTGGTCCGCTGCGAGACGGTCTCCTGCCGGGACCAGGCCGACCGGCGCAAGTTCGCCGCCTTCCACAAGGTGCTGCGGCGCACCTTTCCCCGGCTGCACCGCCGGGCGGAGATCATGGAGTTCGACGGCAGCCTGCTGTACAAGATCACCGGCACCGCCCCCGGCCAGAAGCCGCCCATCCTGCTGATGAGCCATCAGGACGTGGTGGCCGCCGAGGGCGAGTGGCAGCATCCGCCCTTCTCCGGCGAGATCGCCGACGGGGCGGTGTGGGGCCGCGGCACGGTGGACACCAAGGGCAGCCTTTACTGCATCATGCAGGCGGTGGAGGAACTGCTGGAGAGCGGCTGGAAGCCGGAGTGCGACGTGTACATCGCTTCCAGCTGCACCGAGGAGTGGAGCGGCGACGGCGCCCCCGCCACCGCGGCCTGGCTCAAGGAGCACGGGGTGCACCTGGGCCTGCTGCTGGACGAGGGCGGCATGATCATGGAGGGCCCCATGGCCGGGGTGCGCGGGCGCTACGGCATGGTGGGCGTGGTGGAAAAGGGCTACGTCGACGTGAAACTCACCGCAAAGGACGAGGGCGGCCACGCCAGCGCCCCCGGGCGCAACACCGCCCTGGTGCGGCTGGCCAAGCTGATCTGCCGGGTGGAAAAGCGCAACCCCTTCCGGGCGCGCTTTGACCCCACCCTGCGGGAGATGTTCCGCCGCATGGCCCCCAACATGAACTTCGGCATGCGGCTGGTGCTGGGCAACCTGTGGCTGTTTGAGCCGCTTCTGTGCCTGGTGCTGCCCCGCATCAACCATCTGGCGGGTGCGATGATGCGCACCACCTGCGCCTTCACCACCGCCAAGGGCTCCGACGGGCTGAACGTGCTGCCCCAGGAGGCCTACGTCACCGCCAACATGCGCTGCATCCCCCACCAGCCCACCGATGAGAGCATCCGCATTTTGGCAAAGATCGCCCAAAAATACCGGGTGGACACCGAGGTCATCTATCAGGACGCGGTGCCCCCGGTGGCGGATTACAGCGCCGCCCCCTTCAAGCTGCTGGAGGAGACGATGGCCAAGGTCTACCCCGGCTACGGCGTCTGCCCCTATGTGATGACCGGCGGCACCGACGCCCGCTTTTACAAGGACGTGACCGACAACGCCCTGCGCTTTGCCCCGCTGGAGATCAACCACCAGCAGCACACCAGCATCCACGCGGCCAACGAGAACCTGTCGGTGCTGGCGCTGCCCCCGGCGGTGGACTTCTACAAGCAGCTGCTGGAAAGCTACTGCGTGGTGGACCCCGCCGCCCCCCACCCGGCCCGCAAGCGCCGTCCCGCCGCCAAGAAGGCCGCGCCGGCCGCTCCCGCTGTCCCCGCCGGGGCTCAGGACGGCGGCCCGGCTGCCAGGAGCGTCCCGCCGGAAGTTCCCGACGCCGGCACGCCCGGCGCGGAGGGGATGAGCCTGCCCGATGAGGTGCAGATGCCGCCCGCCGTGGCGGCTGCCGTGCAGGCGGAGCGGGCCGCCCAGGAGACCGGCCTGCCCGAAGCCGCGCAGGCCCCGTCCGCCGTGGCGGCCCCCGCCCCCGGGGAAAGCGCCCCCGCGGCGCCCGCCAAAAAACCGGCGGCCAAAAAGCCGGCGGCAAAGAAGCCCGCCGCGAAAAAAGCCGCCGCGCCGGCGGAAACGCCCGTGGCCCAGGCGCCGGAGCAGGAAGCCCCCGCCCCGGTGAGCGATCAGGCAGAGCAGCCCGCCGCCCCCGCGAAACCCGCCAGAAAGCCGGCGGCCAAAAAGCCGGCGGCGAAGAAGCCCGCCGCGAAGAAGGCCGCCGCGGGCGGCCAGCAGGCCCCGGCCGCGGCGCCTGTGGCGCAGGCCCCGGAACAGGCGGCCCCCCGACCGGCCGCCGTGCCCGCCCCCGCCGAGGGGACAAGCCCCGCCCCGGCGCCGGCTTCTGCCGGGATGGAACCTCCCGCCGAACCGCAGGCCGCCGAGGCCCCGGCGGAACCGGCCACCGTCTGACCCGCGGGAGCCGCCCCAAAAACAGAACAAGGCCCGGGGCCCCGTTGCGCAGTGAGCGCAACGGGGCCCCGGGCCGTTTTGGCGTAACTGTTTCGCGGCGGGCCCACAGTCCGGCCCGCAAAAGTCAGCGGTGCAAAATCTCCCGCCGGATGACGCGGAAGGCCTCCGCCTCCCCCTTATCCCGCACCAGCAGCAGCATTTTTTCCAGCAGCGCGCGGGTGTTGGGGTGGAGGATGTAGTGGTCCCGCCCATGGCTGTAATACTCCCAGGCGGAGGAATCGGTGTACTTGTCCTTCAGATACACCCGGCTGGCGGCCAGCCGGTCGCAGAACATCTCCGCCACATACTTCACCGGCATCTCGTTGCCGATGAGGTTGCCGGTGCCCGCCGGGTCATAGTCGATCCAGTATTCCAGATGGTGCCGGTTGCGGCCCTTGTGGTGCAGCCAGGCGGTGCTGCATCCCTCGGCTTTGCGCTGGGCGTCGTTGGGGCTGCGGTTGCCCTGGAAGTACTTCACCCCCACCCAGAACTCCGCCGGGCTGTATTTGGACAGGTCGTGGCACAGCCCCTGGCGCCAGAGGCCCAGCCGCCGGCAGTAACAAAACACCAGCCATTTGTGATAGGTGATGGTGGACAGATGCCCCCAGAATTTGTTCATTCCAATGCCTCACTCGTGCCCCGGCGCGCCGGGGCGGGATTTACAGGGTCTGCTTTGCCTGCTCCTTCATCTTGCGGCTGCCCAGGTGCACCAGCGGCAGCTTGCCCTCGGCGCAGATGGGGCACTCCTCCGGCAGGTAGTTGGGCAGGTCCAGCTTCACGGCGCTGGCCAGGATGGGGATGGGGCTGGGGGCGTCCGCCTTGGTGCGGTCCACCACGCAGACGATGCCCAGGCACACGCCGCCCGCCTCCTCGATGACCCGCTTGGTCTCCAGGCTGGACACGCCGGTGGTCACCACGTCCTCGGCGATGACGCACTTTTCACCCGGCTGGATGGAAAAGCGCTTGAGGGTCATCACATTGTCCACCCGCTCGGTGAAGATGGCCCGCTTGCCCAGCTGGCGGCCCAGTTCGTAGGCGTAGACGATGCCGCCCATGGCGGGGCCCACCACCACGTCCACGTCCAGTTGCCGCAGCTGGTCCGCCACCGGGGCCATCACCGCGGCGCACTTGTCGGGGTACTGCTGCAGGTAGGCCATCTGGCAGTAGGCGCTGGAATGGCGGCCGCTGCTCAGCAGGAAATGGCCTTCCAGAAAGGCCTGGCACTCTTTCAAAATCTCCACTGCGTTGCTCATCTTTGTCGCTCCTTTATCTCTCTGTGTGTTCAGGCCCGGGCGCAGCCCCGGATCTCGGAAAGGTCCTTCACGCCGTGGCGGTCCATCCACGCGCCGATCTCGGCGGTGATGCGCCCGCAGGCACGGGGGTCCATGAAGCTGGCGGTGCCCACCTGCACGGCGGCGGCGCCGGCCATGATGAACTCCAGCGCGTCCGCCCCGGTGGTGATGCCGCCCAGGCCGATCACCGGCACGTCCACCGCGCCCACCGCCTGCCACACCATCCGCAGAGCGATGGGCTTGACGGCGGGGCCGCTGAGGCCGGCGAAGATGTTGTTGAACACCGGCCTGCGGCGCTCGATGTCGATGGCGCAGGCCTGGAAGGTGTTCACAAGGCTCAGCGCGTCCGCCCCGGCCTCCACGCAGGCGGCGGCCATGCGGGGGATGTCCTCCGCCTGGGGGCTGAGTTTCACCACCAGCGGCTTTTTGGTGGCCGCCCGCACCCGGCCCACCACCTCTTTGGCGCTGTCCGGCCGGATGCCGTAGGCGATGCCCCCCTGTTTTACGTTGGGGCAGCTGATGTTCAGTTCGATGAAGTCCACGGCGGTGGCGTCCAGCAGCCGGGCGCCCTCCTCGTAGTCCTCGACGGACCCGCCGCCCAGGTTCGCGAACACCGCGGTGCCCAGGGTCAGCATCCGGGGCAGCTCCTCGGCGATGAAGTGGCCCACGCCGGGGTTTTGCAGGCCGATGGAGTTGATGAGGCCCGCCGAAGTCTCAAAGAGGCGCTCGCCCTCGTTGCCGTATTTGCCGTTCAGGGTGAGGCCCTTGGAGCAGACGCCGCCCAGGACCTTCAGATCGAACATGTCGGCATACTCCTCGCCGTAGCCGAAGGTGCCGGAGGCCGCGATCACCGGCCCGGCCAGCCGTTTGCCCAAAAGATCCACATGCAGATCGCTCACCGGCCGAACACCTCCTTCGCATCGAACACCGGGCCGTGCTTGCACACGCTTTTCGGCCCTTCCGCGGTGTGGCAGGTGCAGCCCAGGCACGCCCCCACGCCGCAGGCCATCTTCTTTTCCAGGCTCACCAGGCACTTAACGCCCGCCGCCTCGCACTTGGCGGCCACCGCCTTCATCATGGGCTCGGGGCCGCAGCAGAGCACCAGGTCGTACTCCTCCGGGTGGAGGATGCCGGTGACCAGGCCGTGATAGCCCACCTTGCCGCTGTCGGTGGCCACATGCACCCGGCCGCAGAGGGGCGAAAAGCGCCCGATGCCATAGGGCTCGTCCCGAAAGCCGGTGTAGAGGTCCGGCTTTTTGCCGGCGGCGGCCAACTCCCGCACCAGCTGGTAGAGGGGCGCGGTGCCGATGCCGCCGCCCACCACCGCCACCCTGCCGGCGGCCGCGGCGGCCGCCGCGTCAAAGCCGTTGCCGGAGGGGCCGGTGAGCAGCAGGATGTCGCCGGGTTCCAGGGCCGACAGATGCCGGGTGCCCTGGCCCCGCACTTCATACAGAAATTCCAGGGTGCCGGTGGCGGCGTCCCAGCTGTGGACGCTGACGGGCCGGCTGAGCAGCGGGGCCGCCGTGTCCGGCCAGCAGCGCAGCATGAAGAACTGCCCCGCGTGGGGGGCTTTGTCCGCCCGGGGCCAGGTCACCGCCAGCAGCCGGATGTTCGGCGCCACGGTGGTGTGGGCCAGCACCCGGACCTCACAGGCTGTTGCAGGCATGGGCAATGGCCTCCTTCATTTTGACGCATTCGTTCCGGGCCGCCTGGTCGAAGGCGGTGCCCGGCTGTTTCTTGTAGGCCAGCAGCACCGCCCGGCTGGAGTTCACCACGCCGCCGTTGCTGTGCTTATCGAGATAGCGGGCGATGTCGTCGGCGGTGCCGCCCTGGGCGCCGTAGCCCGGGATGAGGAAGAAGCTGTCCTCGTAGCGGGCGCGGATCTCGGCCGCCTCCTCGATGTGGGTGCCGCCGATCACGAGGCCCAGGCTGGAATAGCCCTTCTCGCCCATGCACTCGAGGCCCAGCTCGTGCAGCTTGTCGCCCACCATGTCGTAGACGTGGCGGCCGTCCGCCAGCATCTCGTACTCAAAATCCTTCGCGCCGGGGTTGGAGGTGCGCACCAGCACGAACAGGCCCTTGCCCGCGCCGGTGACGTAGGGCAGGTAGGGACGGATGGAATCCAGCCCCATGTAGGGGGCCAGGGTGATGAAGTCGGCCTCAAAATCCCCCTCGAAGTGGGCCTTGGCGTACATCTCGGCGGTCTTGGCGATGTCCCCCCGCTTGATGTCCGCGATCACCGGCATGCCGGCGGCCTTCACATAGTCCAGCGTCTCCTTGTAGGCGCGGATGCCGTCCAGCCCCAGGCTCTCGTAGTAGGCGATCTGCACCTTGAAGCAGCCCGCCACGTCCTTGGTGGCGTCCACGATGGCCTTGTTGAACCGCACGATGTTCTCGCCGGCGGTCAGTTCCGGTTTGGCAAAGCCCTCCGGCAGGTAGGAAAAGTCGGTGTCCAGCCCCACGCACACCGGGCCGCGGGCGGCCACCGCCTCGTACAGCTTGTCCATGTTGGTCGTCATAACCCTTTCGCTCCTTTAAATTTGTAATATATAAATGAAATATAACGCTTTGTATTACCGTTTCCAGGTGACGCGGCCGCCCTTGAGGGTCATGTCCACCCGGCCGAACAGCTGCGCGCCGTGGTAGGGGCAGTTGTGGCTCTTGGAGTGGAGGGCGTTTTTGTCCACGGTGTAGGGGGTGTCCAGTTCCACCAGCGCCAGGTCGGCGGCAAAGCCCACCGCCACCCGGCCGTGGTCGGAAAGGCCCAGGATGCCCGCGGGGGCGGTGCTCATCAGCTCCGCCAGCCGGGCCAGGGGCAGGCCGTTCTCTTTGCAGAGTTTGGTGTAGCACACCCCGAAGGCGGTCTCCAGGCCCACCATGCCCGCGGCCCCGGCGGCCTTCTCCTGGTCGGTGTGGGGGGCGTGGTCGGTGGCGATGGCGTCCACCACCCCCAGGCGGATGGCCTCGATGAGGGCGGCCACGTCGTCCGGCTTGCGGATGGGCGGGTTCACCCGGTAGTCAAAATCGGCGAACCACAGATGGTGGGGGGTCACCTCGCAGGTCACCGGCACCCCTTTCCACCGGGCCGCGCCGATGGCCTCCACCGCCTCTTTGGTGCTCACATGGCACATGTGCAGCCGCGCGCCGTAGTATTCGCACAGGTGCAGGTTGCGCACCGTCTCGATGTTCTCGGCCAGCCGGTAGTCCCAGGGGGAGATGTCCATGTCCTCGGCGTGGCTCATGATGACCAGGCCCCGCTGGGCGGCGATGGCGAAGGCCCGGGCCATCACCGCGCCGGACTGCACGCCCTTGCCGTCCTCGGTGATGAACTTCAGGTCCTCCGGCAGGGTCTTGAGGTGGTCGAGGGTGTGGCCGTCGAAGTTCTCGGTGATGCTCACCGTCTGGTTCGCGCCGCACAGGCCCACCCGCTCGGCCTCGGCCATCACCCGGTGGGCGATGTCCGCCGAGGAGCAGACGGGCTTTGTGTTGGGCATCAGGTTCACGAAGGTGTAGCCCCCCGCGGCGGCGGCGGCGGAGCCGGTGGCGATGTCCTCCTTGTACTCAAAGCCGGGGGTGCGCCAGTGGCAGTGCAGGTCCACAAAGGCGGGCAGCAGGGTGCGGCCGGCGCAG
Source organism: Candidatus Allofournierella merdavium (assembly GCF_944382735.1). NCBI lineage: Bacteria > Bacillati > Bacillota > Clostridia > Eubacteriales > Oscillospiraceae > Allofournierella > Candidatus Allofournierella merdavium. The sequence continues at coordinate 75,862 of NZ_CALWND010000007.1, read as the reverse complement.
TCCACCACTTCCTCGCCCGCGGCGGTCAGCTCCAGCCCCAAAGCGGCGATGCGGCCGTCCCGCACCAGGACGTCCACCGGCCGCCCGTCGGCCAGGCGCGCGTTTTTCAGCAGCATGGGCAGTTTGCTCCTTTCGGTTTTTCGCGGCCCTTCGCCGCCGGTTGGGTAAAAAAAAACTTTTCCCCCGAAAAGGAAAAGTCAAAACAGAAACGCGGAAAAAACGCCGGCGCGCAAACCAAACTTCCCATGCTGTGCGAATCGACGGGTCATCGTGTGCCGGCCCCTTTCCTGCGTCTTAAATCACCTAATGTTAGCATACTTTTTACTGTGCGTCAAGCCTGCCCCTTGCGCCGGGCGGCCCTTTGCGCTACACTGGGAACAGCGCCCCGCCGGGCGCGGATTGGAGGACCTTTTTTGATGAAACGACTGCTTTTGCTGTTTGCCTGCCTTGCGCTGCTGGCGGGCTGCGCCGGCGCGCCGGCGCAGCCCGCGCCCGCGCCGGACCCCACCCCTGCGCCCGCGCCCACCGCCACGCCAGACCCGGAGGCCGCCTGGGCCGAGGCCGCGGCGGCCTTCCGCCAGTGGCTGCCCGCCCAGCCGGGGTTCGAGGGCTTTTCCTTCGCGGTGCAGGAGGGCTATCCCTACCTCGTCTGCGTGAACCGGGCGGCCAGCTGCGTGACGGTGTACGCCGATGACGGCGCGGGCAGCTACTCGGTGCCCTACATGACCATGGTGTGCAGCGGCGGCGAGGACACGCCGCTGGGCACCTTCTCCACGCCGGTGAGCTACGACTGGCGGCTGCTCTCAGGGCCCTGCTACGGCCAGTACGCCACCCGCATCGACGGGCCCTACCTCTTCCACAGCGTGCCCTACTACACCCAGCACAAGGACGATCTGGAATACGACCAGTTCAACCAGCTGGGCACCCCCGCCTCGCTGGGGTGCATCCGGCTGGCGGTGGCGGACGTGCGCTGGATCTATGTGAACTGCCCCATCGGCACGCCGGTGGTGATTTACGACGACGCCGAGAACCCCGGCCCCATGGGCAAGCCGGGCACCCTGTACATCGACCCGGCGGACGAGACGCTGCGGGGCTGGGACCCCACCGACCCCGACCCGGCGAACCCCTGGGGCGACGAGTACCTGGACGGCACCGCCATCCGCAGCCGGGCGGCCGCGGCCGACTGGGAGGCTTTTAAAAACAGCGAGGCCTTCACCCAGGGCCTGACCCCCACCGACCTGCAGGGCTGGAGCCACGACAGCGCCACCGAGGGCACCCGGGGGTGAGGCGTTTTCCCCCCGCAGAAAGGGCAGGGCGGCATGCCGCCCTGCCCTTTCTTTGCCCCGGGCCGGCTCTCCGCCCATTTTTCGGCCGAAACCGCCCACTCTACGATCCATAGATTGCGCGCGCGGGGCTCATCCGGTAGGATAGTATCAGAAGGAGGCGGATCCCATGGATGCAGATGCGACCGGCCGTTTTATCGCCGAACTGCGAAAGCAAAAAGGATACACGCAAAAGGAACTGGCCGAAAAACTCATGGTGACGGACAAGGCCGTGTCCCGGTGGGAGACGGGGAAAGGCCTTCCCGACACATCCCTGTTATCCCCCCTCGGGGACGCGCTGGGGGTCTCGGTGGGGGAACTGCTGGCCGGCAGGCCGCTGCGGGACGGCGAGGTGAAAGGCCAGACCGACAGGATCATTCTGGAATCGCTGAACTACGCGGATCGCATGCTCACGGGCGCGGCGAACGGGCTGTTTCTTCTTCTCGGCATCGCCCTGCTGTGCTCGCCGCTGTTTTTGACGCGGCAGAGTTACGTCTGGCTTCTGGGCGCGGCCGTCACCGCGACGGCGCTCCCCGGCCTGTGGCTGCGAAAGAGGGGGCCTTTGCCCGGCCGGGCGTATTGTCTGGCCGCCGTTGTGCTGCAGGGCGCGGCCCTGGCGCTGGAGATACTGCCGGTGAGCGCCGTCATGGTTTTTGCCACCGGCCCTTCTGCGCGTGTCACAAAAACCTGTTCCTGTTTCAGCCCGCTTGCCCTGGGCTACGCAAACGTCACCCCCCTGCTGACGGGGGTCCTTACCGTGGTCATCCTGTTGCTGAGCGTGGTCTGCCTGTTTCGGTTCGACAGGGCCGCGGGGTGCCGGAACGCCGCGTTCCTTTGCAGCCTTGCGGCGCTGCCGCTCTCGGTCGTCCCGCTGCTGCTGTTCGGGGCCGCGGGCATGACGGCGGAGAGCTACGCCATCTGCGGGGGCGCTTTTCCTGTCGGCCTGCCTGCAGGCGGCGGCCAGCCGCCGGAATTGACCGCCGCCGGGCAGATAAAAGGGCGCCGGCGGGCGGGCCGTCTGCGCCCCGTCAGGCGCGCGCCCTGACACGGCGCCCCTGCCGCGTATGTCCTGCGGCGGATCAGCCCGCCAGCTCCTCCATCGCCTCGCGGGCGGTGTCGGCGCTGAACAGAAAGCTGCCGCTGAGGCTGTACACTTCCACATGGCTGCCCACATACCGAATCTCGTACTCCATTTTGTGACCCGCCTTTCCGGTTTTCTTGTCCGGCGGAGGCTCTTCCCCCGCCCTGTGCTTACAGTATAGGGGAAAATAGGTACGATAATCCGGATTTTCAAGCGCGCGGGGAGTTCCGCCCCGCAAAAAAGGGCCGCCCCCGGCACTGCCGGGGGCGGCCCTTTTTTGTAATAGGGGGGCGGCTCACTCGTTCTTTTGATAGACCGCCTCGATCTCGGCCACATACATCACGCTGTAATCCTTGCCCGGGTACCAGCGCTGGTCGGCGTCGCAGCCGGGCACAAAGCCCGCCGGGTCAAAGGGCTGGGTGTACAGGGTGCGGCAGACCAGCACCGTCTGGGCCTGGGCAAAGGCGGGCGCGCCGTCGAAATCGCACACCTCAAAGCCCACGCGGGCGATCTTATCCTCGTCCCGGCCGCTCACCCGGCCCAGATGGGTCAGGGCCTGCCGGTGCTCCTCGCCGTAGAAGCTGAGGGTGAAGCGGCCGGCGGCGTCCACAAATTCCTTGGTGTAGCGCTGGGGCCGGATGAACGCGAAGGCCACGTCCTTGCCCCACAGCACCCCCATGCCGCCCCAGCTGGCGGTCATGGTGTTCACCTTGCCCTCCTTTTCGGCGGTCACCAGCATCCACCGGCGGCCGATCATCTCAAAGGGTTCGGCGTGAAGGGCGCTCAGTTCGATCTTTTCAAAGGACATGATTCATCACACTCTGCTTTCTGTCTGGGTCTTGTGTTGGGTCTTGTTCAGGGCCGGCCGGCACTTTCCGCCGGCGCGGCACTGGTCGTAGCAATACTGGATGATGGCGTTGCGCTTGACCAGCCCGATGAAGCTGCGCTTGTCGTCCAGCACGGGCACAAAGTTCTGGGTCATGGCCGCGGCCACCAGTTCGTCCATCTGGGTGTTCACCGTCACCGGCACATAATCCCGTTTACGGGGGATGCTCTTGATGGGGATATCCTCCGCGTCCTGGATGCGCAGCCCCTGGTTCTTGATGGCCCACAGCAGGTCGCCCTCGGTCATGGTGCCCACATACTCCCCCTTGCGGTTGAGCATGGGGATGGAGGAATAGCGGTGATACTCCATCTTTTCCAGCGCCTGCCGCAGTGTAAAATCGTCGTAGAGAAAGGCCACGTCCTGTTTGGGGGTGAGAAAAAACAGGATGTTCACGCGCAAGACCTCTTTTCCCGGGGCGCCCGGGCGCCCCGTCATTTTTTTGTTACTTTTATTATACCACGTTTGCCGGCGGCGAGTGTGAAGAACTTGTTAAACCCGCCGGGCGCCCCTTCGTTTTTTGTCCGCGCGGGGCAAAACGAGCCGTTCCCCTTTTAAAATATCCGTTTCTATGGTAGAATAGAACACGACTATCCCATCCGGGCCACTGAAAGGAGGCCGCGCTTTTGCCCTTTGTCAAGAAAGCCGCCGCGCTGGCGCTGGCGGCCTGCCTTTTCCTTGCCGGCTGCGGCGGGGCCGGCACCGGGGCTTCCGACCCCGCGCCCAGCCCCAGCCCCACCCCCGCCCCCGCCGCTTCCGCAAACCGGCTGGTGCTGGGCTATACCCCCGGCGACGGGTTCAACCCCTTCCTCACCGGGTCCACCCTGGTGCGCCAGAACGCGGGGCTTTTGTTCGAAAAGCTGGTGGAGATCGGGCCGGATATGTCGGTGGACTACCGGCTGGCCAGCAGCATCGACGTGCTGGATGTGCAGGCGGTGATCCACATCCGGGGCGGGGCCACCTTCGCGGACGGCACCCCCGTCACCGCCGAGGACGCCGCCGCCAGCCTGGAAGCCGCCCGCGCCAGCGCCCTTTACGGCGGCCAGCTGGCGGGCGTGACCGGCGTGGAGGTGCGGGACGGGGCCGTGGTGGTCACCCTCGCCGCGCCCGACTCGCTGTTCAGCTACCTGTGCGACATCCCGGTGCTGAAGGCCTCGGAGGTGGCGTCTGCCGCCCCCACCTCCAGCGGGCGCTATGTGTACAGCGAGGGAGGCGTGCTCACCGAGAACCCCCGCTGCCTTTTTGCCGAGGAGGGCCAGCCCGCCGAGATCGGCCTGGCCGAGGTGGGCAGCTACAACGAGATGGTCTCGGGCCTGACGGTGGGCTCGCTGAACCTCTACCAGACCAGCGAACTGGTGGACTCCCCCTCGGGCGTGGCCAGCGAACTGAGCTACTACCGCACCAACAACCTGATCTTCCTGGGGGTGAACGCCGCGGCAGCCCAGGAAAACGCCATGCTCGCCCCCCTGCTGGGCACCGCCGCCGGCCGCTCGCTGCTGAGCCAGATCATCGACCGGCGCATCCTGGCGGAAAAGGGCTACTACTCCCGGGCCTACCCGGCCACCGGGGCCATCAACAGCTTTTACCCCTGCGTGCTGGCCCAGCAGGTGATCCTGCCGGAGGCGCAGCGCACCGCCGCCGACGCCCGGGCGGCGCTGGCGGCGCTGGGCTATGCCGAGAACGCCATGGACGGCTTTTTCTACACCGCCGACGAGGAAAAGCTGACGGTGCGCCTTTTGGTGTACAGCGGCAACACCTACAAGCGCTACGCCGCCAGCCTGCTGGCGGACCAGCTGGAGGCGGTGGGCGTGGCGGTGGCGCTGGAGCAGGTGGAAGACTTTGAAGTTTTCCGCGAAAAAGTGCTTTCGGGCGATTTTGACCTGTACATCGGTGAGGTCAAGTTGTATAATAATATGGATATGAGCCCGTTTATGGAGGGCGGCGGCGCCAGCGCCGGCATCGTCCAGAGCGAGGCGCTGACGGCGGCCTACACCGCCTTCCGGGGCAACATGAGCGCCGCCGGGGCCTTTGAGGAGGCCTTTGCCGCCGAGATGCCCTTTGTGCCGCTGCTCTGGCGCAACGGCACGGTGGTGCACACCCGCAGCATCGAGGGGCTCACATCCTCCCTCAGCAATGTGTTCTATTCCCTGGGGCAGCTTCGGTTCGCCCCCGCAGACTCTTAACCGAACAGGAGGTTTGTTTGTATGATCACCTTGCAAAATCCGCTGGGCACCATCAGCATGAACGCCGACTATTTCGCCGAGCTGGTGAGCCTGGCGGCCCGCAGCTGCTACGGCGTGGCCGGCATGGCCACCGGCGGCGCCCAGGACGACTTCAAAAGCCTGTTCTTCGGCAGCGATTTTCCCGAGAAGGGCGTGCGGGTGACCCAGCATGAGGGCAAACTCACCATCGAACTGCACATCAAGGTGGGCTACGGGCTGAACATCGCCACCATTGTGCAGAGCATCACCCACAAGGTCAAGCACGAGGTGGAGAACGCCACCGGCCTGAAGGTGGCGCGCATCGAGGTGTCGGTGGACGACATCGTGGCCGATTAACGGCCCCTTTCCCGCCCGGCTTTCACTGCGCGGGCCCATAACTTTGACGTTGAGGTGTACTGTATGATTACTGGTCGTATCCTGCGCGACGCCATCCTTTCGGGCGCCAACAACATTTCCAACCAGCGTTCCCGGGTGGATGAGCTGAACGTCTTCCCCGTGCCGGACGGCGACACCGGCACCAACATGAGCATGACGGTGGGCGCGGCCCGCCCCGAGCTGGAGGCCATGGGCGACGACTGCACCGTGGGCGAGGCGGCGAAGGCGGCCGCCGGCGCCATGCTGCGGGGCGCCCGGGGCAACTCCGGCGTGATCACCAGCCTTTTGTTCCGGGGCTTTTCCAAGGCGCTGGACGGCAAGAAGACCGCCGGGGCCGACGACATCGTGGCCGCGCTGCAGAAGGGCGTGGAGGCCGCTTATAAGGCGGTGATGAAGCCCACCGAGGGCACCATGCTCACCGTGGCCCGTGTGGCCAGCGAGGAGGCCGCCGCCAGCGGCATCGCCGACGTGGTGGAACTGTGGAAACTGGTGATGAGCGCCGGCCAGCGGGCGCTGGAAAACACCCCCAACCAGCTGCCGGTGCTGAAGAAGGCCGGCGTGGTGGACGCGGGCGGCCAGGGCCTGATGGTCATCTTTGAGGGCATGCAGATCGTGTTCGAGGGGGGCAAACCCGTCCAGTGCGAGGAGGCCGCCCAGAACAAGGCGAAACTGTCCACCTCCGGCGCGGGCAAGGGCGTGTTCACCGACGACCTGATGAAGGTGGAGGACATCAAGAACGGCTACTGCACCCAGTTCCTCGTGAACAAGGAGGAGGGCGCCAGCATCGCCAAGCTGCGGGCCTTCCTGGAGTCCAACGGCGACAGCGTGGTGGTGATCGAGGACGACGACGTGGCCAACTGCCATGTGCACACCGCCGACCCGGGCAAGATCCTGTCCGAGGCCATCCACTACGGCTACCTCACCGGCTTCAAGATCGAGAACATGCACGAGCAGTTCCTGGCCCGCCAGAAGCAGGGCAAGGGCCTGGAGAAGCAGAAGGCGGCCGAGGAGGCCCCCGCCGCCGCCTTCCCCTACGCCGCGGTGGACCCCGAGCGCACCTTCGGCTTTGTGGCCGTGGCCGCCGGCGAAGGTCTGGCCTCGGTGTTCGCGGACCTGGGGGTGGACGCGGTGGTCAGCGGCGGGCAGACCATGAACCCCGCCACCGAGGACATCCTGGCCGCGGTGCAGAGCGTGCCCGCCGGCACCGTGTTCGTGCTGCCCAACAACAAGAACATCATCATGGCCGCCGAGCAGGCCCAGAAGATCGCCGACCGCAAGGTGGTGGTGCTGCCCACCCGCACCATCCCCCAGGGCATCACCGCCATGCTCAGCTTCGACCCCGAGGCCGACGCCGACGCCAACTCCATCGCCATGATGGAGGCCGCCGGCCGGGTGAGCACCGGTCTGGTGACCTTCGCCGCCCGCAACAGCGACTTCGACGGCCACAAGATCAAGAAGGGCGACATCATGGCCATGGAGAACGGCAAGATCGTGAACACCGGCACCGACATCACCAAGATGACCTATCGCCTGGCCCGCAGCATGGTGAAGAAGGACTCCAGCTTCATCACCCTCATCAGCGGCTGCGACGTGAGCGAGGAGGACGCCCAGCGCACCTGCGAACTGGTGCAGTCCAAGGTGGGGGACGGCATCGAGGTCACCCTCATCAACGGCGGCCAGCCGGTCTACTACTACATGATCGGCGTGGAATGAACGCTTGAAATACGGCACGGGGCGGCGGGCGCTGAAAAGCGCCCGCCGTCTCTTTTTCCGTTCCTGCGCGGGGGATTTGTGCTATAATGAAAAAAACTGCGGAGAGGAGGCCCCGGCCTATGCGGGCGGACACACCTGTGCAATACCTCAAGGGCGTGGGCCCCAGGACCGCCGAGAAGTTCGCGCGGCTGGGGGTGGCCACGGTGGAGGACCTGCTGGGCCTTTACCCCCGGCGGTATGTGGACTACTCGAACCCCGCCCCGGTGGCCGCCGCCCCCTTCGACGCGGACACGGTGGTAAAAGCGGCGGTGTACTCCAAGCGGGGGGCGGTGCGCCTGGGCGGCGGCCGCACCATGGTGCAGGTGCTGGCGGGGGACGACAGCGCCGGCCTGACCCTGACCTGGTTCAACACCCACTTCGCGGCGGACAGCCTGCGGGTGGGGGAGGAATACTTTTTCGAGGGGCGGGTGCGGGGCACCCTGACGCGGCGGGAGATGGCAAACCCGGTGGTGCGCACCCCCGCCCAGGTGGAACAAACACCGCTGGCGGCGGTGTATCCCCAGACGGAGGGCCTTTCCAGCGGCCAGATCGCCCGGTGCGTGGCCCGGGCGCTGGAGGAGACGGAGCCGCTGGAGGAGATCCTGCCGCCGGAATACCTGACCCGCTTCAAGCTGCCGGGGCGCTGGCAGGCCGTCTGCGACATCCACCGCCCCGCCTCCATGGCGGCGGCCGCGGCGGCGCGGCGGCGGCTGGTGTTCGACGAGCTGTTCTGCCTGCAATTGGGCCTCTCGCTGCTGCGCAGCCGGGGGGCGGCGGCCGCCGGCGCGCCCATGAAGCCCGTGGACCTGGGCCCCTTCTGGGCCAGCCTGCCCTTTGCCCCCACCGGGGCCCAGCGGCGGGCGGCGGGGGAAATTTGCGCCGACATGACCGGCGCCGCCCCCATGAACCGGCTGCTCCAGGGGGACGTGGGCAGCGGCAAGACGCTGGTGGCGGCGGCGGCGGTGTACACCGCCGCCCGAAACGGCTGGCAGAGCGCCCTGATGGCCCCCACCGAGATCCTGGCCGCCCAGCACGCCGACACGCTGGACCGGCTGCTGGCCCCCTTCGGGGTGCGGGTGGCGCTGCTCACCGGCGGCATGAAGGCGGCGGCGCGGCGGGCGGCGCTGGCCGCCATCCAGGCGGGAGAGGCGGACCTGGTGGTGGGCACCCACGCGGTGATCGGCCAGGGGGTGACCTTCAAGGCGCTGGGCCTGGCGGTGGTGGACGAGCAGCACCGGTTCGGGGTGCGCCAGCGGGGCCTGCTGGCGGGCAAGGCCGCCGAGCCGCATGTGCTGGTGATGAGCGCCACCCCCATCCCCCGCACCCTGGGCCTGTTGCTCTACGGCGACCTGGACATCTCGGTGCTGGACGAGTTGCCCCCCGGCCGCAAGCCGGTGAAGACCCGGGCGGTGGGCAGCGAAAAGCGCCGGGCGATGTACGGCTTTTTGGACAAGCAGATCGCGGCGGGGCATCAGGTGTACATCGTCTGCCCGCTGGTGGAGGAGAGCGGCGCGGAGAACACCGACGATCTGGCGGCGGTGACCACCTATTACACCCAGGTGGCCCGGCCCCTGCTGCCCGGCCGGCGGGTGGGGCTGATGCACGGGCGGCTGAAGGCGAAGGAGAAGGCCGCCGTGATGGAGGACTTCAAGGCTGGCCGGCTGGACGCCCTGGTCTCCACCACCGTGATCGAGGTGGGGGTGGACGTGCCCAACGCCACCGTGATGGTGATCGAAAACGCCGAGCGCTACGGCCTGTCGGCCCTGCACCAGCTGCGGGGCCGGGTGGGCCGGGGCGCCGAGGAGAGTTGGTGCATCCTGGTGAGCGACCACCCGGGGGAGGGCGTGCGGGACCGGCTGCGCTTTCTCTGCTCCACCCAGGACGGCTTCGCCATCGCGAAGTACGACCTGGAGCACCGGGGCCCCGGCGACTTTTTCGGGGACCGGCAGCACGGCCTGCCCACCCTGCAGCTGGCCAGCCTGACCACCGACACCCGCACCCTGGAGGCGGCCCACACCAGCGCCGCCGCCCTGCTGGAGGCGGACCCTGCCCTCACGGCCCCGGCCCACCGGGCGCTGGCGGGGCAGGTGAAGCGCCTGTTCGGGCGCACCACCTTCAACTGAGCGCCCGGCGGCGGGCGCCCCGCCCATGGCCGAAAGGCCGCCGCGGCGCAGGGGGCAGAAAAGCCGCTGCCGCGAAAGGGCGAAAAAAGCCGCCACGACGGCAGCCCGCGCAAAGGGCAAAAACGCCGCCACGGCAGCCCGCGCGCAAAACCCAAAAGCTGCCGCGGCAAAAACCGCGGCGGGCTGTGAAAAAGCGAAAAGAAGCAAACCGGCCTTTGGGCGAGCCGCTTTGGCTCATCCCGAAAGGCCGGTTTTTTATGCGCTGTTGGGCGCGGCCGTTTTTCCGGCCGCCCTTTTTTTCGTTTTCGCAAGGTCACGCCGCCCGCGTCTGCGCCGCCGTCAGCCGCCCGTCGGCGGCCTTTTGGCCGGTCACCTGCCGGCCGGCCCAGCAAAAGCGGACGGTGCGGCTGCCGTCCGCCCCCAGGCTGCCGCTGGCCCGGGCCACCGGCGTGTCCTGCCGGGTGGCCCCGCTCACATAGGGCAGCACGAAGTTCTGTTCCTCGTCCAGCGCGAGGTAGCAATAGCCCGCCTCCCGGTCTGCCGTTTGGATGGCGGCGGGACGGGCGGCCGCGGCGGGGACCGCGGGCGCGGGGGCGGCCATCCGGGTGCAGGCGGCCAGCAGCACGCCGGTAAAAAACAGCACCACATACAGGATCTTTTCCATAACGTCCTCCTTTGACAAACAGCGGGGGTCCCGGTCAGCCCAGGGCCAGCGCCCGGCTGCCCATGGCGGTGTAGATGCGTTCAAAGGTGGCCTTGTCCACCCGGGTGCTGCCGGCCAGGGGGTCGGCCAGCAGGCAGTCGCTCCCCTCCACCCCGGCCAGCACCAGGCAGTGCAGGTTGGCGTAGGGGGTGTACTGCTCGCCGGAGGGCAGCGTCCAGGTGAAGCTCTCGTTCAGGCGGGGGTCCTCATAGTCCTGGGTGAACCATACCGCCACCGGCTGCCCGGCGGCCAGCCGGTCCTCCAGTGCGGCAAAGGTGGCGCCGGTGAGGTCTTTCGCCCGCAGGTCGCTGCCGACGAAGGCGAGGTAGGCGTTGGCCCCCTCCACCACCGGGGGCGCGAAGCAGTACCACCCGCCCGAGGCGCTGGTGGGATCGCCCGCATAGGCCTCCTCCGGGTCGGGGCCGAAGCGGTCCGGCCCGGAATAGGAGAACTCCTGCCGGGGGATCCACTCCATCGCCAGCTCCACCGGGTCGGCCTCCACGCCGGCATAGCCCAGCAGGGCGGCCAGGCTGGCGGCCTCACAGCCGTTGGGCAGCGCGGGGTTTTGCAGCACCGGCTCCACCTTTAGCACGCCGGCGGCGGGGGCGGCGTCCACGCCCCAGGCGTCGGCGATGGAGAGCAGCGCACCGGCCCGGTGGACGCCCTCCGTCAGCGCGCCCGCCGCGGCCTGCAGCACCAGCGTGAGCGCCCAGCCGCAGAGGGCCAGCACCGCCAGCCGGGCCAGCGCGCCGGGCAGCAGGCTCTTTTTCCGGCGGCGGGCGGCGGGGCGTCTGCCGGGGGCGGCGGGCGCCCGGTACACATGGGTCTCCGGCCGCTGCCCGGGGCGGCGCAGGGGGGCCGCAGGCTCCACCCGGCCGGCGTCGGGCCAGGGGATCGGCTGCTCCCACTCCCCGGCGGGCCGCAGGGCGGCGGCGGTGCGGATGACGCGCGTTTGCATAGAAAAACCCCCTCTGTTGCGATCGGTCCTGCGGCGTTCCGTGTGCCGCAAGACAAGTATCGCACCAAAGGGGGCGCAAAGTCGGCAGGAAGTGGTATCGAAACTGTAAACATCCCGCGCCGAAAGGGTAAATTCTTTCGATCCGGGCAGAAAAACCGGGCCGGCGGGGCAAACAGCCCGGAGAACAGCGCCAAACGCGCGGGCCGGTCTGCCGGCGGCGCTGACGGCGAAAGCCGCCGCCGGGGGCCTTGCGCCGGGCCGGGCGGGCGTTCGGACGCCCCCGGCCGGGCCTCACTGCTGCAGCGCGTAGCCGGAGAAGCAGTCCAGCACCGGATCGTAGTAGACCGCGAAATTGCCGCCGTACCAGCTGAAGAGGATCATCACCTGCTTTTCCAGCGGCACGATCTGCACGTCCAGATCCAGGTCGGCCAGCACCCGGGCCATCTCCATCTCGCCGGGCATAGGGTCGGCGTAAAGGGGCTGGTGGTTGTAAAGTTTGCCCCAGCTCTCTCCCGGGTCCTGCCAGCCGTCCCGGCTGTAGAGCGCCAGGCTGTTGTACTGGGCGCTGCACACGAGGCCCTGCAGCTGGGCGAGCATGTCGTCCAGCTGGTAGCAGCCCAGTTCCTGCCAGTCGATCTCCAGCGGCTCAAAGGGGAAGGAGACGTTTTCCAGCGCCCAGGGCCGCGGGGTGAGCACGCTGTTCAGCCGCTGGTACAGCTGGAGGCGCTGGTCGTCGTTGGAGAGGTTGAAGAGATACAAAAGTTCCTCCCGGCAGCGCTGCACCGCCGTCTCCTGCCAGTCGTCGGGCAGGTACTGGTAGCCGTCGTCGGCCCAGACCAGGCAGCTCACCGCCAGGCCGCCGTTCCGGCTGCCGGCGGCGAAGTCCGCCGTCATATACTGCTGGGTGGCGTTGGGGGTGGCCAGGCCCGCGATCTGGGGCGGGGTGTCGAGAAAGCGGATGTTCCGCACATAGAGGCAGTTGCCCTCCGGCGGAGACGCTATATACACGTCGCCGGGCGCGGCGGCGTCGCCCAGGCCCCAGCCCCAGTCGAAAAAGGCCAGCCAGGGCGCGGCGAACTCGCCGGAGGCCTCCTCCCAGAAGAAAACGCCGTTCTCCGCCTTGTCCCGCTCCTCCCAGATCTGTTCCGGCCAGAACAGCACGTTGGCGCTCTCGGCGCCCAGGGCGCTGTACACCGGCAGGGCGGGGCGGGTGCTCACCTGGCTGCCCGGGGCCGAGAGGCCGGCCGCGGCCACCAGGGCCATGCCCGCCGTGAGCACCCCGGCGCAGCCCGCCAGAAAAAACAGGGTGGCGCGCCGGGGCGCGGAATGCTGTTTCATGGGCGTCTCCTTTGCAAACTCACTGGATGGCCATCCCGCACCAGGTCTCCAGCACCGGGCTGTAATACAGGCCCAGGGTGAAGCCGGCCGCGGAGAGGAGCACCAGCACGCTGTCCGACAGGGTGACGACCTGCAATTCGATGCCGTATTCGGCGTACTGCTGCTGCAGCCGCTGCTCCAGCTTGCGGGTGTCGTCCTGGCTCAGGGTCCCGGCGGCCAGCGCCGTCAGGTCGGGGGTGTTGTCCGGCGGCCAGAGGGAGGTGTCCGGCCCCAGGTCCGTCGGCCACATCAGCATGGTCTCGTCGATGCCCGCCAACTCCCCCATGGGCTGACTCATCCGGTCCATCACCGCGCCCAGCGACAGCTGGGCGGCCTTTTGCAGCCGGCGCTGCGCCTCCTCGCTCAGCGGGCTGTCGCCGTCGGAAAAGGACAGGGCCGGGGGCTCCGTCATCTGGCCGGAGGGTTCGGAGGGAGCGTCGGCGGGGGCGGGGGTGGCCTCCGTCACCTCGGCGGCCGCGTCCAGCAGCCAGCCTGCCGCGCCGCACTGGAAGCAGAGTTCCAGCAGCACCTGGCGGTGGGCCGCCTCCAGCTGGGCCTCGGTGGGCGCCTGGTCGGTTTTCAGCACAACACTCACCGCCATGCCGTAGGACAGGGCGGGGTCGGACCCGCCGCCCACGCCCAGGTCCAGCGTCAGGTTCTGGACTCCGCCCTCCGGCGGCGTCCAGACCAGCGGCACGTCCCGCAGGTAGAGGCAGCTGGCCGTCTGCTCGCTGAAGGATTCCACCAGCCGCCCGGTGTCGTCCACCTCCACGGCGCCGTCCAGCAGCATCCCGGCCAGCGCGCTGACCTCCTCGCGCAGATACGGCTGATCCTCCGTCGGCAGCAGGGTGGGCGACTGGCCGGCGTGCTCGGCGTAGAAGGTCCAGGGCCAGAAACTCACGTCGTCGGTGCGCTGGCCCACGGCGCTGTACACCGGCAGGGCGGACGCCGCCTGCACCTGGCGCCGGGGGGCCAGCACCGCCTGCTCCAGCAGGAAGGTGGCCGTGGTGCCCGCCAGCAGGATGGCGAGGCCCACCGCCAGCACCTTGCGCTGCACCGCCCGGGCCCCGTCGCCCTCGGCGGCGCGGCGGGCCGGGCCCGCCCCGCGCCGCGCCGGCTGCCGGGCCTGCCGGGCCTGCCGGGCCGCCGGCCGGCGGACGCGCCGGCCGCTCATGCCTCTCCCCCCTGCCCCGGCGCGCCCGCCAGGGGGAACTGCAGGGTGATGAGGGTGCCTTTGCCCACCCGGCTGTCGATGGCGAAGGCCCCCTTGTGGATGCGGCAGATCTCCTCGCAAAGAGCCAGCCCCAGACCCGCGCCGCCCGCCTTGCGGCTGCGGGACTTGTCCACCATGTAAAAGGGCTGGCGCACCTTGTCCAGTTCCTTCTGGGGGATGCCCTGGCCGTAGTCCCGGATCATGATCTCCGCCTTGCCCTGCTGGCGGTGGGCGAGCATCTGGATGCGGCTGCCCTCGGGGCTGGCCTTGCGGCCGTTGTCGATGAAGTTGTACAGCAGGGATTTGAACAACTCCCGGTCCATCATCAGCACCAGCCCGTCCTCACAGACGTGCTGCAGCGTCAGCCCGGAACTGGCCAGCACCGGCTCCATGGCGGCCGCCACCTCGTTCATCACGTCCGCCAGGGGCTCCGGGGTGAACACAAGGTTCTGGCTGCCCACGTTCAAAAGTTCCATCAGCTTGCCGGACAGCGAGCGCATCCGCTTGGTCTCCTCCACGATGATGCCGGCGTACTCCATCCGCTTTTTGTCCGGCACGTCCTTTTGCAGATAGAGCAGGTCGGCAAAGCCCAGGATGCTGGTGAGGGGGGTCTTCATCTCGTGGGCCATGTTGGCGATGAAGGCGCTGCGGTCCTCGGCGGCCTGCTCCAGCTGGGTGACCCGGCTCTCCACCGCCTCGGCCATGCGGTTCATGTCCTGGGCCAGGTCCGCCAGTTCGTCCGAGCCGGAAAGGCGGATGCGCTCGGAGTAGCTGCCGGCGGCGATGCGCCGCGACGCCCGGGACAACACGTTCAGCGGGCGCAGCAGGCCCCGCACCACCACCAGCAGCGCGCCGGCGGCGGCAAGGCTGCCCGCGGCGCTGAGGGCCAGGGCGGTGGCCGCCTGCCGGCGCAGCAGGCCCTGCACCTCCGACACGTCAAAGACGCAGAGCAGCCGGTAGGCCGTCTGCTCCAGCGCCAGGGGTGCGTTCAGCGCCAGATACAGCCGTCCCCCGTCCCGGAAGGTGCGGGAGTAGGTGAGGGCGTCGTCGGCGTAGTCGTCGCCCTCCAGCGCCGCCGCGTCCAGCAGGGGGTCGGCGGAGGCGCTCAACGTGTTCCAGCCGGAGGTGCCCCGGCGCAGAAGGCGGCTGACCACCAGGTAGCCGTCCGCCTCCTGCCGCGCCAGCACCGCGGCGGCGGCGGAGTCCGCCTCGTCGGCGGACAGGCGCACCTTGCCGCTCTGCAGCCGCTGGCTGACCACGCCGGTCTTGATGAGGCTGGCCAGCGACTGCTGCTGGGTGAGGGCGCGCTGGTTCTCCCGCTCCCACAGCGCGCTGCGGCTGGAGAGCAGGAACAAAAGGCTCAACAGGCTGGTGACCGCCACGGTCAGCGCCAGGGTAGACAGAAAGATCTTCTGCCAGAGTTTCATAGATCAGCTCTCCAGTCGGTAGCCCACCCGGGGCAGGGTGACCAGCTTGTCGGCAAGGTGCAGTTTCTGGCGCAGCCGCTGGACGTGGATGTCCACCGTGCGGCTCTCGCCCTCAAACTCGTAGCCCCACACCATCGCCAGCAGTTTGGACCGGCTGAGGGCCAGGTCCCGGTTCTGCAAAAACACCCGCAGCAGTTCGAACTCCTTGGGCGACAGGGCCACCGGCTCCCCCGCCAGGGTCACGGTGTGGCTGCCCAGGTCCTGCCGGATGTCGCCGTACTCCAGCACCTCCCGGCCCTTGCCCCGCCGGCGCAGGGCCACCTCCACCCGGGCCAGCAGTTCCAGCGCCTCAAAGGGCTTGGCGATGTAGTCCTCCGCCCCCAGGTGCAGCCCCCGCACCTTGTCCGCCACCTGCTGCATGGCGGACAGAAAGATCACCGGCGTGCCCTGGCTGGCCACCCGCTCCATCACGGCGAAGCCGTCCAGGCCGGGCAGCATCACGTCCAGCAGCACCAGGTCATAGCCGCCGGCCAGGATGCGCTCCACCGCCTTGGCTCCGTCGGAGCAGATCTCGCTGGTGTAGCCTCCCAGCGACAGGGTGGCCTCGATCATCTGGGCGATGTGCGCCTCGTCCTCCACGATCAGGATGTGTGCCATGGGTGTGATTCCTCCTTTTTCTGTGCAAAACAGCCGGCGCGGGGCGCTTGTTCCGCCCGCGGCGCGCCGAAAGGGGCCGGGGCGGCGCCCCGGCCCACTCTCAGTATGCCACAGTGTTCCCTGCGGTGTCGACAACAAGTTGTATCGAAACTGTAAATACCGGACGGGTTTTGAAAAAAACCGGGCGCGGCAGTGCGCCGCGCCCGGATCGCCTTTTATTCGTGCGCGCCCACCCAGCGCTCGCCGGTCTCCCACACGGGGGCGGCAGCGGCAAGGCTTTCCGGCACATTCAGGATGCGCTGGTTGCGGCTGCCCCGAAAGCGCAGTTCCAGACTGCACTCCTCCCGCACAAAGGGGCCGTCGATCAACGTGTCCAGCGCCGCCAGCAGCGCCCGCTGGGCCTCGCTGCCCGCCAGCAGCTGCTCAAAGGTGTAGCCGGTGTAGGCGGCCACCTCAAAGCCCGCGGCGCGGCAAAGCCCCACGAACTCCAGCATCTCCTGCCCCGCCTGGGCGAAGGGCTCGCCGCCGGAGAGGGTGACCCCTTTGCACAAAGGGCTTTTTTTCGCCAGCGCCACCAGCTCTTCGGGGGTGTACGCCTGCCCGCCCTCAAAGGGCCAGGTGTCGGGGTTGTGGCAGCCCGGGCAGTGGTGGGGGCAGCCCTGAAAGAACACGGTGAACCGCAGCCCCGGGCCGTCCACGATGCTGTCGGCCACACAGCCTGCAACTCTCAGCATTACAGGTGCTTCACCCGGTCGTGCTCTTCCGCCTTCTTGGCGTCGTTCCACTTGTCCATGGTGCCCACCAGGTAGCCGGTGATGCGGCGGATGCGCTCAAAGGGGACGTCCTTGCCCACGACGGATTGTTTCTGCATAGCAGCCATAGTTGTTTCCTCCTTGGACCCCCGGGGGGTCTTTTTCAAAAATCGTTCGAGTTATTGTAGCACGTTCGGCGGGCGGCTTTGTGTTGCACCGGCAACACCGCCGGCCTCCCGCGGCGGACAGGGTTCATTCGCACCCGCAGAAGGTGGGCACGCCGGGGTACTTCTTGCGCAGTTCGTCCAGCTTTTCGGGGCTCAGGGCCTCGCCGCTGCGGCGGCCGCACCGGGGGCAGACGTCCCCGATCACCCCCACATAGCCGCAGACGGGGTCGCGGTCGACGGGGTGGTTGATGCTGCCGTAGCCCACCCCCGCGTCGTGCATGCAGCGCACCACGCTCTCGAAGGCCTCCAGGTTGTTGGCGGTGTCGCCGTCCAGCTCCACATAGCTGATGTGGCCGGCGTTGGTGAGGGCGTGATAGGGCGCCTCCTTCTGGATCTTGTCGTAGGCGGAAATGTTGTACCACACCGGGATGTGGAAGCTGTTGGTGTAGTACTCCCGGTCGGTGACGCCGGGGATGGTGCCGAACCGCTTTTGGTCCATGCGGGTGAAGCGGCCGGAGAGGCCCTCCGCCGGGGTGGCCAGCAGAGTGAAGTTCATCTTCATCTCGGCGCTCTTCTTATCGCAGAAGTCCCGCATGTACTGCACGATCTCCAGGCCCTTCTTCTGCATCGCCTCGCTCTCGCCGTGGTGGTGGCCGTAGAGGGCGGTGAGGGTCTCGGCCAGGCCGATGAAGCCGATGGAGAGGGTGCCGTGCTTCAGCACCTCCCGCACCTCGTCGGCGGGGCCCAGGTTGTCGCTGTCCAGCCAGACGCCCTGGCCCATCAGGAAGGGGAAGTTGTACACCCGCTTGGCCGCCTGGATCTCGTAGCGGTCCAGCAGCTGCTTTGCCACCAGTTCCAGCATGGTGTCCAGCTTTTTGTAGAAGGCCGCCTCGTCGTGGTCGGCCAGGATGGCCAGCCGCGGCAGGTTGATGGAGGTGAAGGACAGGTTGCCCCGGCTGTAGCTGATCTGGCGGTCGGGGTCGTAGACGTTGCCCATCACCCGGGTGCGGCAGCCCATGGTGGCCACCTCGGTCTCGGGATGGCCGGGCCTATAATACTGGAGGTTGAAGGGGGCGTCCAGGAACACATAGTTGGGGAACAGCCGCTTGGCGCTGACCTTCATGCTCAGCTTGAACAGGTCGTAGTTGGGGTCGCCCTCGTTGTAGTTGACCCCCTCCTTGACCTTGAAGATGTGGATGGGGAAGATGGGCGTCTCGCCGTGGCCCAGGCCCGCGTCCTCCGCCAGCAGGATGTTGCGGATGGCCATGCGGCCCTCGGGGGAGGTGTCGGTGCCGTAGTTGATGCTGCTGAAGGGGGTCTGGGCGCCGGCGCGGGAGTGCATGGTGTTCAGGTTGTGCACAAAGCCCTCCATGGCCTGATAGGTGTCCCGGTCGGTCTGCCGGTAGGCCCGGCGGCGGGCGGTGGCCGCCACATGGGCCGCCTGCTCATCCGTGAGGGCGCTGGCGTCGGCCAGGGCCTCGGCCACCAGCCGGTCGAACTCGTCGGCCTTCACCTCCATGCGGGGGGGCATCCCCAGCGCGTCGGAGGCCTTGTTCACCGCGGCCTTGGCCAGGGCGCTCTCGTCCTGCGAGTCCAGCAGGTCCTCGGCGGCCTCCGCCAGCTTTTGGGTGTAAAGCTTGGCAAAACTCTTGCGGATGCCCTCGGCCATGCCGTAGTCGAAGTTCGGGATGCTCTGGCCGCCGTGCTGGTCGTTCTGGTTGGACTGGATGGCGATGGCCGCCAGCGCCGCGTAGCTGCCGATGCTGGCCGGCTCGCGCAGAAAGCCGTGGCCGGTGGAAAAGCCCCCGTGGAACAGCCGCAGGATGTCGATCTGGGTGCAGGTGGTGGTGAGGGAGTAGAAGTCGAAATCGTGGATGTGGATGTCGCCCTCACTGTGGGCCTTGGCCTGCTCGGGGGTGAGCAGGTAGGCCGCGTTGTAGGCCTTGGCGCCGGCGGTGCCGATCTGCAGCATGCTGCCCATGGCGGTGTTGCCGTCGATGTTGGCGTTGTCCCGCTTCATGTCGCTGATGCGGGCGTCCACGTTGGTGATCTCGTCGAT
Organism: Candidatus Allofournierella merdavium; assembly: GCF_944382735.1. Classification (NCBI taxonomy): domain Bacteria; kingdom Bacillati; phylum Bacillota; class Clostridia; order Eubacteriales; family Oscillospiraceae; genus Allofournierella; species Candidatus Allofournierella merdavium. The sequence goes on along the minus strand of NZ_CALWND010000007.1, from coordinate 56,791 downwards.
GGTCTTCATCAGGCTGGTGTTGGCCTCGCGGATGCGGGTGCGGTTGGCCCGGTACAGAATGTACTTCTTGGCCGCCTCGTCGTGGCCGCACTCCATCAGGCCGGTCTCCACCGCGTCCTGGATCTGCTCGATGGAGGGGGATTCCTCGCCGCAGTCCACCTCCAGGTGGCGGGCCACCTTGTTGGCCACCCGGGCCGCCTCCCTCGCGTCCCCCTCGCCGGCGGCCTCCAGGGCCTTGAGCACGGCGGCCGCGATCTTGCCCTCGTCGAACAACACCACGCGACCGTCCCGCTTGATCACACTTTTAATCATGGCAAACACTCCTTTTTATCCGGCTTCGCGCTGGTTTTTGCCACGATCTGCGTGACTGAACGCCGCCCGGTGATTCTCTGTATTTTGGGGTTGGAACCGTACAATGACCATTATGACATCTACATATAGTGGCTGTCAATATGAGTGGGCGCAAAATTAACGCCAAGGTTTCGGTGATTTTTTTGTGAGTTTTGCTTTCGCCGTTCAAAAGCCGCCGAAAACATGATACAATGGTTCATGTGAGCGCGCCGCGCAAAGCGCGCAGTATCCTATTATACCCAAAACCCTGCGAAAAGAAAGGGGGCGTTTCGGGGTGCCCGGTGAAAGCCTTCGAAGCGCCGGCGGCGTGGAATACACCCTCACCCGCAAGCGGGTGAAGAACCTGAACCTGCGCCTTGGGCCGGACGGCAGCGTGCGGGTGAGCGCCCCGGCGCGGGCCAGCCTTGCGGCGGTGGACGCCTTTGTGGCCGCCCACGCAGAGTGGGTGCGCCGGGCCCAGGACAGAGCCGCCCGGGCCGCGGCGGAGCGCGCGGCCATCCCCGCGCCGGACCCCGCCGCCTGCCTCGCCCTTTACACAGAGGTGAGCGACCGGGTGTTTCCCCTCTTCCGGGAGGTATTGGGGGGCGAAAAGCCCACACTGAAGGTGCGGGACATGCGCACCCGCTGGGGCAGCTGCCACCCCGGCAAGCGGCAGATCACCCTGGCGGCGCGACTGGCGCTGCAGCCCGCCGCGGCGGTGGAGTATGTGGTGGTGCACGAGTACTGCCACTTTGTGCACCCGGACCACCAGGCCGGTTTCTGGGCGCTGGTGGGCAGCATCCTGCCGGACTACAAGGCCCGCCGGGCCCTTTTGCGAAACGCGCGCTGACGGCGCGCCATCCACGGAAAGGAAGATGCCCTTGGACGCCAAATACAAACGCCTGGCGAACAACACCCTGCTGTTCGCCGTCAGCAACTTCTCCGCCAAACTGCTGAGCATCGTGCTGCAGCCCTACATCACCTTTGCCATGGGCCAGGTGGAGGAGGTGGGCATCACCAAGCTGGTGCAGAACATCGGCTCGCTGCTCATCCCCCTGGTGAGCATGGGGGTGAGCTACGCCATCATCCGCTTCGGGCTGGACGAAAAGGTCAAAAAGGGCGCGGTGTTCACCGACGGCCTGGTGACCATCCTCACCGGCTTTGTGCTCATGCTGTGCTGCTACCCGCTGCTGCGGTTCATCCCGCTGTTCGCGGAGTACGCGCCCTTCCTTTATATTCATGTGCTGGTGAGCTGCCTGCGCACCTGGTGCACCCAGTTCGTGCGCAGCCGCCAGCTGAACCGGCTGGTGGCGGTGGACGGCGTGCTCTGCAGCGCCACCAACCTGGGGTTCACCATCCTGTTTTTGTCCGGGTTTCACATGGGGGCCAAGGGCTATGTGCTGGCCATCATCTGTTCCGACGCCCTGAGCGCCCTGTTCGTGTTCTCCATCGCGGGGCTGGGGCGGTATCTGCGGGCGCGGTACTTCTCGGCGGCGCTGTGGCGGCAGATGCTGGCCTACGCCCTGCCCATGGTGCCCGCCCAGATCAGCTTCTGGGTCATCAATGCCAGCGATCTGTTCTTTGTGCAGGCCATGTGCGGCGGCTACAAGGACCAGACCGGCGAGTACTGGACCGGCCTGCTGGGGGTGGGCTATTTTCTGCCCACCATCCTGTCGGTGCTGGGCACCATCTTCTACGAGGCGTGGCAGCTCTCCGCCGTGACCGAGAAGGAGGGCCGCCAGCGGTTTTTCAGCCGGGTGTTCGGGCTGTACCAGAGCCTGCTGTTCTGCTGCTGCTCCGGCATCATCCTGCTGTGCCGGCCGCTGATGTTCATCTTCAAGGCCAACTTCTTCGACGCCTGGCAGTTCGTGCCCATGCTGGCCATCGGCACCCTGTTCAGCTGCCTGAACCAGTTTTTGAACAGCATCTACATGGTGGAAAAGCGCAGCACCCTCTCCCTTTACACCATGCTGGCGGGGGCGGTGGTCAACTGCCTGCTCAACTGGGCGTTCATCCCGCTGATGGGCCCGGTGGGGGTGACCCTGGCCAGCTTTTTGAGTTACTTTGTGGTGTTCATCCTGCGGGCGGTGAACACCCGCGGCCTGCTGCGGCTGGACTACGCCCCCCTTCGCCTTTCCTTCAATCTGGCCATGGTGCTGGCCGAGGCGGGTCTGATGATCTTCCAGACCCCCTACTGGCCCCTGTGGTGCACCCTGCTCACGGCGGGGGTGTGCGCCTTCAATTTCCAGGGCGTGCTGGGCATCGCCCTGCAGCTGCTGGGCAAAGGACGCCGCCGGCGCCGCGCCTGACCGGCCCCGCAGGGGGGGCCGCCGCGCCCCCCCAAAAGCAAGAAAACCAGCCCCCGGAGGAAGCCAAAGCGCTTCTTCCGGGGGCTGGCTGCGTTTTACAGCCCGGGTCGCCGCCCTCTTTTTTGCACGGTCACCCTTCCGCCGCGGGCTGGCCGCCCTCCGCCGCCGGTTCCGCCGCCTCCGGGGCGGGCTCGGTGACTTCCGGGGCCGGCTCGGTGACTTCCGGCGCGGACTCGGTCACCTCCGGCTCGGGTTCCGTCACCTCCGACGTGGGTTCGGTCACTTCCGGTTCGGGCTGGGTGACCTCCGGGGCGGGCTCGGTCACTTCCGGGGCGGGTTCGGTGACCTCCGGCGTGGGTTCGGTCACTTCCGGTTCGGGCTGGGTGACCTCCGGTTCGGACGCCGGCGCGAACATGCAGGACCCGGTGTAGGTGTGCGCCCCGCCCCAGCAGCCGTCCACATAGCGGTCGTTGCAGCTGCCGGTGTGCAGATGCTGGCTCAGGGGGCAGCCGTCGTCAAAGGTGGTGGGGGCGGGGGCATAGTCCTCCTCCCGCACCGGGTGGCCCCACACCTCCGACATCACCCAGCCGGGCATCAGGCTGCCGTCGGGGGCGTAGCCGTATTCCTCGCTGAGGGTGCTGCCGGGCACGACGCCCCAGTCCAGCTGCTCCTGGGTGACGGCGTGGTATTCCAGGCCGCAGCTGGGGCAGATGCCGTTTTTGTAGCCGTCGCCGTGGTAATGGAGGATGTTGGGGTCGGCGCTCTGGTGGGCGCCGCAGGCGGGGCAGCTCTGGTTGGGATACTGCCGGCCGGCGCCGCATTCGGTGCAGTAATACTTCGCCGCGGCGGCCTGGGCCTGGGGGGCGCTTTGGGTCTGCTGCACGGCGGAGGACGAAGAAATGGCCTTGGAAGCGGAAGAAGACTTGGACGAAGAAGCGACTTTGGACGAAGCCTTGGACGAGGAAGCGGTCCTGGACGAGGAGGCGGCGGTCTTCTCCTCCTCCAGGGCGGAAACGCCCGTCTGCCGCGGCGCGGAGTCGGCCCGGACGCGGGACGACATATAGCCCGCCTGCGTGGACGGCGCTGGGGACGGCTGCGCGACGGGCAAGGCGCTCGCAACGGCGATCTGCCCCACCATCAGGCCGCCCACGCCCAGTCCCACCGCCGCCGCGATGCCGGCCTTTGCCGCGGCCGACAGCCCCGCGCCGGTCAGCAGGGCATGTGCGCCGGAGGACAGCGCCGCGGCGGCGAGGATCTCGGCGCCGGCCGCCGCCTTTGCCCCGCCCGCCGCAACCGACGCGCCCAGCGCGCCGCGGAGGATGGCGTCGCTCCTGTCCGGCGCAAGGGTATACCGGTCGGCGCAGTTTTGCAGCGCGCGGCGGATGATCCGGAAGGGGAGCGGGAAGATGTGCAGCCGCACGCCCTGCCGTTCCACCTCCCGCACGCCTGCCCGCAGCTTTTCCCGGGCATACCGCAGCCGGCTTTTCACGGTGTTCTCGCTCACCTGCAGCGTTTGCGCGATCTGCGCCACCGACAGCTCTTCATAATAAAACATATAGGCGCAGAACCGCTGTTCCTGGGGCAGGTCGTCCACCAGCCCGGCGATGATGCGGCTCGTTTCGCGCTGGTCCAGCGCCTCTTCCGGCCGGGCGTCCGGATCGGGGTCGGCCGGCTCGGCGGCGGCCCCCTCCGTTTCGTCGGGCGGCGTGAGCGGCACCTCCCGCCGCCGGCCGGCCTTGCGCAGGGCAACGTTGTTGCTGATGCGCATGGCCCAGCTGAAGAATTTTTCCGGTTTGCGCAGGGTCTGCAGGTTTTGCACCACCAGGATGGCCGTTTCCTGCACCACGTCCTCCGCGCTTTCACGATCCCGCAGGATCTTGAACGCCACAAAATAGCAGCGGTCTTTGTACAGGGCAAACAGCTGCCCCATCGCCTCGTTGTCTCCCTCCTGCGCCTGCTTCACAAGCAGACAGACGCGCTCCCGTTCACTCATAAACGGCACCTCCCATCGTTGTTCTGACCTTACTATAGGGCCGCCCCGAAACTTTTTTAAAAAAATTTCGAAAAAATTAAAACCTTCGGCCGCCCGGAGGTATCTATCAGGTGTCGGACGAAATCACTCTACATAAAAAAGGAGAGAATGAATATGAAAAGGACTCATGAAATGATGCGCAAGGCGGCGATGCTGGCGGCAGCCGCCGGGCTGCTGCTCGCCCTGGCGGGGTGCGACGCGGCCGCGAACTCCGCCGTGACGGCTTCGTCCGCCACCCAAAGCACCTCCGAAACCGCCGCGGCGGACAGTTCCCCCTCCGCGGCGAAGGACGCCGCCGGCAAAACCGCTGCCTCGTCCAAGACTTCTTCCTCGTCGAAGACCGCTTCTTCGTCCAAGGCTTCGTCCAAAGTCGCTTCTTCGTCCAAGGCTTCTTCCGCTTCCAAGGCCGCTTCTTCGTCCTCCGCCGTGCAGCAGACCCAAAGCGCCCCCCAGGCCCAGGCCGCCGCGGCGAAGTATTACTGCACCGAATGCGGCGCCGGCCGGCAGTATCCCAACCAGAGCTGCCCCGCCTGCGGCGCCCACCAGAGCGCCGACCCCAACATCCTCCATTACCACGGCGACGGCTACAAAAACGGCATCTGCCCCAGCTGCGGCCTGGAATACCACGCCGTCACCCAGGAGCAGCTGGACTGGGGCGTCGTGCCCGGCAGCACCCTCAGCGAGGAATACGGCTACGCCCCCGACGGCAGCCTGATGCCCGGCTGGGTGATGTCGGAGGTGTGGGGCCACCCGGTGCGGGAGGAGGACTATGCCCCCGCCCCCACCACCTTTGACGACGGCTGCCCCCTGAGCCAGCATCTGCACACCGGCAGCTGCAACGACCGCTATGTGGACGGCTGCTGGGGCGGGGCGCACACCTACACCGGGTCCTGCATGTTCGCGCCGGCGTCCGAACCGGAGGTCACCCAGCCCGAACCGGAAGTGACCGAACCCGCCCCGGAGGTCACCGAGCCCACGCCGGAGGTGACCGAACCCACGCCGGAGGTGACCGAACCCGCGCCGGAGGTGACCGAGCCCACGCCGGAGGTCACCGAGCCCGCGCCGGAGGTCACCGAGCCTGTGCCGGAAGTCACCGAGCCTGTGCCGGAAGTCACCGAGCCGGCCCCGGAAGTCACCCAGCCCGCCCCGGAGGCGGCCGAACCGGCGGCACAACCCGCCGTGGAGTCGGCGGAACCCGCGTCCCAGCCGGCCGCGTAAAGCGGCGGCAAGGGCGGGCCCGCCGCCCATCCCCTCAAAAAAAGAGCGGCCGGGCAGCCCCGGAAAGGGGCGCTCGGTCGCTCTTTTTTGCGTCCGGGGAGATTCCGGATAAAGTTCAACAACAAAGCGCCTTTCGGTCAGGGGCGCAGCTTCCGGGCCAGTTCCGCCTTCAGCGCCTCCAGCGCCTCCCGGTGGCGCAGGTTCTGCATCCCGGGGAAGGCCCGCAGCAGGCGACGCGCGCCAAACAGCCGCCGGTCGGTGAGGGAGGCCCGCAGCAGGTCCCGCCGCGCCTCCAGGTCGGCCAGCCGGCCGGGCAGGGCCTGCCGGCCCTCGGCCAGCTTATCGTCGGCGGCCAGCGCCGCGTCGCCCAGCCCCTTGCTCACCGCGTCGCTGCCCCGGCGCAGGGCCGCGGCCAGCTTTTCCAGTTCCCGCAGGTCCCGCTCCAGGCCCGCCAGGGTCACCAGCGTGGCGGCCAGGTCCGCCGCTATCACGCCGCCCATCACCGCCAGCAGCACCCAGCCCAGGGTGTGCGGCAGCCGGTCCACCAGCCGGGCGATGGGCGGGTGGAGCAGCCGCACCGCCGCCATGCCCCCCAGGCCCCAGGCCAGGCTGAATTTCAAACAGATGTAGCCCCCGATGTTGAAGGGCTGGTCGGAGTAGTCCCACCAGCTTGTGTGAAAGGCCTTTTTCAGCACATAGCCGGTGACGAGCTCCAGGGCGCTGGTGAGCACCAGCGAGCCGGCGAAGAGCAGCAGCAGGTTGCCCGCCAGCGGCTGCAGCGCCAGCAGCACCACCACCATGCCCACCCCGTAGATGGGGCAGACCGGGCCGTTCAGAAAGCCCCGGTTGACCCACTGGCCGGAGTTGACGGTGCAGAACACCACCTCCAGGCACCAGCCCAGAAACGCGTAGATGAAAAAGTACCACAGCAGCTGGTACGGTGTGAACGGCATCGCTCTCGCCCCTTTCCCTATCTGCCATTATAGCACAGCTTGCGCCGCTGTGGTATAATGGTATCGCAAAGGGGGCGACGGGCATGGCCGAGCGGTGGATCCTGCACTGCGACTGCAACAGTTTTTACGCCAGTGTGGAACTGCTCAGCCACCCCGAACTGCGCCGCAAACCGGTGGCGGTGTGCGGCGACCCGGCCAGCCGCCACGGCATCGTTCTGGCCAAGAACGAGCCGGCCAAGGCCCTGGGGGTCAAGACCGCCGAGACTATCTGGCAGGCAAAGCGCAAATGCCCGGACCTGGTGCTGCTGGCGCCCCACCGGGAGCGGTACGTCCACTATTACAAGATCATCAACGAGATCTACTGCCGCTGCACCGACCGGGTGGAGCCCTTCAGCATCGACGAGAGCTGGCTGGACGTGACCGGCTCCTGGCAGCTGTTCGCCCAAAGCCCCGGGGACCTGGCCGACCGGCTGCGGGCCCAGGTGCGCGAGGCCACCGGCCTTACCGTATCGGTGGGGGTGAGTTTCAACAAGGTGTTTGCAAAACTTGGCAGCGACTACAAAAAGCCGGACGCCACCACCCTCATCACCCGGGAAAACTTCCGGGACATCCTCTGGCCGCTGCCGGCGCGGGACATGCTCTTTGTGGGCCGCTCCGCCGCCGAAAAGCTGGCGGGGATGGGCATTGCCACCATCGGGGACCTGGCGGCGGCGGACGAGCGGGCGCTGGCCGCCGCCCTGGGCAAGCTGGGGCACACCCTGAGCCGCTACGCCCGGGGGCTGGACGACGCGCCGGTGCGCCGCTGGGGCGAAAAGGAGCCGGTGAAGAGCGTGGGCAGCGGGCGCACCTTCCCCCATGACCTGACCACCGCCGCCGAGGTGCGCTCGGCGCTGGCGGCCCTGTCGGACGAGGTGGCGGCCCGGCTGCGCCGCCACGGCCTGTGGGCGGGGGCGGTGCAGCTGACGGTGCGCTACGCCTCCCTCCAGACCATCACCCGCCAGCAGCGCCTGGCCATGAGCACCCACCTGGCCCGGGACCTGGCCGGGGCGGCCTGGCAGCTGATGGCGGCCAACTGGCGGGAGGGCACACCGGTGCGGATGCTCACGGTGACGGCGCAAAGCCTCGCCGACCAGCCGGCGGCGGTGCAGCAGAGCTTTTTTGAGGACGCGCCCCGACCCGACCCGCGGCGGGAGAAGCTGGAGCGCAGCCTGGACGCCATCCGCAGCAAATACGGCAAGGGCGCCATCGGCGCGGGCAGTATTCTGCAGAAGGACCTGGGCCTGGGCCGGCTTTCCATGGAGCGCCGGGAGGAAGAGGACGAGGACGACCAGCGGGTAAAAGGGCCTCTGTGAGGGGGCAGGAAAGGAAGAGGACGTATGATCGAAGGGGTATTGTTTGACATGGACGGCCTGATGTTCGACACCGAGCGGCTGTGGACCGAGGCCTGGCTGGAGACGGCCCGGGAGGAGCATCTGCCGGTGACGCTGGACATCGTGGTGGCCATGCGGGGCCGCACGCTGACGGACTGCCGGCAGGTGTGCCGCGCCGCGCTGGGGGAGGACTTTGACTTTGACACCTACCAGGAAAAGGCCCGGGTGGTGATGGCCCGGCTGGTGAACGACCGGGGCCTGGACAAAAAGCCGGGCCTGGTGGAGCTGCTGGAAGAACTGCGCCGCCGGGGGCTGCCGGCGGTGGTGTGCACCAGCACCCGCCGGGACACCACCGAGCAGTACCTGCGCATGGCGGGCATCGGCGGCTTTTTCAAGGGGCAGATCTGCGGCGACGAGGTGACGCGGGGCAAGCCCGACCCGGAGGTGTTTTTGAAGGGCGCGGCGCTGGCGGGCGTGGCGCCGGAGCGGTGCATCGTGCTGGAGGACAGCCCCAACGGCATCCGCGCCGGGGCTGCGGCGGGCTGCAAGGCGGTGATGGTGCCGGACCTGATGGAGCCCACCGACGAGCTGCGGCGGCTGGCGGCGGCCATCGTGCCCGACCTGTTCGCCGTCATTCCCCTTTTGAGCGAACTGTGAACTGAATTTTCAAACGGGCCCTGGGCGAACCTTCGGTTCGCCCAGGGCCCGTTTTTGCCTTTTTCAGTTCTCGCCCTCCCAGAAGCGGATGAAGCGCCGGGTGGCCAGGGTGGCCTGGGGCAGGCAGGCCAGGCCGATCTCCACCATCTGTGGCGGCGAGAGGGGGATGGCTCGGATGCCCTTGTGCTCGGGCAGGATCTGGGTCTCGTTCACCAGCGCCACCCCCAGCCCCGCCCGCACCATCTCGTGCGCCGCGTAGCGGTCGGAGGTGGTGAACTTGGTGTTCGGCTCCACCCCGTAGCGGGCGAGGATCTGGTTCGCATCGGTCTCCTGGCTGGAGCAGATGTCGATGTAGGGCTCCCCCGCCAGCGCCTCCACGGGAAACACCTTTTCGCCGGCCATGGGGTGCCGCTCGTCCACCAGCACCATCATCCGGTCCTTGCGCAGGGGCATCCACTCCAGCTCCTCCTCCCCCCGGCACACAAGACACAGGTCGATCCGCCGCTCCAGCACCGCCCGGCGAAGCTCCCGGTTGTAGCCCCACAGGATGCTCACCTTGATGTTGGGATACCGCTCCACGAATTTCACCACCTGCCGGGTGAGCAGTGGGTAGCTGGCGCTGTAGGCCGTGCCGATGGTGAGCGAACCGATCTCCAGCCCGTTCAGCTGGGCGACCTGCTGCTTGAGTTTTTCCTCCGCGTGGAGAAAGGCGCGCACGTCCGGCAACAGCAGCCGGCACTCGTTGGTGGGGGTCACCCCCCGGTGGTGGCGCACCAGCAGCGGAAAGCCGATCTCCTCCTCCAGGGTGGTGATGATGCGGCTCACGCCGGAGGTGGTGTAGTTGGTCTGGGCCGCCACCGCCGCCATGCTGCCGCTGTCCACCGCGTTCAGCAGGATCCTCCATTTTTCAACATTCATAACAGCCTCCATCGTTGACATTTTCGCAATGCAACCTGTATAAACCTTCACTTTACAAAAAGGATACCCCGTGGTTAAATGATTGTCAAGGGGAAAGCGTGAAGAATTTAACACCCTTGTGTCGATTCAAGCCGTGTCTGCCCGGCCGGGGCACGGCGCTCGCCGCCTCCTGTTCGTCCGTCATCGCTAATTTTCCTGTAAGGAGTGAGTCAAACCATATGAACAGCATGGTTATCTGCCTGATCATTTTTGCGGTCATGATCATTCTGTTTTTCAACCGCAAGCTGCCCATGGCCTTTACCAGCATGGGTGTTGTGGTGGCACTGTTCGTGACCGGCTGTGTGGACGCCCCGACGGTGTTCGCCGGCTTCGGCAACAACAACGTGCTGACCATGGCCGGTATGTTCATCGTGGCCGCCGGCCTGTCCCGCACCCAGATGGTGAACAACATCACCAAACTGCTGTACAAGATCACCAAGGGTTCCTTCACCAAGGTGCTGGCGTCCTACATTCTGGTGATCTTCCTGCTGGGCCAGTTCGTGCCCAGCCTGCCCGCCCTGTTCGCCATGGTCTATCCTCTGGTGATGAACATGTGCAGCCAGCTGAAGGTGAGCCCTTCCAAGATGATGTACCCCATCGCCGTGACGGTGGTGTCCACCTCCTTCGTCATCGAGCCCATCGGCCCCTACGCCGCCTGGTACGTCACCCAGAACGGCTACCTTGAGTCCTACGGGTGGACCGGCCAGATGCTGAGCATGTGGAACGAGACGATGGTGTTCCTGCCCACCGCCATCGTGACCCTGCTGCTGACCATCTTTGTGCTGCCCCGCATGATGCCCGATGAGCCCGACATCCCCCTGGCCGCCATCTCCGGCCCCAGCATCAGCGAGCAGGAGCCTCTGTCGCCGGTGCGCGAGGTGATCGGCTACGGCGTGTTCATCCTGGTGGTCATCGGCCTGATGCTGGGCCTGCCCTCCTGGGCCGTGACCATGGCCGGCGCCGCCGTGGTGACCCTGACCGGCGTGCTCACCGAGCAGGAGTCCCTGGTGCGCATGAACATGAGCATGGTGCTGCTGTACGCGGGCGTCACCGTCATGGGCGAGGCGCTGGGCAACACCGGCGCGGCCCAGCTGCTGGGCGACGGCGCGGCGGCGCTGCTCTCCGGCGTGACCAACGGCTACGTCATCGGCGCGGTGTTCTACATCGTCTCCTTCCTGATGACCTCGTTCCTCTACAACAAGGCCACCACCACCGTGCTCATCCCCATCCTCATCATCACCTGCAGCTCCATCGGCTGCGATCCCCGCGGCCCCATCATCCTGTGCTCTCTGGCGTCCATGTCCTCCCTCATCACCCCGATGCCCAACCCGGTGGTACCCATGGCCATGCAGGCCGGCGGCTACACCCAGAAGACCATCCTCCGGGTGGGTCTTGTGCCCGCGGTGGTCCGCGGCGTGGTGGGCGTGCTGATCGCCATGACCCTGTTCCCCGCGTTCGGCTGATCGCCGCCGCACCCATCCCTTTCGCAACCATAACAAGGAGGCAATACTGATATGAAGCGTTTTGAAAATAAAGTGGTCGCCATCACCGGCGGCGGTTCCGGCATGGGCCGCGTTTCCAGCGAGCTGTTCGCCCAGGAGGGCGCCACCGTCTGCGTGGTGGACATCAACGGCGCCGCCGCCCAGCAGACCGTGGACAACATCCTGGCCGCCGGCGGCAAGGCCAAGGCCTACACCCTGGATATCACCGACGCCCCCGCCATGGAGGCCTTCTTCAAGGATGTGGTGGACACCTTCGGCCGCATCGACGTCTACTTCACCATCGCCGGCATCAGCCCCATGGGCACCGCCGTGACCACCAGCGTGGAGGACTTCCGCAAGGTGGTGGCGCTGGACATGGAGAGCGTATTCCTGGGCTGCAAATACTCCATCCCCTACATGGAGAAGCAGGGCGGCGGCGTGATCCTGAACCTGGCCGGCACCTACGGCATCCGCCCCACCCCCAACAAGCTGGGCTACTCCGCCGCCAAGGCGGGCGCGCTGAGCATCACCCGCTCGGTGGCCATCGACTTTGCCCGCAGCAACATCCGCTGCAACGCCATCTGCCCGGGCTTTGTGAACACCCCGCTGAACAACGGCTTTGAGGGCGAGGCCCGCCAGCGTTTCCTGGACACCTACCAGCCCGCCCCCTTCGAGATCCAGGCCCGGGACATCGCCGAGACGGCGCTGTTTTTGGCCAGCGACGAGGCCCGCGCCATCACCGGCCAGGCCATCGTGGTGGACGGCGGCACCGAGGCCTCGCTGTACCTGAACTACAAGCGGGCCAAATAAACCGCACGAACAAGCTTTGCCCGGCGCGCGGCGCACGCCGCCGCGCGCCTTTGCTGTTTCCGTTTCGGGAAAGGAGCGTAATATCATGAAAGAGTATATCGTTGTGCCCGGCTGCCTGTGGGACGGCGCCGCCGACGGTGTGGTGAACGGTCAGGCCGTGCTGATCCGGGACGGCGTGGTGCGCCGCGTGGGCCCCAAGGCCGACCTGGTGAAGGAGGCCCCCGGCGCGCAGCTGCTGGAGGACGCGGACTGGCTGATGCTGCCCGCCTTTGTGAACGCCCACGACCACGGCCGCGGCATGTCGCCGGTGTCCTTCGGCACCCCCGATCAGGCGCTGGAGGTATGGCTGCAGGACCTGAACAAGCTGCCCGCCATCCCCCACTACGACGCCTGCTGGTACGACGGCGTGCGCCTTGCCTCGGCGGGCGTGGGCACCGTGCTGCACAGCCACAACCCCAACGGCTTCGCCAACATCCGCGAGGAGATGGTGCAGGCGGCCCGGGGCTACCGGGACGCGGGGGTGCGCAGCATCCTCTGCCCGCTGTACCTGGACCAGAACAAGCGCATCTACTACGACCGGGACAAGTTCATCCAGTCGCTGCCCGAGCCCCTGCGCACCAACTTTGCCGCCGGCATCCACGACCGCATCATGACCATCGACGAGTATCTGGAACTGGTGGAAGGCATCCAGGAGGATCTGCGCAAGGAGATCGACGAGGGCTGGGTGGAGGTGCAGCTGCACCCCAACGGCGGCCAGTGGTGCAGCGACGAGGCGCTGCTGCGCATGAAGGAATACGCCCTGGCCCACGGCATGTACATCCACCTGCACCTGCTGGAGACCCAGTATCAGGCGGAGTACGCCCGGCGCACCTGGGGCAAGAGCTTCATCCGGCACTACCAGGACATCGGCTTTTTGGGGCCCTGGGTCTCCTTTGCCCACGCCGTCTGGCTGGACGAGGAGGACCTGCAGCTGATCGCCGCCTCCGGCGCCCATCTGGTGACCAACCCCTCCTCCAACCTGCGGCTGCGCAGCGGCGCGTTCAATATGCGCCGGGCCTGCGAACTGGGCCTCGCCTGCGGCATCGGCCTGGACGGCTGCGCCTTTGACGACGACCAGGACTACCTGCGGGAGATCCGCGTGGCCTGGCTGAACAACCGCCACAACGGGGTGGACGGCGGCGTGCCCTATCTGGACGTGCTGAAGATGGCCACCTCCCGGGGCGCCACCGAGGCCGCGCGGCCCCTGTCCCAGGGCGTTTTGAAGGAGGGCTGCAACGCCGACTTCGTCTGCGTCAGCCTGGACAGCATCACCCGCCCCTACACCGACCCGGGCCTTGACCCCCTGGCCATGCTGGTGCAGCGGGGCACCCGCGCCAGCGTGCGGATGACCTTTGTGAACGGCGAGCAGACCTGGGGCGTCGACGAGGCCTTCCGCGACAAGGAGAAGGCCGCCGAAGAGCGCATCTGCGCCTCCATCCGCCAGCTGCGTGCCGCCGACCCCGGCAAGCGGGACAACGAGCCCCTGCTGAGCCGGGTGCACGACTTCTACGCCGCCAGTCTCCGCAAGTGAGCGGGCCGAAGTGAGGAGAGCGTGATATGAACAGCAAGACCTCCCTGCGCAAGGGTGTGTTTCTGCCTGCCTTTCTGCTGGTGCTGGGCACCGGCGTGGCGGGCCTTGTGAACAACAAATTCCTGATCGACCGGTTTCAGGCGGTATTCAACTGGTCCTATGTGAACCTGAGCTGGATGTACCAGCTCATCATGGTGGCGCTGTTTTTGCTGTGCTGCCTGCTGCTCTTCTCCCGCAAGGGGGACATCCGCATCGGCGGAAAGGACGCAAAGCCCAAATACGGCTTCTGGACCTGGTTTGCCATGTCGCTCACCGGCGGCATCGGGGCCAGCATCGTGTCCTCGGGCGTGTCCCAGCCCATCACCTTCCTGGAGAGCGTGTGGGGCGAGCTGGAGGGCTACGGCATCGAGCCCGGCTCCTCCGACGCGGTGCTCTTCGCCCTGGGGCGCTCGTTCCACGAGTGGGCCTTCTTCCCCTACGCCTTCTACGGCCTGTGCGGGGTGCTGATCGCCTATGTGTGCTACAACAAGAACAAGCCTCTGACCATCTCCAGCACCCTCACGCCGCTGTTCGGCGACAAGGCCAACCGCCCCGTCGTGTCGGCCGTGGTGGATATGGCCGCGGTGCTGGCGCTGGCGCTGGCCATCGTGGGCACCCTGGGCACCTTCATCGGCCTGGCGTCCTCCTGCCTGAGCCAGATCTACGGCGTGTCGGTGGGCGTGCCGGTGATGTTCGCCATCATGGCGGTCACCACGGTGGTGTATCTGCTGTCCTCCCTGAGCGGCGTGGACAGGGGCATCAAGTTCTTTGCCCGGCTGAACTTCCGGTTCTACATGATCCTGCTGGCGGTGGTGGCCCTGCTGGGCGGCTCGCTGGCCTGGATCCTGAACACCGGCACCTCCTCCCTGGGCTACTGGCTGCAGAACCTGCCCCTGTGGGCCTTCGACACCGGCACCGCCGGCGGCGAAAATCTCATCAAGTGGTGGACCATCTACAACTGGACCTTCTGGATGGCCTTCGCGCCGGTGACGGGCGTGTTCCTGGCCCAGCTCAGCTACGGGCACACCATCCGGGAGGTGCTGGTGGTCAACTGGATCATGCCCAGCGTCTTCGCGGTGATCTGGTTCTCCATCTTCGGCGGCTGCGCGATCGACTGGCAGCTTTCCGGCGTGGTGGACCTGGCCGCCGTGATGCGGGAAAACGGCACCTACGCCGCCATCTGGAGTTTCATCCGGCAGCTGCCGCTGAGCGCGGTGCTGGTGCCGGTGACCCTGTTCGTGATGCTGATCTCCTTTTCCACCAGCGCCGACAACAGCGTCACGGTGATCTCGGCTTTGTGCATGCGCGGGCGCAAGATCGGCGACGAGGCCCCCGCCCCGGTGAAGATCGCCTGGGGCGTGGCCATCGGGCTGCTCTCCTTTTTGCTGATGGCCTACGCCTCCGGCGGCAAGGGCAACGACGGCGTGCGCTACATGGTGGTGTCCATCGGGAGCGTGTTCTCCCTGCTCATCATCCTGCAGATCGCCGCCGCGGTGCGGGCCTTCTTCTTCCCACCCCGGGATGACACCCCCCAATGACCTGCCGCCTTTGGCAGGGCTCCTTTAAGCACAGAGGGCCCCGCGGAGTTTTCTCCGCGGGGCCCTCTGTGTTCCTTTTTCAGTCAGATGCGGGCTTGCCCTCGCCGGCGAAGAATTCCCGGGCGAGGCGCACCACCGTGCCGGAAAGCAGCAGCAGCGCGATGAGGTTCGGGATGGACATCAGGCCGTTGAAGGTGTCGGCGATGTTCCACAAAAGGCCCAGGTCCACCGTTGCCCCCAGGATGGCCACGAAGGAGTAGACCACCAGGAAGGGCCGGATGACCTTTTCGGTGCGGCACAGGTAGGAGATGCAGGTGGAGCCGTAGAGGCCCCAGCCGATGATGGTGGAGAAGGCGAAGCAGCACAGCGCCACCATGGTGAACAGCGACACCCAGCTGCCGTAGGTGACGGTGAAACCGGAGATGGTCAGTTCGGCGCCGGCCTCGGTGCCGTAGGGCACCGGCGTGCCGCTGCACAGGATGACCAGGGCGGTGAGGGTGCAGATGACGATGGTGTCGGCAAAGACCTCGAAGATGCCGAACATGCCCTGCTTCACCGGCTTTTGGGTGTCGGCGCAGGCGTGGGCGATGCTGCCGGTGCCCAGGCCCGCCTCGTTGGAGAAGATGCCCCGGGAGACGCCTTTTTTCAGGCTCAGGAACACACTGCCCACCACGCCGCCGGTGAAGGCCCGGGGCCGGAACGCGCCGCCCACGATGGCCGCCAGCACGCCGGGCAGCTGGCGGAAATGCACCGCCACCACCCCCAGGGCCAGCACCACATACAGCAGCGCCATGAAGGGCACCAGCTTTTCGGTGACGCTGCCGATGCGCTTGATGCCGCCCAGCAGCACCAGCGCCACCAGCATGGCCACGAAGATGCCCACCGCCAGGTTCAGCAGGGGCAGCGTGTCCGCGCCGGCCAGGCCGTACTGGAGCAGCGCCGCGTCGATGGAGGTGACGATGGTGTTCACCTGGGTGGCGTTGCCGGTGCCGAACACGGTGAGCACGCCGAACAGCGAGTAGAGCACCGCCAGCCACTGCCAGCGCCTGCCCAGGCCGTTTTTAATGTAATACATGGGGCCGCCGGTCCAGTTGCCCGCGGCGCTGCGCTCCCGGAAGTGCAGCGCCAGGGTGACCTCGGAAAACTTGGTGCACATGCCCAGCACCGCGGAGCACCACATCCAGAACACCGCCCCCGGGCCGCCGATGGCGATGGCCCCCGCCACGCCGGCGATGTTGCCGGTGCCCACGGTGGCGGCCAGCGCCGTGCACACCGCCTGGAAGGGGGTCATGGCCCCGTCCGCCGCGCTCTTCTTTTTGAACATCCGCCCGATGGTGGTGCGGATGGCATAGGGGAACCTGCGGATCTGCAAAAAGCCGGTGCGCACGCTGAGCAGCAGCCCCACGCCCAGGATGCACACCATCGCCGGCACGCCCCAGATAAAGTCGTTCACCGCCCCGTTGACGGCACGGATCCATTCGATCATGTTCTTTCCTCACTCCCGTGTGTTTCGTCCGGCCCGCCGCACCGGGCCGCGGCCGTGTCAGCCCTCGCCGTGCTCGGCCCGCCAGGCGGCGCTCTCCGCCTTCTCGATGGCGGTGCGCTTCGCGATGGCCTCGGCCAGCGCCTGCTGCTCGTGTTCCAGCGGCAGCTTGCGGGCGATGAGGGCCTTGGTCTTGATGCCCTGCTCGGTGAACATGGCCTCGTGCTCGGTGCGGATGTTCCAGGCGGGCTCGTCTGCATGCAGGTCCCGGGTCTGCCAGGTGATCTCAAAGCCCGCCTCGGGGAAATAGGACAGACTGTCGTTGAACAGGTCCTCGTCGTCGGTCTTGAAATACACCTCGCCCCCGTCCGCCAGCATCCGGCGGTAGAGCGCCAGCTGCCGCGTGTGGGTGAGCCGGTGCTTTTTGTGGGCCAGCTTGCGGTTCCAGGGGTTGCAGAAGTTGATGTAGATGCGCTGCACCGCGTCCCGCTCGTCCATCACGTTCAGGATGCGCTCGATGTCAAAGCTGGCGATGAGCACATTGTCCACCGGCATCCCCTTTTCGGCATAGGCTTTCTCGATCTTGCGCTTGGCCAGGATCAGCACCTTGTCGGTGATGTCCACCCCCAGATAGTTCACCTCCGGGTGGGACGAGGAAAGCCGGGCCAGATACCCGCCCTTGCCGCAGCCCAGTTCCAGGTGGAAGGGCTGGTCGGGCCGGGCGAACAGGCCGCGCCAGCGGCCTTTGTTCTCCAGCGGCTCGTGGGCGTGCCAGGGGGTAGCCAGCAGTTCCGGCCGCGCGTAGGGTTTGAATCGCATTCGCATGGGTGTCGTTTCTCCTTATTCCGTGAATTGCCGCGCCCAAAACGCGCGCAGGGCGTCCATGTCCGCCGAACAGCTGCCCTGCACAAAGCCGGGCTTGCCGCCGCCGCGCCCGTCCAGGGCGGCGTTCAACTCTTTGCACAGGGGCCGCAGGTCGGCCCCTTCGCCGGCGCAGGCGATGGCGTAGGCAAGGCCGCCGTCCTCCTTTTCGCTCACCGCGCAGCAGACGCCCGCCCGCGTTTGTGACAGGGCCGCCGCCAGCCGCCGCAGCCCGTCGGGGGAAAGGCCCGGTTTGCACACCAGCGGGTTTTTGGCCCCCTCGCCGGCGGCCCAGAGGGCGAACAGCTGGTTCTCCAGGCCGGTGAGGCGGAACTTCGCCGCCTCCAGCTCGCCCTTCTGCCGCTCCACCGCGGCGGCCAGGCCCTCCACCGGGGCGGAGAGAGCCGCCCCCGCCCGGCGGCACTGGCCGTCCAGCAGGCGGTGATAGGCCAGCGCCCGGCCGCCGCACACCACCTGCAGCCGGGTGCCGGTCTTATACTTGATGTGGTCGATGATCTTGATCTGCCCCACCTGCCCCGTGCGCTGCACATGGGTGCCGCAGCAGGCGCAGCAGTCCGCCCCGGGCATGGTGACCAGACGCACCGGGCCCTCCAGCTCCTTCTTGCTGCGGTAGGTAAGGCTTGCCAGCTGCTCCTTTTCGTACCAGACGGCCTCGGTGGGCACATCCTGCCAGACCACCCGGTTGGCCGCCTCCTCCGCCTTCGCCAGGCCCTCGGCGTCCACCGGCACGCTCAGGTCCATGAGCAGGTAGTCCGCCCCAATGTGAAAACCCACGTTCTCCGCGCCGAACATGCTGTGCAAAAGGCCCGAGAGGATGTGCTCCCCCGAGTGCTGCTGGGTCAGGTCCAGCCGGCGGGCGGCGTCCACCCTGCCCTCCACCCCGCTGCCGGGGTCGAGGGGCCGGTCGGTGAGGTGGCGGATGACGCCCGCTTTTTCGTGGACGTCCAGCACCCGCGCGCCGCCCAAAAGGCCCTGGTCGGCGGGCTGGCCGCCCCCCTCGGGATAGAAGGCGGTGCGGTCCAGCACCACCTGCCAGCCGTTTTTGTCCGCTTCGCACTCCAGCACCCGGGCGGTGAACTCCAGCACCGGGGGCTGGGCGTAGTAAAGTTTTTCGGTGTGTTCCATGGGTGTTTCTCCTTTCGGCGGCAAGGCCGTAACAAGGGCATTATACCACAAACTTGCCGCTGGAAAAAGCCCGGCGGATAGTGTATAATAAAGCAACATCTTTTTAAAATGAAGGAGGTGCGGCCCGTGAGGCGACTGCTGGCCATTCTTCTTGCGGCGGCGCTGCTGGCGGGCTGCGCCGCCGACCTGCGGCTGCTGCCCCAGGGCGGGCAGGACCCCGCGCCTTCCGCCGCCCCCGAGGCCACCCCGGCCCCCGGGCGGGTGCTGGCGGTGTGGGACGAGACCGGCGTGCTGGCCGAGGCGCTGGAGCTCTATGCCCAGGCCCAGGGGGTGACGGTGGAACCGGCCGCCGACGCCGCCGGCGCGGCCCTGGCGGTGAGCGCCGCCGAGCCGGCGGACGGCGCGGCGCTGGACCTGACACAGCAGGGCGAACTGGTGCAGGGCATGGCCGGCGCGCTGACCGGCCAGCAGACGGGCTGCCGCAGCCTGCCCCTGGCGGGCAGCGCCTACGGGTACCTGGCCGACCGCGCCCGCCTGACGGCGCTGCTGGGGGCCGCCTTTGACCCCGCCGACCTGCAAAATGCCACCGCCGCCCAGTGGCGGGACTTCGTCGCCGCGCTGGAGGATTGGCTGGAGGAGCCCGCCGAGGCATCGGTGACCCTGAGCGGCAAGGAGTATTCCCTGCCCGCCGAAGCGCCCGCCGAACTGGCGGGTCTGGAGGCGGTGTTCACGGTGGCCGGCGCCGACCGCTTTTCCGGCCCGGTGCTCTCGCCGGTGCTGGGCACCTGCTACACGACCGCCGAGGAGGCCGCCGGCGGGCGTACCGACGCCCAGCTCACCGGGGCGCTGAACAGCCTGTGGACGCTGCTCACCGACGAGACGGGCAGCCTCGCGGGGGCGGGCAAAAACGGCGCGGCCCCCGACCGGGCCGGCGCCCGGGCCGCCTTTGCCGACGGAAAGGCCCTCTTCTACCGGGCCAGCGCGTCGGAGGCGGCGGCAGCGGGCCTTGCCGCCGAGGACACGGTGGTGGTGCCGATGAAGTTCACCTTTGACGACACCGACCTCCACGGCGGGTTTTCGCTGGAGGAGCTGCTGGGGCAGCCGGTGGCCACCAGCGGCGGCCGGGTGTACATCCCCGCCGGGGCGGACGAGACGGGCCGCAGCGAGGCCTGCGCCTTTCTGCTGTGGCTCTACGCCAGCGAGGCGGGGCGGCAGCTGATGGAGGGCGCGCCCGCCCAGGGCCTGCCGGACCTCTCCGCCGCCCTGAGCGCCGAGGCGCGGGCGGCCATCGACGCGGCGGGGGACGACCTTGCCGGCCTTTCACAGTTCACCACCGCCGGGCGCCGGGCCTTCACCGGCGCGGTGCTGGCGGCCTTGCCATAAGGGAGGAAAAAGCAATGCGGGAAAGCGGCGTACTGATGCCGGTGTTCAGCCTGCCGGGGCCGTACGGCATCGGCTGTTTCGGCAAAGAAGCCTATGGATTCGTGGATTTTCTGGCCGATGCGGGCCAGCGGGTGTGGCAGATCCTGCCCCTGGCCCCCACCGGCTACGGCGACAGCCCCTACCAGAGTTGTTCGGCCTTTGCCAACAACCCCTATTTCATCGACCTGGACGACCTGGCCGACCGGGGCCTTCTGAAAAAAGGGGAATACGAGCATCTGCCCTGGGGCGGTGAGGCGCGGGTGGACTACGGCGCGCTGTACCAGCTGCGCTGGCCGGTGCTGCGCAAGGCGGCGGCGCGGTTCTTCGCCTTCCCGGAAGACGACTACTACGCCTTCTGCTTTTTGAACGAGGACTGGCTGGAGGACTACGCCCTCTACATGGCGGCCAAGGGCGAAAACGACATGAAGCCCTGGCAGGCCTGGCCGGAGGCGCTGCGCCGGCGGGACCCGGAGGCGCTGGCGGCCCTGCGCAAAGAGAAGGCGGAGGAGATCGCCTTCTGGAAATTTTTGCAGTACCAGTGCCACCGCCAGTGGTCGGCGCTGAAGGCCTACGCAAACCGCAAGGGCGTGCGCATTCTGGGGGATATCCCCATCTATGTGGCGGCGGACTCCGCCGACGCCTGGGCGGGGGGCGAGATGTTCGAGACCGACGCCCAGGGCCGCTTCACCCGGGTGGCGGGCTGCCCGCCGGACTATTTCTCCGCCGACGGCCAGCTGTGGGGCAACCCCCTCTACGACTGGGCCTGGCACCAAAAGACCGGCTACGCCTGGTGGATCCGCCGGGTGCGGCACGCGCTGGAACTCTACGACATGGTGCGCATCGACCACTTCCGCGCCTTCGACACCTACTACGCCATCCCCGCGGACCACACCAACGCCCGAAACGGCGTGTGGGAGCAGGGCCCGGGCACACAGTTGTTCGACGCGCTGCGCGCCGCCCTGGGCCAGGTGCCCATCGTGGCGGAGGACCTGGGGCTGTTGTTCGACAGTGTGCGCAAGCTGCTGGCGGACACCGGCCTGCCGGGGATGAAGGTGCTGCAATTCGCCTTTGACCCCTCCTGCGACAGCGAGTATCTGCCCCACAACCACACCGAAAACTGTGTGGTCTACCCCGGCACCCACGACAACGCCACCCTGGCCGAGTGGCTGGCCACCGCCCCCAAGGGAGAGCTGGCCAAGGCGAAGGCGTATCTCGGCCTGCACCGGGGCGAGGGCTTTGCCGCCGGCATGCTGCGGGGGGTGCTGGCCAGCTGCGGCAAGCTGGCGGTGGTGCCCGCGGCGGACTGGCTGGGCCTCGGGGCCGAGGGACGGATCAACACCCCCGGCGTGGGCCAGGGCAACTGGCAGTGGCGGGCAAAACCGGGCGCATTCACCCCGGCACTGGCGGCGCGGATGCGCCGCACCTGCGCCCTCTACGGCCGGTGCGAGGCCGCCCCCGAAGCGGCGGAATAAAAAAAATACATACTCCCCCTTTTTCCGGGCACACTACCGGCAAAAGGGGGAGTTTCTCATGCAGCGACACAACGACCAGAACCACGGCGACAGCGACAACGAGGCCGTGCTGAACGAGGTGGTGCGCAACACCGAGATGGGCAAGAACACCACCGAACAGCTCATCCACATCACCGAGGACCGGCAGCTGAAGGCCAGCCTGCTGAACCAGCAGCGGCAGTTCCGCCAGCTGAACCAGCGGGCCCACACCGCCCTGGCGGCCCTGGGCACCCACGGCCACGGCCAGGGCAGGATGGCCAAGATGGCCGCCCACATGGGCATTGCCTCCAAGGCCATGACCGACAAGTCCAGCCGCAACCTGGCGGACATGCTCATCCAGGGAGCCACCCAGGGCTACACCGACTGCGAGATGGCCCGCCGGGACCACCCCGACGCCTCCGCCGGCGCGATGCAGCTGCTGGACGAACTGCAGACCCTGGAGCAGGACATCGCCCGGGAAATGAAGAACTATCTGTGACGCGAGGGGGCAACCGCCCCTTCGGAAAAGCGCCCGGATGACCAAGGCCGCCCGGCGGGGAACTTCCCCGCCGGGCGGCCTTCTGGTCTGTTGTTTTATTCGCCTTTGCGCCGGCGCACCAGCAGCAGCACCACTGCCGCCAGCACCGCCGCCACGGCCACGGCCGCCAGGATGAAACCGATGCCGCCGGCCTCGGCCCCGGTCTCCCCGGCCGCCGGGGCCTGGGTGGCCTCGGGAGCCTGGGTGGGGGCGGGGGCCTGGGTGGCCTCAGGGGCCGCCGGGGCGTCCTCCAGCTTTTCGTCCAGCAGCACATAGTCGGAGCAGTGTTCGATGGTGAAGGTGGCCACGCCCGCGCCGTCCACCTGCGCCTCGCCCACATACTCCAGCACCACCGCGGTGGGGTTGAAGTAGTAGAGGTACTTGACCGAATCGGCCTGCTCCGCCCCCACCTGCACGCTCACCCGGGCGGGCCCGGGCAGCGCGCCGTGGTAGCTGAAGTAGAGATGGATGGCGGGCATATCCTGCAGCAGCGGCTGCATCAGGTGGGCGTTGGGGCTGGTCAGCGACACGGTGGTGTCAAAGCTGGCCCCTTCGATGGCGCCGGCGTCGGTGATGGCCGCGCCCTCAAAGCGCCAGGTGTAGCCCTCGCCCTCCAGCACCAGGGTCTTGTCGGGGTGTTGGGCCAGGATGCCGAAGGCGCCGGCGCTCACCAGCGGCTTGCGGTCCACCGCGAAGGTCACCTCCGCCTCCGCGGCGGCGGCGAACCGCTCCTCCACCTCCAGGGCGCTCACCAGCCGGTTGGCGCTGCCGGCGGCCGGGGCGGGGGTGGCCGACGGCGCGGGGGCGGCCTGGGTGGCGGGCGCGGGGGTGGGCGCGGGGGCGCTCTCGCCGCCGGTGGTTCCGGCGCTGCCGCCGTCGCCCGCCGTGCCGCCGCCCTGGGCGCTCTCCTCCTTCAGGGTGATGGCCCCGGCGATGAGGTACTCGGAGCAGTGGGCCACCGTGACCACATAGTAGTCCACCCCGTCCACGGTGGTCTCGCTCACCGCCACGATGTCGGCCTCCTTCACGGTGCCGCTGGCGGTGTCGATGTAGTAGAGTTTCAGATCGTCGGCGGTGGTGCCGGCGGTCTTGCGCACCAGCACGGTGGCCTCGCCGGGCAGCGCGCCGTCGTGGCTGAAGTGCACATACTGGGCGATGGCCTCGGGGTTGGCCACCACCTTGTCCACCACGGCCTTGGCCGCGTCGGTGGGCGCGTCGGTCACCTCCAGGTCCATCCGGTCGGGCAGGCTGGAGGCCAGCTTGCCGCTGTCAAACTCCCAGATGGTGGTGACCAGGGCCTTGTCCTCCACCTGCTCGGTGACGGGGATGCTCACCGCCGCCGCCGTGCTTTTCATCTCGGCAAAGAGGGCGCTGTCCAGCAGGGAGGCGCTGGAGAGGGTGCGGTCCACCGGCACGGTGTATTCCGCGGCCCGGGCGCTGCCCGGCTTCGCGCCCGCCAGGTCGGCGGTGTAGAGGGTCATGGCCTGGTCCACGAACCAGGGGGAGTAGTAGACTGTGCCGTTGGTGCCGACCATGGGCGCGACGGTCTGGATCACCGGCGCCTTGCTGTCACCGTGGAGGTAGTAGTTCTGGGTTGCAGTGGGGTCGGAGGTGGTCTGGTTCAGGAAATCGGCGGTGTTGTCCACAAAGCGGTTCATCTGCACCCGGCATTCGGTGTAGCTGTTCATCACAAAGCTCACCGCCACCTCGTTGCCCTCAAAGGTGCAGTTCTGCACCACCAGGCGGGAGGAATCGCCCTGCACCGCCACCTTGTTGTTCTTGAAAACGCTGTTTGTGGCAAGGATGGCCCAGAAGTCACCGCCGCCGTTGCGGATGCCCACAGCGCAGTCCTGGATGGTGATGTTGTTGGCATAGCCGTTGTAGCCGTTGGCATTGATGCCGTCCCGGGTCTTGCCGCGGCCGTCGATGGTGACGCCGCTGATATCGCCGGGGTTGCCCAGGGCGATGGTGATGATGGGGCCGGTGCCGCCCTCGCTGCCGTTGATGGTGACCTCTTCGCCCTCGGCGGCCTGGATGGCGATGGGCTTGGTGTGCACCAGGTCCATGGAGTAAGTGCCGCCCTTCATCACAATGGTGCCGGCGTCCAGTTCCTCGTAAGCCTGGATAAACTCCGCAGCCGAGGAAACGGTGCGGGTGTCCGTAACCTGGGCGTTGGTGCAGTTCACCACGCCCTTGTAGGTGTGGGGCGTGCCGCTTTTATCCTGGAAGGAGACGGTGATCTCGGCCATCTGCGCCCGGGTGTTGTCCTTCACTTCCAGCTCAAAGCCGATGGCGTTTTTGCCCTCCGGGGTGACGGAGAGGTAATTCTTCACCGCCACAAAGGCGTTGTTGCTGCTGGTGACCGTGAGGGTGGACACATCCACGTCGTCGTACAGGGCCAGGTCATACTGGGCAGGCTGCATGTTGCCGTTGTCGCCGCTGCCCTTGGTGATGTAGAATTTGGTGGCGGCGGGCGCGCCGCCCACGTTGAACCGCTGGTCGATGCCCCGCCGGGCGCCGGTGTTGTTGGTGCCCGCCAGGGTGGGATCGGTGGAGAAGCCGAAGGTGTCGGTGTTCGCGCCGTTGAGGTAGAACTCAGCCGCGCCCACAAAGCTGCCGTTGCTGTCGTTGACGGTGACGTAGGCGGGCAGGGTGGCGCTGGCGGGCACACCCGGCTTTACGGTAAGTTTGAGCACGTCAACGCCGAGACCGGGAAGGCGGGAGATCTCGCCCGCGAAATAGTCGTCCGCCTTGTACCCGGTGGCGGAGAGGGTGAAGTTGTAGCCCGTCATGGACATCACCTGGCCGCCTTTTATATAGTAGACGTAAAGGGGAGCGGTCTCGCCGCCGGCCTCGGGGTCAAAGTTCATCTGCTTCGCCTGGTAGCCGGCCACCGAGCCCACGGCGTAATACAGCCCGTCGGGGCGGCCGTCGCCGGCCGGCAGGTCGGTGGGGGCTTCCGAGGTCATGGAAACGGTCACAACGCCCTGTGCATCCTCGCCGCTGATGGGGTTCATCACCGCCACCGCGTACGTCTGTCCGCCCACGACGGCCTCGTACAGGCCGGGGTCTTTGCCCGCGGTGTCAAAGGAGAGCTGGCCGTTTTCCAGGGTGAAGCCCTGGGGCAGCGGGTCAGACGCCTCGCCGCTCACACCGGTGAAGGCGACAACGCCGCTGTTCGCGAAGGCCTGCTTCACCTGGGCGGAAACATAGCCGGAGGGGGCGTCCGGATCTTCTTGGTTGCCGGTGACGATCACCGAGAAGCCGGAATTCCCGCCAAGGCTGGTGAGAATGGAAAACTGCGCGTTGCCGTTGGCGCTGCCGCCGGTGAGCTTGTACAAACCGTACCTGCCCTGCCCGTCGTCGCCTCCAACGGGTTCCACTTTGACCATGTCACCGGTGCTTCCGGTCTGATTCAGCGCAAAGGGGACGGATCTGTCGTTCTGCATCACCCGCAGGTAGATGGAATAGCCCGACTGCAGGGCATAATAGGTGGCGGTTTGCCACTCCTGGCTGTCCGGAGAAGAGGCGACCTGCGTCTGCGGGAAACTGCCGGTGGTCTGGCCCGCCATCACCATCATAGAAACAAAGCCGGAAATGCCGTCGCTGTTCATGACGGAAAAATTCAGATTGTAGGTCCCGCCTTTCAGGAAGACGAGGGTGCAGACATTGGACGCATCCACGGTGCAGGTGAAGTACTCATCGTGGGCCTGGGTCAGATTTGTGCCTCCGCACATGGCAAAGGTCAACTCCACATTCCCCAGCGCGTCAGCCGCCGTCACCTCTGTTCCAAGCTTGTTGGAAAAGATAACCTGATACGGCTTGTTCGTCCCGGCGGTCAAGCTGCTGAATTTCTGCCAGGTTTGGCCGTCTTCCGAATAATAGGCATAAACGCCGGGGCGCATGATCACTTTCAGGGAGACCGGCGTGCCGTTCACGGTGAAGTTGAGGGTGTAATTGCCGGCGGCTGCGCCGGAAAGGACAGACACAAACAGGTAGGTGTCTCCCAGGCCGGTCATGCTGCTGTCCGCTCCGCCCTTTGTGACGCCGAAGGCGCCCTCCGCCGTCTGGCCGTTCAGCGTCGCGCCGGTGTACTCCACCTTGTCCATGGTCACAAGGGCGCCGTCCGCCGCCTCAAAGCCCACCATGAAGGACTGGCCCTGGCTCGTGGACCAGACTTGGGTGCTGTCGAACCCGGCGTTCTGTTCGGGGCTTTCAAACATGCCGACGTAGACGTGGGCGCTGCCCCCAAAGGCAGGCTGCTCCGTGGGCGTTTCCTCGCCGCCGGCGGCAAAGGCCCCGGCGGGCAGCGCCGTCAGCGCCATGGCCAGGGCCAGCGCCAGCGCCGCAAGTTTTTTCACTGTTTTCATCGTGTCATTCCACCCTCGTAAAAGTGTATTGAACGGTTTTCTCCCGCCGGGTCTGCAGCGGGTCGGCGTAAAATTCCGCGGTGACCACCGCGCCCCGGGAAGTCTCCTCCAACCCCAGGATCTGGTATTCAAACCGGGCGGCGAGGCCCGGGTCGAAGCGATAGGCGTTTTGGGCCGGGTCGTAAAGGCCGCCGGCCCGCAGGTTAGAAAAGTCATGGATGGCAAAGAACTCGGCGGCCACCGCCTCCACGTCCTGCGCCGCCAGCCACTCGCCCCCGCCGCCCGCCCGCCGGCGGGCGATGTCGGTGCAGAAGGCGGCGATCCTGGCGCCGTTCTCCGGGGTGTTCTCCCCGCTGGTGAGGCCGTACTCGATCATCCGGCGGCAGAGCATCACCGCCTCGTTTTCCTCGTCCACCCGGTGAATGGCCTCGTAGTTTTCGTAGCTGCGCAGCGCCTCGGCGTAAAAGCCGCCCATCAGCTCGCTGGAGGCCAGCTCCAGCACCAGCCGCTCCCCACCGTCCGGGGGCGAAAGGTAGAACACCGCGCTGTCCTGCCCGGTGTAGAACACCGCCTCCTGCTCCAGCGCGGTGGGGGGCAGGCCGGCGTACAGGGGGGCGAAGTAGGCCCCGTCGGCGCTGGACTTCTCCGCCAGCGCCGCCCCGTCGCCGGCGGCCAGGTCCGCCAGAAAGCCCCGGGCAAAGGTCTGGGCCCGGGCCTTCACCCCGCTGCCCACCCGCACCGTGGCGGGGGTGTAGGGGAAGTATTCCGCCAGCACCGGGTTGGTCGAGACCCCCAGCCCCAGCGCCAGTGTACAGGCCGCGAAGAGGGCCAGCTGCCAGCGGGGCAGCGGGCCGTAGCGCAGGATGCCCCGCACCCGCTCGATCACCCGGGTGCGGGCAAAGGCCAGCTGCCCCAGCCGGAAGCGCAGGCTGCCCGCGGCGCAGCTTGTGAGCGCCGCGGCGTAGACGGTCCGCCGCTCAAAGCCCAGGGCTCCCAGCACCGCCTGGTCGCAGGAGGCCTCCACGTCCTCGTTGAACAGATAAAAGCACAGCCACACCAGCGGGTTGTACCAGTGGAAGGCGGCGATGAAAAAGGTCGCCGCCCTGGCCAGGGGGTCGTGCCGGCGCAGATGCACCATCTCGTGCGCCAGCACGCATTCCAGCCCTTCCCCTTCCAGCCCGGCGCCCGCCGGCAGCAGGATGCGGGGGTGGGCCAGCCCGAACACCACCGGCGAGGTCACCCGCTCACAGACGAACACCCGGGGCGTTGCGCCCAGGCCCAGCCGGGCGGCGGCGCGCTGCGCCTCCGGCGGGTGGCACAGCACCGCATAGCGCAGCGCCCGGCGGGTGAGCGCGTAGCCCGCCAGCCACCAGACCGCCAGCCCCAGCGCCCCCGCCAGCCACAGCCAGGCCAGGGCGGTGAGCAGCCCCTCGGCGCCGCCTCCGCCCGCCACGGCCTGCAGGTCGGCCTCGTCCAGATAGCGCATGGTCACCAGAAAGCCGCCCCCGCTCTCCACCGCCGCCGGCCGGGCGAACAGCCGCAGCACGCTGAAGGCGCTGGAGAAGGACACCGGCACGCACAGCCGGAAAAACACCACGCCCCACAGCAGGTAGAAAAACCGGTGGGGGATGCGCCGCCGGGTGGCCTGCCGCCAGAGGATGAGCAGCACCGCGCCCGCGCTGCCGCTGATGCCCATGTTCAGCCCGTGGAGAAACAGCCGCAGGATCACCTGCCGCCCTCTTGCCTGGCCCGCTCGATCAGGTCGTTGATCTCGGCCATCGTCTTTTCGTCCGGTTCGCTGCCGCCCAGCAGGCCGGTGAGAAACAGCTTCATGCTGCCGTTGTACATCTTGTCCACCATGCGGATGGTCTTGTCCCGGGCCACCTCGTCCCGGCTGACCAGCGGGGTGAGCACAAAGCCCGGCTCGTCCCGCCGCACAGCGCCCTTTTCCAGCAGTTTTTTCAGAATGGAATAGGTGCTGTTCTTCTTCCAGCCCAGGGTCTCGGTGGCCCAGTTGGCCAGGTCGATGGCCTTGATCTGCCCTTCGTCCCAGATCTTCACCATCAGGTGCATCTCCGCGTCGAAGATCGTGATCTGTGCCATGGTCGGTTCCTCCTCTCTTGCGCCTGCCGGGGCCGGGGCCCCGTTTGCTTTTTCCTCTTTATAATAGTATCACACCTTTATTCTGTCAAGACAGAATATTCTGTTAAAATGGAATGGCAGGGATCCGGGAGGGCAATTCCGCCAAAACAGTGAACAAAAAACGCCCCGGCGCAAAAGCGCCGGGGCGTTGGAAGCTATGGCCGATCAGTCCAGCCGGGAGAGCATGCCCGCCACGATTTTGGTGGCGGTGGTGACATACTCGGCGATGCTGAATTTTTTCACCACCAGCACCTCGTGGCCCGCCTCGTCGGCGTTGTCGCTCATGGCCCGCAGGATGACGCAGGGCACGCCGTTCTTCTGGGCGATCTGGCTCACCGCGGCGCCCTCCATCTCCACGCAGTCGGGGTGCACCTTTTCGGCGATGGCCGCCTTGGTGGCGGAATCGCCCACGAACCGGTCGCCGGTGGCGATGGTGCCGGCGATGGCCTTTACCCCCAGCGCCTCGCAGGAGGCCAGGGCCGCCTTTACCAGTTCCGGGTCGCCCTCGTAGCGGGCGGTGAAGGGGGCGCTCTGGGCGATCATGTCGTCCTCGGCGTCGTGGTAGAGCACCGTTTTGCCCACCACCACGTCGCCGATGCCCACCTTGTCGGTCATGTTGCCGGCAATGCCGGAGAAGATGATGCGCTCGGCCCCGAAGCGGGTGATGAGCACCTGGGTGGTGGCGGCGGCGTTGGCCTTGCCCATGCCGGCGCAGCACACCACCACCTGCTTTTCGCCCAAAAGGCCCCGGTGGTAGGTAACGCCCGCGTAGGGCTCGACGGTCACCCCGTCCAGCAGGGCGCACAACTGCTCCACTTCGTCGGGCATGGCGCCCATGATCGCGGTAATGCTCATTGTTTTCTCCTTTTTACACGTTGAACAGAAATTCGATGATGTCCCCGTCCTGCACCACATACTCCTTGCCCTCGGTGCGCTGCAGGCCCTTGGCCTTCACCGTGGCCATGTTGTAGTCGCAGGCGGCGAAATCGTCGTAACTCACCACGCTGGCCCGGATGAAGCCCCGCTCGAAATCCGAGTGGATCTTGCCCGCCGCCTGGGGCGCCTTGGTGCCCCGGCGGATGGTCCAGGCGCGGCACTCCTTCTTGCCGTCGGTCAAAAAGCTGATCAGGCCCAGCAGCCGGTAGCTGGCCTGGATGAGGTTGTCAAGGCCGGTGGCCTCAATGCCCATCTCCGCCAGAAACTCCTTCTTCTCCTCGGGGGTGTAGTCGGCGATGTCCTCCTCGGTCTTGGCGCAGATGGGGATGCACTCCGCCCCCTCGGCGGCGGCCAGGGCCTTCACCGCCTGGTAGTGCCGGTTTGCCTCCATGCCCTCCATCAAGTCGTCCTCGCTCATGTTGGCGGCGTAGATCACCGGCTTTGCGGTGAGCAGGCCCATCTCCTTTTTCTGGGCCATCTGGTCCTCGTCGGCCTCGTCAAAGGCGAAGCTGCGGGCGTTTTTGCCCTCGCCCAGATGGGCCTCCAGCGCCTCCAGCCAGGCGGCGGAGGCGGCGGCCTTCTTGTCGCCGGTCTTGGCGGCCTTGGCGAACTTGGCGGCGCGGTTACTCACCACCTCCAGGTCGCTCAGGATCAACTCGGTGTCGATGGTCTCGATGTCCCGGATGGGGTCCACCGCGCCCTCCACATGCACCACGTCGGTGCCGTCGAAGCAGCGCACCACATGCACGATGGCGTCGCACTCCCGGATGTTGCCCAGGAATTTGTTGCCCAGGCCCTCGCCCTTGGACGCGCCCTTCACCAGGCCCGCGATGTCCACGAACTCCACGATGGCGGGGGTCTTTTTGTTGGTGTCCCAAATTTCGGCCAGCTTGTCCAGCCGCGGGTCGGGCACGGCCACGATGCCGGTGTTGGGGTCGATGGTGCAGAAGGGGTAGTTTGCCGCCGCCGCGTTCTTGGTGCTGGTGATGGCGTTGAACAGGGTGCTCTTGCCCACGTTGGGCAGGCCCACGATACCTAATTTCATGGTGCGGTTCCTCTTTCTGTGCAAAAATGCCGGCACGGGCCGGAAAGCGCATGAATATACAAATATCATTATAGCCCAAACCGCCCCGCCACGCAAGGGAGAGAGGAGCCGCCGACCGCCGAAAGGCGCAAAAAAGCGGGGCCCGGCGCATGAGCGCCGGGCCCCGTCTGCTTGTCGGGACTCGTGCGAAAAAAGGGATCAGCCTTCATCCTTCCGCTCCAGTTTGCCGTGCCGGAACCGCAGGGCGGGCGCTTCGGGCCGCCGCAGCGCAACGCCCAGCGCCGCCCAGCCGGCCGCCGCCGCCAGCAGGCACAGCCCCCAGCAGACAAAAAAGCCGGCGACCCACTGCCGGAACAGGCCGGCCGCGAGGCTTTCGGGGGGCAGCCAGTCCAGCCGGGCGCACAGCAGCGCCAGCGCGGCGGGCAGCACCGGCGCGCACAGCGCGGCCGCCCGGCCCAGCGTGGCGGCGCAGCCGCCCAGCTGCCGCCGGTCGCGGCTGGCCCGGTACAACATGGCCAGGCTGCCCGCCCCCAGCCCCAGGAAGAGGGTGACGGGCAGGGCGCTGGCCCGGCTGTATTGCAGCAGGATGTTCAGCAGGTTGGAAAAGGGGGTGCTCACCGCCCTGGTCCACAGCGCCGCCAGTTCCCGGCCCACCTGCCCCAGCAGTTCATCCTCCACCAGGGAGTCGAAGGGGGTCGGCCGCGCCGGCTGCACCGCATGGTAGGTCTCATCCACGCTGCGGATCAGCTCCCGGCGCACCAGCGCCTCGTCCCAGCTGTCGGTGAGGCTGGCGGGGGTCAGCTGGTACTCCCGGGCATAGGTCAGGCAGCTGGTGCGCAGGCCCTGCACCACCCGGGCCGGGTAGCCCGCGCGGTCCATGCAGCCCACCAGGTAGGGCGCGCGCCAGAGGGTGAGGCCCAGCGCCGCGAAGAGCGCGCAGAACACCGTGGCCAGGCAGGCCAGCCCCTCAAACAGCGCCAGCAGCGCCCGCCGGCGGCTCTCGTCGGTCATCCTTCCTCCCCCTTTCACGGCAGTTCCACCGTCGGGCCGCTGACCAGCCGCCCGAAGAGGAAATAGCGCATGGGCGTTTCGTACAGCGCGCCGAAGGGATAGCAGGTGTACAGCACCAGCTGCTCCTGCTCCGGGTGCAGGTCGTAGGCGTCGGCGTCGTCCGCCCGGGCGATCTTCCAGTCGGTGATTTGGTAGACGTATTCGCCGTAGCACAGTGACAACCGGACTTCATCGCCCACCTCCACCTTTTCCAGGTCGCGGAAATAGGTATTGGTGTGGCCGCCCACCAGCACGCACCCGCCCTGGCCGGGCAGGCCGGCCCCGGTGTACAGCCCCGCGCCCTGCTTGAGCAGGTCGTCGCTGTCGCCGTAGTACAGGGTGCAGTCCACCGCCGTGCCGCCGATGGCCAGGCTGCCCAGCGCGTCGCCGGGGGCGGGCTGGCTGTCCAGGCAGACGGTGTTTTCCGCCGGCGCGCGCTCGATCGAGGTGACCGGCACAAAGCCCCCCGCCGCCGCGCCGCCGCTCAGCCCCCGGGCCACCGGTGCGAGGGCGGCCAGCGCCGCGAGGGTGCTCAGGGCGCAAAAAACAAGGGGAAGAACCAGGTTCTTCCCCTTGTTGTGAAACAGGCGCAGGATGTTCGCCTTCATCCGGATTACTGATCCAGACCGCTCTTCTTCATGGCAACAACGCCGCCCACCAGGGCCACGCCGGCCACCACCGCCAGAGCGGTGAGCGCCACGCTCATGTCAGCGCCGGTCTTCTTGATGGGGTTGGAAGCAGCCACGGGCGCGGGGGTCGCGGCAGGAGTGCTGCCGCCGTTATCGTTGTTACCGCCGTTGTCGTTGCCGCCGCCGTTGTTGTTCTGCTCACCGGACAGATCGGGCTGGTTCACGTTGCCCGCAGAAGCAAAGACCACGTTGTAGACGGAGAAGTGGGGCACCCAGGCGGTGAGGATCACGCCGCCGTCAGCCCGGTTGATCACGGAGGTCACGCTGTCCAGCTTCTGGGTGGAGCCGTCGGCAGCGGTGTAGGTGAGGTACGCATTGCTGGCGCTGACAGGGCTGTTGCCCACCACGCTGGCGGGCAGGACAAAGCTCACCAGATAGCCCAGATCGCTCTGGGTGCCGGAAGCGGTAGCCTCAAAGGTGACGGTCAGGGGCTGGCCATTCGCAGCGGGAGTGACCGACATGCCGTTCACGGTCACGGCGTCGCCGCTCTGGCCGTTGCCCACGATCGCCACTTCCGCGCTCTCGCTGGTGCCGGCCACCGCAATGCTGCCCTTGTCGCTCTCGGTGCCGGTTTTGGTCAGCACCGCGCTCACATGCTGGGCGGTCAGGTTGCTCACGTCGGAATTGGTCGTGGTGATGGCGCTCACCACCGCCGCGGCGGCAGACTCGGCAGCGGCCACATTGTTGCTGGCCAGCGCGTTGCCGATCTGGGTCACAAGCTGCCCCTCATTCTGCATCTGGCCCTCGGTGGCCGCGGCGAAAGCGGGCATGGACAGGGTGAACGCCATGACAGCCGCGATCGCAATGGAAAGCATCTTTTTCATGATTTCGACTTCCTCCTCATTATGGCTTTCTCGGTGTATCTCCCGCCGCCCGGGAAGCCCGAGATCATCAGGGAGCTACAGCGTCTCCATTATAGTACAATAAAATCAAAAAGTCACTGTTCAGATCGATGAATTTTCGCCTTATTTTTCCCGGAAACTTGTGAGCTTTTCTCACAAAGTCAGGGTTTCCACCTGATTTGCCAGCACAAGGGCGGGAAACAGCAGCAGCAGGCCCGGCGCAAAGCAGGCCCATGCCCCCTTTTGGGGCGGGACGGGCGGCATGGCCGCGAAGGCCGCCGCCACAAAGCACAGCGGCAGCAGCATGGGGCTGGTGATGCTGAAAAGGGCCAGCGCACCGTAGCCGGCCAGGGTCAGCGCCGCGAAGGGGCGCGCGCGCATCCCCTGCAGGATGTGCCACACCAGGAAGGCCACCCAGCAGGCGGCCCCCAGCGCTCCCCCGCACACCAGGTGCTGCAGGTATTCGTTGTGGGCGCTGTCAAAGACCTCGCCGGTGAGCACGATCAGCGTGGTGGTGTGCCGGGGGTTGAGCAGGGCGTTCACCCCGTCCGCCCCCACGCCGAAGAGTTTCTGCAGCGGCGGCAGTTCCCGGTACTGCTGCCACAGCACGCCCCACACGTCCCAGCGGCTGGACCCCCAGCCGGACTTGAGCCAGAACGCGCCGTTCAGCGGCCCCAGCGACACCCCGAACAGGCTGGGCAGCGCAAAGCCCACCGCCAGCAGCGCCACGGCCGCGATGCCCAGCGGCCGGAACAGCCGCCAGGGCGCAAAGGTCCGCGCCGCGCACACCGCCGCCACCGCCAGCGTCACCGCCAGGCCGGCCAGCGCCACCGGCGGCCGGGTGAGCAGGGCGGAGCCGGTGCGCAGCACCACGCGGCTGGTCGCCCCCCCGGCCAGCGCCAGCCCGGTGGCCAGCGCCGCGGCGCACACCCCCGCGCCCATGCGGCTCACCAGGCCCAGCTGCGCCGCGGTGAGCCGCCGGTCGCAGCAGAGCAGCGCCAGCATCGCCCCCAGGGCCACCCATGCCGTGTCGGTGTTGGCGATGATCAGGCCGGAGAGGATCACCGCGCCCGCCGCGCCCGCCAGGCCCCGGCCCGCCCGGCTGCGGGCGGTGAACACGCAGCGCAGCGCCGAGGGAAAGCACAGGCACAGAAAGCCGGCGAAGAAATTCAGGTTGCCCAGGGTGCTCAGGTACAGATCGCCGGTTCCCGGCAGGGTGCAGTAGTAGCTGCCCAGCGGATCCAGCATCCAGAAGTTCAGCCAGCCCAGCGCCGCCGCCAGCGCGCCGGCGGCGGTGAGCAGCACCGTGAGCGCCGGCCATGCCTCGCCGGGGCAGAACAGCCGCACGATCAGGTAGGCCGCCGTGCACAGCGCGAACAGCGCCAGGCCCGCCCGCCGGCCGTTCAGCCCCCACAGGGCCGTCCACCGGTTGTCGCTCATGGCCCAGGCCGCCAGATAGCACCCGCACAGCAGCGGCGCGCACAGGATGCTGGCCGACAGCCGCCCAGGCTGGAGGGCGAAGGCCCGCGGCCGCAGCGCGAAGCACGCCGCCAGGCCGATGGCCCCCAGGCCCACAAAGCCCGCCAGCAGGTCGAACTTGGCGTGCACCAGGTCCAGGTACATATTCCGCAGATACAGCGGCACCCACACGCACAAAGCGCAGGCCCACATCCCGGCGAAGAGGGCCGCGGGGCGGTGCCGGGCCGCCGGAAGGGAGGAAAATCGCATCCGTCCGCTCCCTTACTGCCCGTCGGAGGCCGCGGAGGAGGCCGCGCCGTCCACGATGGCGGGGCCCTCCGTCAGGTCGGCGTACACGAAGTAGCGCTCGTCGGTGTACTGGGTGGTGCCGAAGGGATAGCAGGTGTACAGCACCAGGTTCTCGTGATCCGCCTCCAGGTCGTAGGCGGTGGTGTCGGTATCGGTGGCCACCCGGGTGCCGGTGACCCGGTACTTGTAATCACCGTAGCGGGTGGAGACCAGGATCTCGTCCCCCTCCTCCACGCTCTCCAGGTCCCGGTAGTAGGTGTTGGTATGGGCGCCGGAGATGATGGTGCGCCCCTCGCCGGGGATGCCCGTCCCGGTGTACAGCCCCGCGCCCTTGTCAAATTCCGCGTCGGAATCGCCGTAGTAGAGGTCGCAGTCCACCTGGGTGCCCTCGATAGAGATGCGGCCCAGCTTGTCCCCCGGCTGGGGGTAGCCGCCGGTGGCCGCCAGGTCCACCGTGGCCGGCACGGGGGTGGGGGTGGGCACCGGGGTGGCCGCGGGCGCCGAGGAGGACGGGGCCGCGGGCTCCTGCCCGCCCCGCAGCAGAACGGCCGCCGCCACCGCGATCAACAGGATCGCCGCCGCCGCGATCCCCACCGCCACCGCGGGCCGCACGCCGCGCTTTCTCGGTTCTTTTCTGTAAACTGCCATGATTGCCTTCTCCTTCCGTTTCACGTTTCCACAGGGCAAATTATAGTCTTCCGCCGCCGCGAATTCAACTCCCCGCGCCCCTTGGAGGGGCAGGTTTTTGACACTTTCGTTCTTTTTTTGTCCACAAATATACGGTATAATAAAGCAAATGCCCCCGCCGGGGGCGCGGCGGGCCGGCCCGCCGGAGGACGCGCGCCCGCCCGCGGGGCGGAGCAGGGAGGGAGAAAACAGGATGGCAAGTGAAAAGATCCTGATCGTGGACGACGATCAGAATATCTGCGAACTGCTGCGGCTGTATCTGGCCAAGGAGGGCTACCAGCCGGTCATCGCCACCGACGGCGAGGCCGCCGTGGCCGCCTTTGAGAGCCAGAAGCCCAGCCTGGTGCTGCTGGACGTGATGATGCCCAAGATGGACGGCTGGGAGGTGTGCCGGCGCATCCGCGCCGCGGGCGACACCCCGGTGATCATGCTCACCGCCAAGGGCGAGACCTTCGACAAGGTGCTGGGCCTGGAGCTGGGGGCGGACGACTATGTGGTCAAGCCCTTCGACACCAAGGAGGTGGTGGCCCGCATCAAGGCGGTGCTGCGCCGCTGCCACGCCGGCGAGGGGGGCGACAAGAACGTGATCCAGTTCGAGAACCTCTCGCTGGACATGAGCCAGTACCAGCTGAAGGTGAAGGGCAAGATCGTGGAGGCGCCCCCCAAGGAGCTGGAGCTGCTGGCCTATCTTGCCGGCCACCCCAACCGGGTGTTCACCCGGGATCAGCTGCTGGACGAGGTGTGGGGCTTCGAGTACTACGGCGACTCCCGCACCATCGACGTGCACATCAAGCGCCTGCGGGAGAAGCTTGAGGGCGCCAGCGACAAGTGGAGCCTCAAGACCGTGTGGGGCGTGGGCTACAAGTTTGAAGTAAAGGACTGAACCTTCCATGCGCAAGAGCATCAGCTCGATGTATTTCAGCACCACCGCGGCGCTGCTGATCGTCAGCACCGCCGTGCTCTGCGCCATCCAGATGTACCTGGTGATGGGCTACTTCAAGCAGGACAAAAAAGAGTCGCTCAGCGAGGTGGTGTCCATCGTCACGGCGCAGATCCGCCTGCGGCAGCAGACGGAGGACACCGCCGCCCTGGACCCGGAACTGGCCCAGAAGATCCAGGAGAGCCTGGCCCTCATCAGCGAGACCAGCAGCACCGTCATCCTGTTCACCGACGAGAGCGGTGTGGTGAAGGTGTGCAGCGAGGGGCCGGGCAGCCCGATCGTGGGCCGGCAGGCGCCCGCCGCGGCCCTGACCGCGCTGTCCGCCGGCACCGGATTTTTTGAGACCGGCACCCTGGGCGGGCTGTACGCCGGCGCCTGCTACACCGTGGGCGGCGCGGTGGAGGACGCCGGCGGCACGCCGCTGGGCTATGTGTTCGCCTCCTCCAGCGCGGGCAGCCTGCGGGTGTTCGTGGGGGATATGTTCTCCAGCTTCGTGCTGGCCGCCGGGCTGATGCTGCTGGCCTCCAGCGTGCTGGCCATCTTCTTCACCACCCGGCTCACCACCCCGCTGCGGCGCATCAGCGAGGCCGCCCGCAAGTTCGGCGGCGGCGACTTCAGCGTGCGGGTGCCGGTGGACGGCGACGACGAGGTGGCCCAGCTGGCGGTCACCTTCAACAACATGGCCCGCAACCTGGAGACCATCGACTCCAGCCGGGCCAGCTTCATGGGCAACATCGCCCACGAACTGCGCACCCCCATGACCAGCATCAAGGGCTTCATCGACGGCATGCTGGACGGCACCATCCCCGACGAGATGCGCCAGCACTATCTGGGGCTGGTGAGCCAGGAGGTAGGGCGGCTGACGCGGCTGATCCAGAACATGCTGGACATCTCGAAACTCGAGGCGGGCGAATACCGGGTGAACGCCCACAGCTACGACGTGTGGGAGAGTCTCACCGGCGTGGTGTTCAGCTGCGAGCAGCGCATCGAGGATCAGGGGGTGGAGATCCAGGGCCTCGCGCCCCAGAAGACCCCCGTCTACGCCGACCCGGACCTTGTATACCAGGTGGTGTACAACCTCTTCGACAACGCCCTCAAGTTCACCCCCAAAGGCGGCTACATCCGCTTTTCGGTGCAGAAGGCGGGGGGCTTTGTCACCGTGTCGGTGGAGAATTCCGGCCAGGGCATCAGCGCCGAGGCGCTGCCCTTCGTCTTCGAGCGCTTTTATAAGGAGGACAAGAGCCGGGGCCTGAACACCCGGGGCAGCGGCCTGGGGCTGCACATCTGCAAGGTGCTCATCGGCCTTTCCGGCGGCAAGATCTGGGCCGAGAGCGAGCAGGGGCGCTTCTGCCGCTTCAGCTTCACCCTCCCCTGCGACTGCTCGCCCGCCGAAAAGCGCAAGAACCACAAGTGACCCCCCTGCGCCGCGCCCGCCGGGCGCGGCGCTTTTTGCCCGCGGGGAATGTGCAAAAACCGTGAAAAAGGGCGCCGGCGATTTGCTTTTTGCGCCGGTTTGGGATAGAATAGTTTATATATTGCTATGTATAAGGGAGAGTTTGCCCATGACGCAACTGAGCGCCTCCATTCTGGCGGCGGATTTTTCGCGCCTCGGCGAGGATTGCCGGCGGGTGCTGGCGGCGGGCGCGGACATGCTGCACTTCGACGTGATGGACGGCCACTTCGTGCCCAACATCAGCTTCGGCGTGCCGGTGCTGCACAGCCTGCACGCCGCGCTGCCCGAGGCTTTTTATGACGTACATCTGATGATCAGCCATCCCCTTGCCTATGTGGACGCCTTCGCCAAGGCCGGGGCGGACCTCATCACCTTCCACCTGGAGAGCGAGGACGACCCGGACGCGGTGATCGGCGCCATCCATGCCGCCGGCTGCAAGGCGGGGCTTTCCGTCAAGCCGGGCACCGCCGCCGAGGCGGCGCTGCCCTTTCTGGAAAAGCTGGACCTGGTGCTGGTGATGAGCGTGGAGCCGGGTTTCGGCGGCCAGAAGTTCATGCCCCCGGCGCTGGACAAACTGGCCCTTCTGCGCGGCGTGTGCGCCGAGCGGGGGCTTTCCCCCTATCTGGAGGTGGACGGCGGCGTGGACGCGGTCACCGGGCCGCAGTGCGCGGCGGCGGGCGCCGACCTGCTGGTGGCGGGCAGCTTTTTGTTCGGCGCCCGGGACGCTGCCGCCGCGGCGCGGCAGCTGAAACGCCCCTGACCGGCGGCGGCATGCCGGAGAAAGGAACCCTATGAACATCAAACCCAAAGGGGCGGCCCCCCTCCGCGAGGACCAGGGCGCCCATACCGATCTTGTTTATATGTGCCTGCCGCTGATCGCCATGGCGGTGTTCTTCTACGGGCCGCGGCCGGCGCTGCTGTGCACGGTGGCGGTGGTCACCGCCAACCTGTGCGACCGGCTGGTGGCGCTGCTGCGCGGCCAGAAGTACGAAAAGGGCGAGTGGAGCAGTGAGGCCTTCGCCCTGCTGGTGACCCTGATGATGCCCGCCACCGCCAGCTATTACATGGTGGTGATCGGCACCCTGACGGCGGTGCTGGTGGGCAAGGAGGCCTTCGGCGGCTACGGCGCCTGCCTCTTCCACCCGGCGGCGGTGGGCTACGCGGTGGTGGCGGTGAGCTGGCCGGAGCGGATGTTCGCCTATCCCGACACCTCCCTCTTTGCCTTTCTGCCCCTGGGCAGCGTGACCGGCGTGAGCCTGGTGGACAGCCCCAGCCACATGCTGCGGGAGGGGGGCCTGCCCACCATCGACTCGGTGGACCTGGTGCTGGGCAACTACGCCGGGCCCATGGGCACCACCGTGCTGCTGGTGATCCTGGCCTGCGCGGTGTTCCTGCTGCACCGGCGGCGGATGGGCCTGGTGGTGCCGCTGAGTTTCATCTTCGCCTGCGCCTTCATCGCCTTCTTCTTCCCGCGGCTGGGGGACCTGGCCTTTGCCGCCCCCTGGGAGCAGCTGCTGGAGCGGCTGCAGGTGCTCAAGTACGAACTGTGCACCGGCGGCGTGCTGTTCGGCGCGGTGTTCCTCATCAACGATCCCGTCACCCTGCCCAAGTCCAACTCCAGCCGCCTGGTGTACGGGCTGGTGCTGGGCGTGGCCACCATGCTTTTCCGCTACTACGGCACCTACGAGACCGGCGTGTGCTTCGCGCTGCTGGCGGTGGGCGCTGTCTCCGGCTGGCTGGACCGGGCGGTGCAGCGGGCGATCCATCACAAGGGGGTGGTGCGGCGTGAATACTAAAAAGGCGATCTATCTGTCGGAGAACATGGCCCGCATCTCCCGGCGGGACCGCATCTTTTTGAACAACCCCGTCATCATGCAGGGCATGGGCCTGGCGCCGCTGGTGGTGGCCGCCACCAGCGGCCGCAACGCCCTGATGCTGAGTGTGGCGGTGGTGATGCTGCTCACCCCGGTGCGGGTGATCGCGGCGCTGCTGGCCCGCACCGGCTACTACCGGTTCCGGGGCCTGATCTACTGCCTCACCAGCGCCACGGTGTACATCGGCGTGTACTTCGCCATGCAGTCGATCTTCGATGTGGAGACCCTGCAGCTGGGCATCTACCTGCCCCTGCTGGTGGTGGAGCCGCTGATCATCAAGCGGTACGAGCGGCCCCAGAAGGAGCGGCTTGTCACCGCGCTGCGCAAGGGGCTGCGCACCACCTGCGGCTATGTGCTGGTGCTGCTGCTCATCGGCTGCCTGCGGGAGGCGCTGGTGTCCGCCACCGTGTTCGGCCGGGCCATCCCCCGGCTGCCCGCCGCCCTCTTCCCCATGGCGAGCCTGCCCGCCGGCGGCTTTCTGCTGCTGGGGGTGGTGTGCGCGGTGTGGCGCAGCGCGGTGAACCGCTACAAAAAATATGTGAACATGGAGGCGAAGCGAGGCCAATGAGTGATGTTTTACAAGCCTGCGCCACCTTCTTCCTCTTCGCGGTGACGGCCATGTTCGCCGAGAACGCCGTGTTCAGCCGGGCGCTGGGCGTCTCCCGCCTGGTGAAGCTGGTGGGCGACTCCACCGTGGACACCCTGGTGTTCGGCGGTTTGATGTGCGCGGTGCAGCTCATCAGCGCGCCGCTGGCCAAGGTGGCCAACGGCCTGATCCAGCCCCTTGCCTTCCGCAGCGCCATCCGGCCGCTGGTGTTCGTTTTGTGCAGCGCCGTGGCCTTCGCCGCCGTGCTGGGGCTGGTGCTGCTGCTCTTCAAAAGCGCCGCCAAGGACATCGTGGCCGTGCTGCCCATGGCCACCTTCAACACCGCGGTGCTGGGCGTGATGCTGCTCACCGCCACCCAGGGCTTTACCTGGGCCCAGACCATGGGCTTTGCCTTTGGCAGCGGCGTGGGCTACACCCTGGCGGTGGTGGTGGTCACCGAGAGCCAGCGCAAGCTCCAGAGCCGGTCGGTGCCGGCGGCCTTCAAGGGCCTGCCCATCACCCTGATCTACATCAGCATCCTGACGCTGGCCATCTACGCCTTTACCGGTCACCGTCTGGCCATCTGAGCCCGCCGGGGCGGCCGCCCCGCAGGCACCCACTCCCCTTAAGGAGGCGATCCTCATGGCAAGGAAAAATCTGGGCAAGGTCAAGCGCTATCACCGCAGCTTTTACAGCGGCGGCCAGCGGCTGCGCCGCATCCTCACCGGGGTGCTGGGGCTGGCCGTCCTCTTTGCCGCCGGCTGGCTGGTGGGCCCGGCGGTGATCGACTTCGGCACCAGCACCTGGTACAGTCTCAAGGCGGGCGGCGGGAACTCCGGCGCCACCTCCACTCCCCAGTCCGCCCCCGCGGCCGAGGCCAGCCCCGCGCCCGCCGCCACCCCGGCGCCCACCCCGGCGCCGGCCATGGAACCGGGGGAGGGCGGCTGGGCCTTCGTGAGCATCTCGAGCCTCTCCAGCGCCGAGCAGGCGGCTGCCACCGCCCAGGACCTCGCCGCCGAGGGGGTGCGCTACGCGGTGGTGCCCTGCAAGGACAGCCAGGGCTACATCTACTACCAGAGTTCGGTGGCCGCGGCCCAGACCAACATCTCCGCCACCACCTTTGACGCCGCCGCCGTGGGGGCGCTGAAGGAGGCGGGCATCACCCCGGTGGCCTCCATCTGCGCCTTCCGGGACCCCCAGGCCCCCTATGTGGACCGCACCATGGCGGTGCGCTACCAGGACACTGAGTACTTCTGGCTGGACGCCGCCGCCGACGCGGGCGGCAAGCCCTGGCTGAACCCCTATTCCCAGGGGGCGGCGAACTACATCACCGCCCTGATCGACGAGGCCCGGGCCATGGGCTTTGAGCAGATCTGGCTCACCGGGGTGCAGTTCCCCACCATCGCCGGGCGGGATAAAGCCAACTTCGGCGACACCGGGGGCCTGTCCATGGGCCAGCGCCTTGCGCAGCTGCTGGAAGGCTGGCAGGCGGGGGGCGACTGCTGGGTGGAATACCCCCTGGCGGAGGTGGCCGCCGGCGCCGACAGTCAGGTGCTGGGCGCCTCCTGCGCGGACCTGGGCGTGAAGAACCTGGCCATCCGGGTGGAGGGCGACCTGAACGAGGAGCAGCAGATGCAGCTGGACGCCGCCGTGGCCGACGCCAAGGCGGGCGGCGTTGCCAACGTGGCCCTGGTGCAGGGCGACAGCTTCACCCTGCTGTGAGAGGAGGACGTGCGATGGACCCCTGTTTCGTGCCCGGCCGCATCCTGCTGCCGGAAAAGAGCGTGCCGGTGAGCCAATGGGCCTGCCTTGCCTGCGACCAGTTCACCAGCCAGCCGGACTACTGGGAACAGGCGGCCGCCCTGGCGGCGGGCGGGCCCAGCGCCCTGAACATCGTGCTGCCGGAGGTCTACCTGGACAAGGTGGACACCCCCACCCGCATCCGGGCCATCCACGAGGCCATGGAGCGGTATCGCGACGAGGTGCTCACCCGCTGCGTCAACGGCCTTGTGTATGTGGAGCGCACCCAGACCGACGGCACCGTGCGGCAGGGGCTGGTGGGGCTCATCGACCTGGAGCAGTACGACTGGCGCCCCGGCACCCATCCCGCGGTGCGGCCCACCGAGGGCACCGTGCCCAGCCGCATCCCGCCGCGGCTGGCGGTGCGGCGGGGGGCGTGCCTGGAGAGCCCCCACATCCTGATGCTGGCGGACGATGAAGGCCGCACCCTGGTGGAGCCGGTGGCCGCCCAAACGGCGCGGCTGCCCCTGCTGTACGAGGGCGAACTGGCCCTGGGCGGCGGCTCCATCCGGGGCTGGGCGGTGGAGGACCCCGCCCTGCTGGCCGGGGTGGAGGCGGCGCTGGCCGCCCTGGGCAGACAGAAAGCCTTTGACGAAAAATACCCCGGGGCGGCCGGCGCGCCGCCCATGACCCTGGCGGTGGGGGACGGCAACCACAGCCTGGCCACCGCCAAGGCCTTCTGGGAGGAATTGAAGCCCACCCTGCCCGAAGAGGAGCGGACGAGCCATCCCGCCCGGTGGTGCCTGGCGGAGGTATGCAACCTGCACAGCGATGCCATCGCCTTCGAGCCCATCCACCGGGTTGTGTTCGGGGTGCCGGGGCTGCAGCTGCTGGCGCGGCTGAAGGAGTGGTGCCAGGCAAAGGGCATCGGGGTGGACGGCCCCGCCGCCCCCGGTGACCAGGCCATCACCCTGGTGCACGGCGCCTGGCGGCGGGCGGTGCGCCTTTCCGGCAGCCCGGAGCCGCTGGCGGTGGGCACGGTGGAGGCCTTCCTGGCGGACTACCTCAAGCGCAACCCGGCCTGCTCGGTGGACTACATCCACGGCGAGGACGCGGTGGCCCAGCTGTGCGAGGCGGGCAACACCGGCGTGCTGCTGCCGCCCTTTGAGAAGGGGGACCTGTTCCGGGGCGTGGTGCTGGGGGGCGTTCTGCCCCGCAAGACCTTCAGCATGGGCCACGCCCGGGACAAGCGCTATTATTTGGAGTGCCGGGCCATTCTGTGAGCCCGCCGTGACGCGGCCCTTTCCCCGCGGGGAGGGGCGCTTTCTCGGGGGCCGGGCATTGCCCGGCGCCCCTTTGTGTGTATCAGGAGGAATATGGATTTCAGTGAATTGCAACTCATCCGCCCGCTGCTGCGGGCGGTGGAGGAGGCGGGCTATACCAGCCCTTCGCCCATCCAGCAAAAGGCCATCCCGCCGGTGCTGGCCGGGCGGGACCTGCTGGGCTGCGCCCAGACCGGCACCGGCAAGACGGCGGCCTTCGCGCTGCCCATCCTGCAGCGGCTGGCGGCCGAACAGCCGCCCCAAAAGGGCATCCGGGCCCTCATCCTCACCCCCACCCGGGAGCTGGCGCTACAGATCGACGAGTGCTTTGCGCTGTACGGCAAATACCTGAAAGTCACCCACACGGTGATCTTCGGCGGGGTGGGCCAGGCCCCCCAGGTGGCGGCGCTGCAAAAGGGGGTGCAGGTGCTCACCGCCTGCCCCGGACGGCTGAACGACCTGATCGGCCAGGGCTATGTGGACCTGTCCCGGCTGGAGGTCTTCGTGCTGGACGAGGCCGACCGGATGCTGGACATGGGCTTCATCCACGACGTGAAGAAGGTCATCCGCCAGCTGCCGGCAAAGCGGCAGAACCTGCTCTTCAGCGCCACCATGCCCAAAGAGATCGAGCAGCTGGCCGCCGGCATCCTGCAAAAGCCGGTGAGCGTGAAGGTGGACCCGCCCTCCAGCACGGTGGACCGCATCGACCAGAGCCTCTACCGGGTGGCCAAGGCGGACAAAAAACGGCTGCTGGCGGTGCTGCTGGCCGACCCGGCGGTGAGGAACGCCCTGGTGTTCAGCCGCACCAAGCACGGGGCCAACGCCATCGCCGCCTTTCTGACCAAACAGGGCATCGAGGCGGCGGCCATCCACGGCAA
Source organism: Candidatus Allofournierella merdavium (assembly GCF_944382735.1). Lineage (NCBI taxonomy): Bacteria > Bacillati > Bacillota > Clostridia > Eubacteriales > Oscillospiraceae > Allofournierella > Candidatus Allofournierella merdavium. The sequence continues at coordinate 12,266 of NZ_CALWND010000007.1, read as the reverse complement.
CAAGAGCCAGAGCGCCCGGGTGGCGGCGCTGGAGGGCTTCAAGGCCGGGCGGCTGAAAGCCCTGGTGGCCACCGACATCGCCGCCCGGGGCATCGACATCAGCGATCTTTCCCATGTGTTCCAGCTGGACCTGCCGGAGGTGCCCGAGACCTATGTGCACCGCATCGGCCGCACCGGCCGGGCGGGGGCGGAGGGCACGGCGGTGGCCTTCTGCAGCCCGGAGGAAGAGGAGTACCTCGCCGCCATCGAAAAACTCATCCGCAAAAAGATCCCGGTGCGCAAGACGCCCGCCCTGCCCCGCCCGGCGCAGGAGGGAGCCTCTGCGCCGGCCGCACCCGCGCCCCGCAGCGAGCCGAAGGCGGCGCGGACGCCGCAACAACCATCCCAGAGGGAGGAAAAGATCATGGAACAGAACGGTCAGCAAAAGCCCGGCCAGGCCCTCTCGGCCAGCGCCAAGCGACGCCGGCGCCGCCGGCGGGCGGCAGCCTCCGCCGCGGAGGCCGCCGCCCAGAACCAGAGCGGCCAGGCCCGGCCCGCGCCCTCCGGCCCCAAGCAGAACGCCCCCCGGCAAGGCGCGCAGAACAGCCAGGGCGGCCAAAGCGGCCAAAGCCGGGGCGAGCGCCGCGGCGCCGTCGGTGGCACGCCGCCCCGGGGCCAGAAGAATCCCCCCCGGCCCGGCAGGGAACGGGCCGACCAGGGCAGCCCCCGGCGGGCGGAGAAGGCCGCCGCGCCCCGCGTCCTTGACGACGACCCCGGCCTGCTGCTGATCTCCCGCAAGCCGCCGGCCCAGAAGTTCGCCAGTTTTGAGGAGTACATGAAGAGCCGGGGCGGCCCCGGCGCGCCCATCGAGGGCGACGAAGAGTGAAAAAGCGCGGCGCCGCCAAAAATCTGTTGCCGCGGCAACAGATTTTGATGATACCACTGCTATAATAAGACCCCGAACGGCCCGGAAAGGGCCCGGGATAAAAGGAGCGATCAGACATGAGTGCGATCAAAGCCATGGACGACCTGTGGTGGGTGGGCGTAGAGGACCACGACCTGCGGGTGTTCGACATCGTTATGCACAGCGATTGGGGCACCAGCTACAACGCCTACGCGGTGCGGGGCACCGAGGGCGTGGCGCTGTTCGAGACGGTGAAGGAGAAATTCTTCGACGAGTATCTGGAAAACATCCAGCAGGTTTGCAGCCTGGACGAAGTGCGCTACATCGTGGTGGGCCACACCGAGCCCGACCATTCCGGCAGCATGGAAAAGCTGCTGAAGCTGGTCCCCAATGCCACGGTGGTGGGCAGCGCCACCGCCCTGACCTTCCTGAAGGAGATCGTCAACGGGCCCTTCAAATCCCGCGCGGTGAAGGACGGCGACACCATCGACCTGGGCGGGCGCACCCTCACCTTCCTGAGCGTGCCCTTCCTGCACTGGCCGGACAGCATGTACACCTACATCCCCGAGATGAAGGCCCTGTTCACGGTGGACTCCTTCGGCTGCCACTACGCCGACGACCGGGTGTTCAACGACCAGGTCGAGGGCGACTTCACCGAGGCCTACAAATACTACTTTGATTGCATCATGGGCCCCTTCAAGCCCTTCGTGCTGAAGGCGCTGGACAAGATCAAGGGCCTGGACATCCAGTTCATCGGCAACGGCCACGGCCCGGTGCTGCGCACCGACATCCCCAAATACCTGGAGATGTACCGCCAGTGGGCCACCCCCGTGGCGGTGCCCGCCGACCAGCGCCGGGTGGCCATCGCCTATGTGTCCGCCTACGGCTACACCCGCATGATCGCGAACGCGGTGGCCGAGGGCCTGGCGGACGCGGGGGTGAAGAAGGTGGAGCTCTACGACCTGGTGGAGGCCGACCTGGCCACGGCCCGCGCCGCGGTGCAGAGCGCCGACGGCTTTTTGCTGGGCAGCCCCACCCTCATCGGCGACGCGCTGCCCCCCGTCTATGAGATGCTCATCGGCCTGAACCCCATCATCCACAAGGGCAAGCCGGCGGGCGCCTTCGGCAGCTACGGCTGGAGCGGCGAGGCGGTGCCCAAGCTGATCGCCCAGATGCAGGCCATCGGCCTGTCGCTGCCGGTGGAGGGGCTGAAGATCCGCTTCAAGCCCAGCCAGGAGCAGCTGGAACAGGCCCGGCAGTACGGCCGCGACTTCGGCGCGGCGGTGCTGACCTGAACCCCGCAGTCAGGACCCCCGGCTAAGCCGGGGGCTTGAGTAGGCCCTGGAAGGGCCTCATACCGGCAAGCCTCTCAAGAGGCATTGAATTATCCACCTCTTGCATCACTTGCACGGCAGCCCGTAAACGGGCATTGCTTTTCCACAAATTAACTTTTGGGCAACCATAAAGTTGCTGTTCTTTTCTCGCTTCGCTCGGTACTTGAAGCTAAAGCTTTTTGACACTCCCCGGCAGAGCCGGGGGTTGCCTTTACGCTTAAGCAGACAAACCAAAGCGTCCCTGCCCGTTTCGGGCAGGGACGCTTTTCTTGTTTTCGCTCAGCGCCGCCGCAGCGCAAAGGCGGTGGCCAGGGCCAGCAGGCCGGTGGTGAGGATGGTGGAGGCCCAGATGAGCATGTTGCCGTCGGAGAGGATCTGCACGATGGAGAGCACCGACGCCAGGATGGACACGATGCCGAAGAGGGTGATGAGGTTGATCACCGTCTCGCTGCGGGCGCGCTCCAGCTCCTGCTGGTGGGCGGCCAGGATGTCCAGCTTGGCGCTCACGTCCGCCACCGCGCTCTCCACATCGTTCACCTCCAAAAGGTTCGCGAAGATCTGCTTGACGTTGCGCCAGCGGGAGAGGTTCGCCGGGGCGGGCATCGGCGGCGCGGCGGTGCTGGACGCAGGGGCGGGCTGGTATCAGTGCCCGGCCTGCGGGGCCCTGTTCGTGCCCACCCTGGCGGAGTATGTGAAGGGGTACCACACCCTCACCCGCCGCAGGCTCACCTGCCCGGCGTGCGGCAAACGGGGCATGTGCCGTCACCGGGTGGTGCGCTGACCGCCAAACCGCAGGAGGGCGGCCTCCTTTGCGGGGCCGCCCTCGTATGTTTTCAAGCTGGTTCCCGGCCCTTTGAGATAATACAATTTGTATTATCTTGTCAGGATTCAACTTTTTCATGAAAAAACAGCCTCTCGGCCAAAGGTCCGGGAGGCTGTTCTCTCATCGTCCGGTTTACAGATCGTCCGCGTCCTGGGTGGGGCGCTCGTCCGGGTCATCCGCCGGGGTGCCGGTGTAGCTGCCCAGCGGGTCATGCTCGCTGCCGCGGGCGGCCTTGACGACCTTGCGCACCATCTTGGGCAGGACGTTGTCCTTCTCTTTTTTCATGCTGTTCCCCCTTTTTGCGCTGGTCTGTGCATATAGCCTGCCCGGCCGGCCCATGCTACATACACATCCGTGTCTGGCAAAAGGAGGGGGACCACCCATGCGCAAAAGCGGCCCGCGGGCCTTTTGGATCTCGTTTTTTCTCACACTGGCCATCCTGATGCCCCTTTTGGGGGCATTTGTGTTCTATTCCGCCTGGCAGGAGCGGGAATCGGCCCCGGCGGCCGGCTCCCAGAGCGGCGTGCCGGTGCAGCGGCCCACGGCCGCCAACGACCGCACGGTGCTGGTGGCGGTGGCCGCCGAGCGGCCCGCCTTTGTGCTGCTGCGGCTCAACGCGCTGGAGCCGGCGGTCACCGTCTGCGTGGTGCCCGCCGAGAGCGTGCTGCTGGGGCCGGGGGGCACGGTGCTGCTGGCGGACAGCTACACCAGCGCCGGCCCCGCCCGGGCGGCGCAGCTGCTGGGCGAGACGCTGAACATCTCCATCGACCGGTACATCGCCATCACGCCGGGCAGCCTGGGCGAAGTGTGGGGCGAACTGGAACCGGTGCGGGTGAACCTGACCGGCCTGCTGGAGCAAAGCGAACTGGACGCCCTGGGCCTTGCCGGCGACCCGGTGCTGTCGCTGCAGCCGGGGGAGGCCACCGCCTTTCTGGACTCGCTGGACCTGCCGGTGGCCCGGCTGGCCCGGGTGCGGGGGGCGGTGTGGCAGGCGGCGCTGCGTCAGCAGCTGGAGAGCCTGCCCACCGCCCTGCCCGCCGGGCTGCGGGCGGTGAGCGGCAGCCTGCTGACCGACCTCACCGCCGCCGACCTCTACGACCTGGCGGACACCCTGGCCTGGCTGGTGAAGGAGGGGGCCGAGGTCACCGCCGAGACGGTGCCCGGCCGCTACGACACCCACAGCGGCCGCTACGACTTCGCCCAGGACAGCATCGCCTTCGCCACCCGGATGTTCCCGCCGGCCCAGGGCGCGGACGCCTCGCCCGCGCCCTCCGCCTCCGCCGTGGTGTCCGACCCGCTGCAGCCCGAAGAGACGCTCACCCCCGCCACGCAGCCCTGAGCGCGGCCGCCGCCTCCCCCACCTGTTCGTCGGCCAGCGCGCCGTAGCCCACCACCACCGTGCGGGGGGCGCACCGCTCCGGCCGGGCCAGATAGTAACCCGAAAGGCCCGCCAGCCGCACCCCCGCGGCGGCGGCCCGCTTTACCATCTCCTCCTCGTCGGGGCCGTTGTGCAGCTGCAACAGAAAATGCAGCCCGGTGTGCCGCCCGTAAAAGCGGGTGTTTTCGGCCCCCAGGGCCTCCTCCAGCGCGGCGGTGAGGGCCAGCATCCGGGCCCGGTAGCGCCCCCGGGCCCGGGCCAGCTGCCGGGCGAAGTGGCCCTCGTCCATATAGATGGCCAGCGTCTGCTGCTCAAAGCGGCTGACGGTGGAGGAATATCCCCCGAAGGCCGCCTCGAACCGGCTCAACAGGGGCAGGGGCAGCACCATGTAGGCGATGCGGATGCTGGGGGCCAGGCTGCGGGAGAAGGTGGACAGGTAGATCACCGGCCCCTCCCGCCCGGCCATGCCCTGCAGGCTGGGCAGCGGCCGCACGTCGAACCGGAACTCCGAGTCGTAGTCGTCTTCAATGATGTAGCGCCCCGGCGCGGCGGCCGCCCAGTTCAGCAGCCGGCTGCGCCGGCCCACCGGCATCACCGCCCCGGTGGGGAACTGGTGGCTGGGGGTCACATACACCAGCCGCGCCCCCGCCGCCGCCAGCGCCTCCGGGTCCAGGCCCTGCCCGTCCACCTCCACCGGCACGCAGCGGATGCCGTTGTTGTGCAAAATGCGCCGGGTGCGGGCGTAGCCGGGGTTTTCCAGGGCGGTGATGGGGTTGCCCGTCACCCGGGCCAGCAGGCCCAGCAGATACTCCACCCCCGCGCCCACCACCACCTGATCGGGGGTGCAGTCCACCCCCCGCCAGGCCCGCAGGTGCCGGGCGATGGCCGCCCGCAGCTCGATATCGCCCCGGCCCTCCCCGTGGGCCAGCAGCCCCGGGCGGCTGTAGAGCAGTTCCTTCTGGATGCGCGCCCAGGTGCGGAAGGGAAAGAGGCCGGTGTCCACCCCGCCGGTGGACAGGTCGAACTTCCATTGCCGCGCCGGCGCCGCGGCCCGGGCCGGCCCATTTGCCGCCGCGGGGGACGGCGGGGCCAGGGGCGGCTGGTAGGGCCGTACATAGAACCCCGACCGGGGCCGCGCCTCCAGCCAGCCCTCCGCCGCCAGCAGCTGGTAAGCCCCGTCCACCGTGTTCACGCTCACCCCCAGCTGCCCGGCCAGCGTGCGCTTGCCGGGCATTTTTTCCCCCGCCCCCAGCTGGCCGGCCCGGATCTGCCCCGCCACCGCCCGGTACAGCTGTTCGTACAGCGGCCCCTGCTCCTCGGGCGAAAAGGTGATCTGCAGCATCGTTTTCCCCTTCTTTCTCAAACTGACCCCATAAAAAATATTTTTTCTGGATATTTCAATAGGTTCAGTGCGGCGTATAATGGTAGCATAGAGCGCGGGGAGAAGAAAGTCAAGCCCCGCGGCCCGGGGGGTGGGAAAGCCGCCGGGCGGGGAAGGAGTTTTGGATATGCCAAGAAGCAACGAGAAAGTGCAGCGGCTGGTGCTCATCGGCCTGCTGGCGGCGCTGGTGTTCGTGTTCACCTACATCGGCTTCGACGTGCCCAGCCCCCTGGGCAAGGCCAAGGTGCACATGGGCAACGTGATGTGCCTGTTGGGCGGGCTGCTGTTCGGCGGGGTGCCGGGGGGCCTGGCGGCGGGCATCGGCTCGGGCCTGTTCGATCTGCTGGACCCGGCCTGGGCGCCGGAGTTCTGGGTCACCGCCATCAACAAGTTCGTCATGGGCTTTGTGGCGGGGGTGCTGGTGCACAAACTGCCCTTCAGCCGCCATGTCAACTACTGGCTGGCGGGCGTGGGCGGCGCGGTGAGTTACAGCACCCTGTATGTGCTGAAGAACATCATCTGGGGCCACTTCGTCAGCGGCTTTGCCTGGCAGGTGGCGGTGGCGGAGACCCTCACCGTCAAGCTGCCGGTCACCCTGACCAACGCGCTGATCGCGGTGGTGTGCTCGGTGCTGCTGGCGGAAGCCCTTTACCCGGCGCTGCACCGGGCGGGGCTGTTCGCCCGGGAGATGTGACACAGGCAAAAAAAGGAGACCCCCGCGGGGTCTCCTTTTTTCTGTGTCAGAAGCCGGGCAGCACCGGGTCGTCCAGCCGGGCGGTGATGGCAAAGGGCCGCTGGTCGGCCCGGTGCACCTCGTCCCCCGGTTCCAGCCTGCCCAGCAGCAGGGGAGAGGCCGGGTCGTGGAAACAGTAGTTGTGCTGGGCAAGGCGGGCGTCGGTGTTGGCGTAGCAGTAGCGGCAGCCGTTGGGGCAGCTGTCGTAGGCGCCGATGTCCCGGGTCTCGATGCAGCGGCAGCCCGCGCGCATGCCCCGGTGCACCCGGTCCTTGAACACCACCCCGTTGGCCCGGCCCAGGGTCTCCAGGGTCATGCAGCCGGCGGAGCGGATGCCAAAGGCGGAGAGATCCTCGTCGGTGGCGCAGGTCTGCAGCGGCAGGCCGTACTTGGCGGCGACGGCCCCCATCCCCGCCGCCAGTTCCCGCCGGGCCGCGGGGGGCACCGGGCGCAGTTCGGGCATGTTCACCGCCAGCTTGCGATAGAGTTCCACAAAGCTGAAGATGCACCGGTCCACAAAGGGGGCCAGCTGGCGGGCCATGGCCTCGAAGGTGGCCAGGTGGCGGGCCACGGTGTACTTTTCGGTCAGCAGCACCGGGTCGTACCGCCAGGCCACCCGCTGCCGGCCCACCTGAGCGGACAGCTCCTTCAGCGTCTGGACGCCCGCCTCGATGGGGGGCACCCCCGGCTCGATGTCCCTGCCGTAGGCGGTGATGGTGTAGAAGAAATAGCTGGCGAACCGGTCGGTCACTTCGTGCAGCCGGGGCAGGATGGGCCGGTAATCCTTGGAGCAGAACACCACGCAGTCCACCTTGTCCGGCACAAGGTCGTAGCGGGTGACCAGCTGGGGATAGCGGGGGTTGCGCACCAGCACATACCCCTCGGCAAAGCGGCGCAGCAGCCATTCGGAATAATACTGGACGGTGTCCGTCCGCCCGCCGGTGTTGATGATCAAGCCCCGTCCCCCCTTTTGCCCCCTCGCGGGCAGGCTGCCTCTATTATAGCGCGGCGGACGGATTTTTCCAAACGGGCCCGGGTGTTTTTCGGCGGGGCGCAAACGGCGAAAAAACGGTGAAAATTGCCCTGGACGGCTGGCAAAACCCGCCGGAAGGTTTGCACTGTCGGGCAAAATGGTGTAGAATGGTTTTAAGTATGCACGCCGCGTCAGCGGGGCGCGTGCCAGAGAACAACGACCAGGAAAGGGGTTCCCGTCGTGAATTCAAAAAAACAGAAACCCTCCGGTTTTTCCGGCAGGATCCATACTTTTATCATGAGCCCCGCCGGGCTGCCCGTGCTGGTGGGCGCGATCGGCGTGCTGGTGGTGGCGCTCGTCGTGCTCATCGTGTTCGCGGTGCGCGCCGGCGCCGAGCCGGGCAGCGCCTCCACCAGCTGGTCGGAGCCGGCCAGCGACGCCTCCTACGACGCCTCCGCCGGCAAGGTGAACAAGGAGGAGTTCACCGGCACCATCCTGCCCGAGACCGAGGACGCGGGCCAGGAGTACCTGGATGAGACCCTCTTCATCGGTGACTCCAACACTGCCCGCTACATGTACTACGGGCCGGACGACGACTCCGACGTGCACTTCACCACCATCGAGAACACGGTGGGCGTGGTGAGCGCCGGCGTGCAGAACATCACCAGCCTCAAGTGGGAGCACTTTGTGGGCAAGGGCGAGATGGCCATCCCCGGGATCGTGGAGATCATGCAGCCCAAACGCATCATCATCGGCTTCGGCACCAACAACCTCACCATGGCCACCGACACCTTCATCGAATACTACACCGAGGGCCTGGCGGCCATCCATGAGGCCTACCCTTACGCCGACATCATCGTCAGCGCCATCCCCCCGCTGGACAAGGAGCGCAGCAACACCAACCTGTCCATGACCCAGGTGGACCGGCTGAACACCGCCATCGTGGAGATGTGCGAGGCGGAGGGCTACAAGTATCTGGACACCAGCGAGGCTTTGGAGGACCCGGAGACCGGCTGGGCCAAAAAGGACTACACCCTCACGCTGGACGGCGTGCACCTGAGCAAAAACGGCGCCCGGGCGCTGTTCCAGTACATTCGCACCCACGCCTGGATCACCGAGGACACCCGGCCCAAGCCCCTGAAGGAGATCCCCAGGATCAACGGCGTCACCCCCGGCCTGATCACCCAGGACCCCATCGGGGTGCGGGGCTCCGGCGTGCCGGTGGAGATCTCCGCCGGCGAGGGCGGCCATGTGGAGGGCGAGACCAGCCAGAGCGTGAAGAAGGGCCAGCAGACCAGCATGATCACCGCGGTGGCGGACGAGGGCTGGGAGTTTGACCACTGGAGCGCCAGCCTGGGCTTCATCGACCAGCAGGAGAGCATCATGTTCACCGTGCCCCAGGAGGCGGACGCCAACGGCATCTTCCTGACCGCCCACTTCCGCCGGGTGGAGCAGGAACCGCAGCCGACGCCCAGCCCGTCGCCCTCGCCCACGCCGGCCCCCGTCTGCACCTGCACCACCCTGTGCAGCGCCGCCGCCCCCAACCTGACCTGCCCGGTGTGCAAGGCTGACCCCACCCAGTGCAAGGGCACGCCGGCTGCCACCACGCCGCCGGCCGCCACCACCCCGCCGGCTGCCACCACGCCGCCCGCGGCCACCACACCGCCGGCCGCCACCACCCCGCCGGCCGCCACCACGCCGCCGGCGCCCACCCCCTGCCCCCACACCAACAAGGTCGTGAATAAGGTGGACCCCACCTGCGGCGCGGACGGCTCCGAGACGGTGACCTGCGCGGACTGCGGCGCGCAGATCAGTTCCACCGTGCTTCCGGCCACCGGCCAGCATAACTATATGAACGGCGTGTGCACCGTCTGCGGGGCGGCGGACCCCACGCCGCCCGCCAGCAGCAGCTCCGACGTGCAGCAGGCCCCGCCCGCTGAGACGCCCCCCGCCGCCGACACCGTGCAAGCCGAGGGCGGGGCGGGCTGAGCCCGCGGCCTGAAACGATCCCGGCCGGGGCGCCGCTCTCACGCGGCGCCCCGGCTTTTCTCTGCCGCCCCCAACACCGGGCGCGCCCGTTTCAACGAGGAGGAACCATGGAATCCACTGTGAAAAAGCAGGGCCTTTTGCGGCGCTTCTGGCCCTATCTGAAACCCTACCGGCGCATCCTGTTTTTTGACCTTTTCTGCGCGGCGCTCACCACCCTGTGCGACATGGTGCTGCCGCAGATCATGCGCTTTCTCACCAACACCGCCGTCACCGACGCCTCGCTGCTCACCGCCGGCGTGGTGCTGCGGCTGGGGCTTTTGTACCTTTTGCTGCGCATCGTGGACGGCCTGGCCAACTACTACATGGCGGACATGGGGCATGTGATGGGCGTGTATGTGGAGACCGACATGCGCCGGGACGCCTTTGCCCACCTGCAGCGGCTGGGCTACACCTACTACTCCAACACCAAGGTGGGGCAGATCATGGGCCGCATCACCAACGACCTGTTCGACGTGACCGAGTTCGCCCACCACTGCCCGGAGGAGTTCTTCATCGCCGCCATCAAGATCACCGCCAGCTTCGTCATCCTCTGCCGGTCCAGCGTGGCGCTCACCCTCATCCTCTTTGCCTGCGTGCCGCTGATGGGGGTGGTGTCCACCCTCATCAACCTGCGGCTGCGGGCTGCCTTCCGCCGCCAGCGGGTGCAGATCGGCGAGTTGAACGCCCGCATCGAGGACAGCCTCTTGGGCGAGCGGGTGGTGAAGGCCTTCGCCAACGAGGGGGTGGAGATCGAGAAGTTCCGGCGGGACAACGAGGCCTTCAAGGCCATCAAAAAGCAGACCTACCGGTTCATGGCCGCCTTCCAGACCTCCACCCGCCTGTTCGACGGGCTGATGTACCTGGTGGTGATCGTGGCGGGCGGGCTGTTCCTGGTGGCCGGTCGCATCGCCCCCGGCGACCTGGTGGCCTACATGCTCTATGTGAGCACCCTCATCGCCACCATCCGCCGCATCGTGGAGTTTGCCGAGCAGTTCCAGCGGGGGGTCACCGGCATCGAGCGCTTCTGCGAGATCATGGACGCCCCCGTGGAGATCACCGACGCGCCGGGCGCGAAACCCCTGGCGGTGAAGGAGGGGGCCATCCGGCTGGAGGATGTCTCCTTTGAGTATCCCGACGACCACAACCGGGTGCTGCGGGGGGTGGACCTGGAGATCCGCCCCGGCGAGAAACTGGCGCTGGTGGGGCCCTCCGGCGGCGGCAAGACCACCCTGTGCAACCTCATCCCCCGGTTCTACGACGTCACCGGCGGGCGCATCCTCATCGACGGGCAGGATGTGCGGGACGTGACGCTGGACAGCCTGCGGGGCGCCATCGGTGTGGTGCAGCAGGACGTGTATCTCTTCAGCGGCAGCGTGTACGAGAACATCGCCTACGGCAGGCCCGGCGCCACCCGGCAGGAGGTGGAGGCGGCGGCGAAGCTGGCCGGGGCCCACGAGTTCATCACAAAACTCAAAGACGGCTACGACACCTATGTGGGCGAGCGGGGGGTGAAACTCAGCGGCGGGCAGAAGCAGCGCATCTCCATCGCCCGGGTATTCCTCAAAAATCCACCCATCCTCATCCTGGACGAGGCCACCAGCGCGCTGGACAACGAGAGCGAGGTGCTGGTGAACCGCAGCCTGGAAGCGCTGGCCAAGGGGCGCACCACCCTGACCATCGCCCACCGGCTCACCACCATCCAGAACGCCGACCGCATCCTGGTGCTGGGCAAAGAGGGCATCGAGGAGCAGGGCACCCACGCCGAACTTCTGGCCAAAAAGGGCGTCTACTACCGGCTGTGGAACGGCCTGGTGGGCGCGGAAGAATGACCGCTGTTTGTGGCTTGCGCGCCCCTTTCATGAAACTGCGCAAACATATCAGGAGCGAGGTGGGACCGCCGGTCGCCCCTCGCTCTTTTTATGCCGCTTTCAGCAGCTTTCAAAAAGGGCGCCTTTCTATCGCCCCGGAAATGTGGTATCATAGGCGTGCAAAAAACGAGTGAAGAGCAAAACAGGCGGCAATAAAGGGGAGGCATGATGAAGCACTATTTCATGGTGGACCAGGCGCGGCACCGCGCGCTGGCAAAGCAATGGATGCGGCATTCGCCGGGGTACCCGGTGTGGATCGTGGCCACGGTGCTGCTGCTGTTGTTCGGGGTGTATGTGGGGGCCAGCAGCTATCTGGACTTCTGTGTGAACGCCATCAACAGGGACACAGTGCCCATGATGACGGTGGTCAGTGTGGTGTTCGGCCTTCTGGCCTGCGTGCCCGCCCTCTTTCCCTATAAGGTCTGGCGGATCGTCAAGGGCGGGCAGCTGTACTACATGGCCGAGATGCAGCTGTACTGCGACGAGCAGACGCTGTACTTTTCCTGCCACCCACGCAAGGACCGGCATTTCCCCCAGAGCATCCTGGTCAACTTCATTCCCTTCAGCGACATCCGCAAGGTGCGGGTGGAACGGGACATCCGGCTGGTGACGGTGGAGGGGGACAGCCAGTATGAACTGTATCGGAAAGCCCTTGGGCTGGCATACCGGGAGGACACTTCTTCCGGCCGGTTCGAGCGGTGGAAAAGCTTTCGGTTTTTCCTGTGCCTGAAAGATGAAACGGACTTTTTTGACGTGCTGGCAAAGAAAGGTGTCCCGGTCGAGTATATGTAAACCAAGGAGGAAGGAATCATGAAAAAGAAAGCGCTGATTTTTTCTTTTGTTGCGGCAACCCTTGCGCTGGCGC